>CAZYSM010000043.1:0-22674 GCA_964649975.1 uncultured Bacteroidales bacterium | reverse complement strand
TGCGTGTTGAACCCAACAAGATAAATGAACTACTCCATCCTGTTTTTGTTCAGGAGGATGTTGAAAAAGCCCGCAAGGAAGGACGTCTGCTGACTAAAGGTCTGCCAGCTTCTCCTGGTGCTGCTACTGGCCGCGTGGTATTCTTTGCTGATGAAGCAGCTCAGTGGGCTGCAAAAGGTGAAAAAGTTATCCTCGTTCGTCTGGAAACTTCCCCAGAGGATATTGAAGGTATGAATGCTGCTCAGGGTATACTTACTGCCCGTGGTGGTATGACTTCTCACGCTGCTGTTGTTGCCCGTGGTATGGGTAAGTGCGCTGTTGTTGGTGCAGGTGAAATTGAGGTTGATTATGACAACCGCCAGTTCAAAGTTGGAGATACTATTGTCAAGGAAGGCGACTGGATATCTCTAAACGGTACTACCGGAGAAGTTTTCCTCGGTAAATTGCAGACTAAGGAACCTGAAATAAGTGGATACTTCGGACGTCTGATGGAATTGGCTGATAAATACCGTGTATTGGGCGTGCGTACTAATGCCGAAACCGAACGTGATAGTGCTACTGCCCGTAAGTTTGGTGCCGAAGGTATTGGTCTGGCACGTACAGAGCATATGTTCTTTGAAGGAGAACGTATTAAGCATATGCGTGAGATGATCCTGGCCGAAACCGAGGAAGAACGCCGTAAGGCTCTGGATAAACTTCTGCCATACCAGAAGGAAGACTTCAAGGCTATTTTCCGTATAATGGAAGGGCTGCCAGTAACTGTTCGTCTGCTTGACCCACCATTGCACGAGTTCCTGCCACAGGACGAGGAAGCTCAGCAGGAAGTAGCCCGGGAAATGGGCGTGTCAGTAGAAAAAATCAAGGAAAAGGTTGAGGAACTGCACGAGCTCAACCCAATGCTTGGTCATCGCGGATGCCGTCTGGGTAATACTTATCCGGAAATTACCGAGATGCAGGTACGTGCTATCCTGGAAGCTGCACTGGATCTCAAAGCCGAAGGCGTGGATGCCAAACCTGAGATAATGGTACCCCTGGTTGGTACTGATAAGGAACTACAGCTTCAGCGTGAAATTATAGAGAAAACAGCAGAAAAGGTCTTTGAAGAAAAAGGACAGCGCATTGAGTTCAAAATCGGTACAATGATTGAGATTCCACGTGCTGCTGTTACTGCTGATGAGATTGGTAAAGTTGCAGATTTCTTCTCATTTGGTACAAATGACCTGACCCAGATGACCTATGGCTTCAGTCGTGACGACGTTGCCAAATTCTTGCCAATATACCTTGAAAAGGGTATCCTGGAACATGACCCATTCCAGGTACTTGACCGCAAAGGAGTAGGCCAGCTCGTTAAAATGGCTGTTGAAAAAGGACGTAGCGTAAATCCGAATATCAAGCTCGGTATATGTGGTGAGCACGGCGGTGAGCCCAGCTCTGTGGAATTCTGCCACATTATAGGTCTGAATTACGTTAGCTGCTCTCCATTCCGTGTACCAATAGCACGTCTGGCAGCAGCTCAGGCAGCTATCCGCTATCCACGCAGCTAAGCCTGTTTTAAACTGAATATAATAAAAACGCCGACCTCTCAGGAGGCCGGCGTTTTTTGATTGTTGTTAATTCAGTGGATAATTGACAAAACGGGGTATTACTCTACCAAACATCTGTATGGTTTCGTTCATCACCTGACGTTTCCATTTTTCCGAGGAAGGGTAATACATTTCTATGAATTTATGCATAACGCGGATAGAATCCCGGCGGTGTTTGTATCCATAATGGAAACCTTGATTTTCCATAATCATGATGTGCAGGGATTTTATGGATCCAATGGTGGTTTGTGAATTCATTGTTCCGTATTCAAATGTCATAGGGATATATTTTTTGTTGTGGGCAATCTGACCAATGTAGTCAATAAAATCTCCGGTAGTTGTGTAAAAATCTTTTTCATCACCCCAGTCAATATGGTATCCCTGGAAGACGTTTTCTACCAGTGTTCGTTTATCCTTTGGCAAAGGATTGGGAAACAGGTGTAGCATGCCTCTCTTTCCGTAGCCAGTATGCAGGTCTATTTCCATAACAAGTTTGTAAGGCTTAATTGTTGTGTCCAGTATTGGGGTAAGCATTTTTATTTGTGGCTCAGGGGCTTTTCCTCCGTAATATAGACCATCAGGGTATTGATATTGTCCTTGTAGTATAGCCTGACGCAGCACAGGTATGGAGTTTTTGCGTACCACGTTCAGTGCCCTCAGGAAAAAGCAGGCATGAAGACATGAGTGCAAATTGACCTCTCCTGTGGGGTTGATAAAATCGTAAATCTGGGCATACCCCTTGTTTACTATGTTATAAATGGTATCAATGGTTGTGCTGTTGCGGTTAAGATCAACATTATTTTCCGTTACACGGCGCAGGTATTTATAGCCATAAGGATTAAGTGCATGCAGAAAGAGAAAGCCTGTGTTTTGCAGGAGGGTATCGTTCAGGTATCTGTCCATTATCATTAGTTGTATAGCGGATCCTGTGAAGCCTTCAACGCCGTGTACCCCTGAGCTGATGATTATAAGACGTTGTTTGTTTTTAGGTGGAATGTACAGTATATCCAGAGTAAGGTCTGTATCTATCTTACTGGGGATTTTGAGTGTTAGAAACTGGGCTGAAGGATATTGCTGTTGTATTTCCGTTGCTTTTTTACGGAAATTTTCTCTGGCTACTGTGTAGCTGTCGGGGTAATAGTTGATCAATCCTTCGTTCTGGGCATTTAATAAGCCAAAGGCAAAGATTAAGAAAATAACAATTTTAGCTTTCATGGTATTGAAGTTTTATTTAATATACATAAGCATCGCTGTTTGTGTAGGGGTAGGAGTTATTATTTTGCCTATGATGCGTTTTCTGGGCAGAGGCCCCCAGCTGCGGCTGTCATAAGGTATGTGCAGGTTAGTATTAAGAAAGAAATAATAGTCGTGGCGGAATGTGTAATATTTCACCTGTTTATTTTTTATGAAAAATTTGTTATTTCTGAATATAATTTTTTTGCCTTCATATTTCTCAATCATTGGTGAGTAAAGTTCGTAGGTGTATTGGTTCAGTTTAAGATGCATTCCTTTGTGCGGAATAATAAGCCGGCCGAAATTATCTCTATTCCATGGAATATTTTCGTTATATGGATAGATTGTGGTATCGGCAAAATAAGGCGGAAGAGCCACTGGTTTTATAAGTATTTTATTTTTCAGACGATAGTATTGGGTATAGCTCATAAAATTAAATGAGACAGGGAGTTTGTCAGGCGAGGAGGTGGCATTTTTAAGTAGCTCTATCATAAAAAGATTGGAAAAATATCCGGAAATATTACGGGAGTTGCAATAGGGTATTGCCTGGTAGATGTATATTGTATCTCCGGGCATACCTGCCAATAGGAGACCTGCAACTCTTCTGCCGTCGTCAGCTTTTACTGCATAATACCCAAAACGTTGAGGCTGTATTTGTTTGCTGATTATCTGTCCTTGGCGGAAATTTATTGCAAAGAAAAAATTCAAAATACCACTGAGCAGCAGGCTCAAGGCAATAATAATGGCAATATCTTTCCCGATTTTTTCGGTAAAGACAATTTTATTCATTTTCCAGAGGCTTCAATTCAAACGGAACATCAACAATTTCACTAAAATCTTCTCCGGCAATCATCATATCTTCGTCATCCGGGTCGTAATACCAGATTATTCTGACATTCACGTCATTACGCCGGGCTTTTTCCAGTAATTGCAGTATGGAGACAATTATTTTGGAAGAGGCAGTGTTGTAATAATTAATATTGAAAATAAAATCCACTTTTTCAGGATTACTCTCAAGGTATTGCTTGAGTTTATCTATTATTGGCTGGTAAAACTCAAAAGCATCTTCAGGGCAGGCCTGACCCCATAAGGTTATTTCGCCTTTTTCTGGGTCAAGATTAAAGCCCGGAGTGGATTCCCCTGCCTGTATATAGACTCTGTCCATGCTTGCATTGTTTTTATCTACCTCAAAGTTACAAATAAAAATTTATCGCACAAAAACCAGCCGTGTTTCCGAAGATTGTTCAGGAGAAAATTTATATCTGTCAAGGTCAAAATTCTTAAGATCCTCAGGAGAGGTGATTTTATTTTTTATGACAAACCTGGACATCAGCCCCCTGGCTTTTTTGGCGTAAAAACTTATCACGCGCAGGGTTCCATTTTTGTTTTCCTTGAATACCGGGGTGATGATGCGGGCGTTGAGTTTTTCGGGATTAACAGCTTTGAAATATTCGTTTGAGGCCAGATTAATAAGATATTGGGAATTGATTTTTTCCAGGGCTGCATTGAGAGCCTCGGTGATGATGTCACCCCAGAACATATAAAGATTTTTTCCTCTGGGATTGACCAGTTTGGTCCCCATAGGAAGACGGTAGGGTTGTATCAGATCAAGCGGCCTGAGAACACCGTATAATCCGGATAAAATGCGCAGATGATCCTGTGCAAAATCAAAATCTTCTGACGAAAAATCTGTGGCTTTGAGACCTTCGTAAACATCCCCATTAAAAGCAAGGATGGCTTGCTTAGCATTTTCTGGAGTAAAAGGAGGTTGCCACTGGCGGAAACGTTCCAGATTCATCTCTGCCAGCCCATAACTGATATTCAGTAATTTAATTAAATCTTCTATGGATTTTTGTTTGAGTATATCAACGAGGATTTTAGAATGGTCAAGCAATTGTGGCTGTGTATATTTTTCTATGACAGGCTTGGTTTCAAAGTCAAGTTTTTTTGCTGGAGAAATTACTAAAAGCATGGTTACTGATTTTTAAAGTTCTTGTTTTTTTAATTTTTCTTTGCGTCTGGTGCTGGTCGGGAAAAATTTCCCAAAACGGTAATCAATGTATAAGTTCCATAGGATATTGTTTCCTCTTTCTCCATAAATCATTTTCATAGGCAGCAGGTAAGCCGTCAAACTTGTTCCCAGTTCCAGAGCACTCAGACCGTTTCTGTTTTTGGAATGCTCAAAACTTATGCCAATCTTTGCAAAGCCTCCAGGGTTAAATTTCATTTCTTCCAGCCCGCGATAAAATGGCGCCATCTCCAGAATTTGCTGAAGCAGAAGGTCTTGTGTGAATTTAGTGTAATAAGTATAGGATCCCGTTTGATCTATTACGTGATAATAAACAGGCTTCATAAAGCCTATTGTCCCCCCAACTACAGTAATTAGACGGATTTCAAGACTGCCCTGGTCTTGTTTTTCTACAATTATATGTTGTCTGCCATAGCCAAATCTTATGTCAAAGCAGGAATTTATTTTTCCGAAATAAATGTTTTCTGGTGTGATGAAATAAGGATTGGAAAATTTTATGCTGCGTGGGTCTTTCATTGAAGTGAATTCCGCCTCATAAAAATAACGGTAATAGCGGTTCACGTAGTAGCCTCTGCGGTAATTTATGCCCCAGCCATTGGTGTTTATCCGTGCCCCTATTGACATAAAGTCCAGGAAATATCTTTGTTCTCTCAGGGGTTGTGATTGTAAATCATTAAGAAATAAAAATAGATAGGCCAGAGTTATAATAAAGGTGATTTTTTTCATATCAATGTTTTTTGAATATAAAAAAGGACAAAATATAGCCCACAGCTATATTTTGTCCTTAAAGATAGCCAAAAAAAAGATTTTTTATTTGGCAGTATTGACATTAATTGTTTGTGTAGTTTGGGTGGAGCTGTAATATGCCGGGCATGGTTTTTTGCTGGTCCAGCATGAGCTTGCAGTGATAGCAATAAAAGCGAGTAAAAACAGTGCTATAATCAATTTTTTCATTGTTTCCGGATTTTATGTTTTTATTTCAACGTAAATATATGAAAAAAATTTTTTATTCGCTGTAGTATTTGATTATTTGTTCTATACTACGCTGGCATACCTTACAGAATGGCCAGCTCAGAGAACGCATGAGACAGTTTTGCATAGGACGATAAATGCCTTTTGGAACATATCCTCCACCTTCAAAAGCACCTACCACGTTTTTATATTCCGGGGTAGATGGTGTGGGGATGGGAACTGTATCTGCCACCATATCCTTCCATTTGCTATCAAAGTTAACCAGGGTAGTGATATTGGGTTCCCATGGCTCTTTGGTGGTGTCATAGTAATCTTCCACAGCTACATCCGAAGTCCAGTATTCATCAGCCAGTCCGGCAAAAGCATGTCCGAATTCGTGAACAAATACCCTGTCGGCCAGAGGATTTTTTGCAGCAGTGAGATTGATATAGTTGTAAAAACCTCCTCCGCCATATTTATCCGTGTTTACAAGGACGATAATCTGGTCGTAAGGAGCGGCTGCAGCAATGTCTTTAACAGTTTTATAATCTTCTGTGGTCAGATAGCGTTCAATGCCAAAAGTGTAAAAATGTGAGTTCAGAACAGTATTCCGCCATACGTTTTGTCCGGGGATATCGGTTCCGCTGTCGGGCGAAGGCACAAAAACAGTCCGCACATTGAAATAATCTTTATAAGTTTTGAAAGGCTCATAGCTGAAAAGTGCCTTGATAAAATATTCTGCATCCTTTTCAAATTCCTGTTCTTGGTTTTCAGTATATCCATCACCTATGATGACCAGGTCCACTTTGTGGTTTATGTCTCCGTTTATTATAAGGTTATGTGCATGGTAAAGAGTTTTTTCCCTGGAAATAAAAATATCCTTGGGGTTAATGTATCTTTCCAGTAATGTATGTAAATTCATGTGCTTATCCCGCTGATATAGAATGAATTTTACAGTTTTTTTCGGATAAGGAATGTTAACAGATTCGTAAAATGTCTTGAAATATTTTTTTGCCTCAGGTGTGGATTGATATTCGTTTGATAGAGCGGAGTAGCCATTTGTATAGATTAGCTTATTGGTGGCCGAATCATACACAGCTATCCGGTAATTGCCGTAATTGAACGGGTCAATAAGATGTGATATTGTGCCAGCCCATGGACCTTCCTCTTTTAGTTGTTCCAGAGAGGCAATTATGGTATCTGCTTTTACTGAAAGGATATAATCAATCCGTAAAGTTTTATGTTCAAACCATTGGTTAAAACTTACTTGTGCTTGCAAGGACGCAAACAGCAGAGATAAAAGAGTGACGAGTGTTAATTTGTTTTTCATTTTATGGAGTATTTTGTTTCTCGGAGAGGAATTTATGGATTGCCGGCAGGACTGTCTCAAGCAAGTGTTGCCAGTATGAAGGTTTGAGATCCGAGCAATCCCACAATATTTGTTTTTTTACTTTCAAGATGGTTTTGTAATGAGGAATATCCCATTCGGGATGTAGCTTTTTGAGCCTCTTGACGTTAACAGTAAAAATACCTGTCAGGCGTTCAAGCGCCCGCAGGGAGATTTTATCTGTGAAAATATCTTCCTTTTTCGCTGTAATTAGTTCCTGAATTTCCTTGTATGACTGCAAGATTTTGTTTTGTATCTCTTCAGAAGAAAGCTTCATAATACTTACATTACCAGGACATTAACTGTGTTGTCATTTACCTCTATAAAGCCGCTTTCTATGTCAAAGTTGAGTTCCTGTCCGTCTTTGGTAACCACACGTATTTGTCCTTTGTCCAGTGTGGAAATTATAGGGGCGTGGTTTTCCAGCACTTCAAAGGATCCTTTGGTGCCAGGTACCTGGATAAGATGGATGTCTCCTTCAAAGAGAGTTTCTTCTGGAGAAATTATTGTTGCCTTCATAGGAGAAATAAATTTTTCAGGTTTTTAGCAAATATATAATTTAGAAGTTTTTTTATTAAATTTTTTTCAAAAAAATTACGGTATTCCAAGATACTTATGGGCTTGTATTGACAGACGCCACTGGGGATTTGTTTTGATGTATTCCACTATGCGCGGATACATCAGTTCTTTGCGGATCCATTCTGCCTGTAGATATAGTTTGGTTCCTGGCCGGACTTTTTCGGCATATTCCTCAGCCAGAAGGAAGTCTTTTTCTTCGTAGATTATAATTTTTAGCTCATTGGCCAGTAAAAGGCTATCCTGGCGGGAAGGACGATATGGTTTGGGCGATACGCAAATCCAGTCCCATTGGCCGGTTATAGGTTCTGTTCCTGTTGTCTCTACATAAGTTTTTAAATTGTTTTTGTGGGCAAGTGTTGTCAGTGGTTCCAGATTGTAATTAAAGGGCTCGCCACCTGTGACCAGCAGCGACTGTGCCGGAGTGGCCGCAGCTTTTGTGATAATTTCGTGGATATCTTTTAATTGGTGAGGATAAGGACGCCAGGATCCCTTGCTGTCACACCACGGACAGCCTACGCTACAGCCTGATATGCGGATGAAATAAGCTGGTAGCCCCATATTAAATCCTTCGCCCTGAAGAGTGTAAAATTCTTCGTAAACCGGAAGTTTTTGTCCGTCTTGATATAAACTTTTAATTTCGTCTATGGCTTTCACTATCTTATGCTTTTATTTGGACGGACAAAGTTAATATATGCGGCTTAAGTTTTTGTCAAATAAAAAATTTTTAACAGTATTGAATATTTCTGTGGCTGTTTTGAGCCTGGTTGTGATTGTATGGAAATTATCCAGCAGCTTGACTTATCAGGATAAGTCTGTTTCTTTGTCTTCTTATTTTTATTTTATCTATGTGCTTCTGTTAGTGCCACTTAATTGGCTATTGGAGGCGTATAAATGGCGTATGTTAATGGGCGGGGTGCACCGGTTTTCTTTGACTGGTGCTCTGCGGAGGGTGATTGAGGGTTTACCTTTTGGGATAATTACTCCGGCACGTGTGGGCGAGTGGTATGGCCGGACAGCAGATTTGACGGATAAGAAACAGAGCCTGGCTCTTACATCCATAGGAGGATTAACCCAGCAAGTTGTCACTGTGATAGCCGGAGTTGCTGGATCCGTATATATTAGGCTTTCTGACATACGTCTGGTTATCCTTGCTGTAGTTATTGCTATGATTTTGTTATTGCTGATATTATGGCTATGGCAGGCACGTTTTTTACAGGCCTTTTATTTGAATGCCTCACGTGTAAGCTTGTTTCTAAAAGTGTTGGTATTGAGTATTTTACGTTATTGCGTTTTTGTGGGACAATATGTATTGTTATTGAGATTTTTTTCCGTGGGAGTAGATTTAAGCACTTCGGTAGCGATAATTGCTCTGTCTTATTTGATTTCCTATTTATTACCGCTTAATGCCTTTGTGGATTTGGGCTTGCGTTCTTCGGCCATGATTCTGTTTTTTGCGCCTCTGACGGATAATCTGGCCGGAGTGATATTAAGCGGACTTGTGCTGTGGACTGTGAATGTTGCTTTGCCTTCGGTTATAGGGGCCTCTATGCTTGTGCGGAAAAATTTGTTTTTACATAAGGATGGATAAAATATCTTCTGGTTCGTCGGCCAGATAGTCAGGCTGGAATTGTTCCAACAGCCTGCGGGAATTACCGCCCCATGTTACTGAAATAATTTTTATTCTTGCTTTTTGGGCTGATTGTATGTCTCTGACCTCGTCACCTATGTAGATAATTTCTTCTGGCTTGAGGTTATGCAGACGCATAATTCTCTTCAGGCTGGCACTTTTGCCAAAAAGGCTGGGCTGGGAGGATACAAAACTAAATTTTTTGTCTAAATTATTGTTTTGCAGGAATTTATTGATGTTTTCCTCACTATTGGAGCTTAATATCCCCAGGGTGTATTTTTCTGCCAGAGTGTTAATTACTTCTGGCATGCCAGGATAAGGTTTGAGCGTATCTATAATTTCGTTGGTTTCCTTATGATAGCGGGCTACCAATACTGGAATTTTAAACAGGGGTATGCCCATGTATTTAATAAGTTCGTAAGGTGTTAGATTGCGCAGGTGTTCAATTTCCTCTTCTTTGATTGTCCGTATGTTTAGTTGTCTGGCAATTTTGTTTGTAATTTCTATTCCTTTGATTAAGGAATCTGCTATGGTCCCATCAAAATCAAAGATTATGAGTTTAATTCCTTTTAGCATTAGCTGAAAAATTTATCTATTTCTTCAATTTTGAGTATGTGGAAATTCTTTTTTCCGCCTGGAGAATAATTTGGTGAAGGTGAGGCAAACAGTCTGTTGACCAGGGTTTCCATTTCCGAGAGCGAGAGGTTGGATTTTTGCAACCCGGCTTTTGTCCGTGCCATAAGCGCTGCCAGATTCTCAAGGGTTGTCTCATAGATATTGAGGCTTTCAGCATCAGGGTCGTTAAGGATGTTCATCAATATTTCCTGGGCTTCCTGTAATTCCATAAAAGATGGTATGCCTACGATATTGAAGGATGTCTCGGATATACGTTCAAAGACATATCCTATTGCCTCAAATTGGGCTTTTAGTGCAAAAAATGACTGTAGCTGGCGGTGTGTTAGAGTGATTTTTATTGGATATAAAGTTTGCTGGGAATGTAATTGATTATCTGATAGTTGTTGTAAGAATTGTTCAAAAAAAATTGTTTCGTAAGCGCGTTTGATATTAATTATTGCCAGTCCGCTTTTTAACGGAGTGATGATGTATTTGCCTTTAAAACTGATGAAGCTGGATGAGGGCGCTGGAGTGGATATATTGTTTTTTTCTTCGGGTAATTCTTCTTCTTTCATATTTTCTATGAACAAATCCTGCCAGTTGGATGGAATTCTGTCTTTTCTACTTCCGGCAAATGAGGTTGACGGATTATCTTTACTTTCATCCGGGATTTCTTCCTGATAATCAAAGGGGTTGTAATCTCCAAGGATGTCTTCTTCCATAAAAGGAATTGCATCCAGGTCGGAGTTATCCGAATTTTTGTTCATAAAAGCCTCTGCCTCAAAGTCAAGCATAGGGATTACTCCGTATTGTGCCAGAGCTTTTTTTATGGCAGCAATGAGCAGTTGATATACAGAGTCGGCATCCTGGAAATTAACTTCTATTTTAGTAGGGTGGATGTTTACATCAATGCGCGAAGGGTCTATCTCAAAGAAAATAAAATAAATAGGCTTGAGCTCCGGGGAGATCACCTTTTCATAGGCCTTCATTACGGCACGGTGCAAATATGAACTGCGGAAATAGCGGTTATTGACAAAGAAATATTGGTCGGCGTATTTTTTTCGTGCTGATTCCGGGGTGCCAATATATCCGTATATCCTGATAAAGCCTGCATTGGTGTCTATGGGAATGAGATATTTATTGTATGTTTTTTCAAAGAGGTTAACAATACGCTCTTTCAGGCTGCTGCTTTTTTCCAGTTTATAAATAATCTGCTTGTTGTGATATAATGAGAATTTAACGTCGGGATGTGGAATAGCTATGCGGTAAAATTCTGTGAGAATGTGTTTGAATTCTGTCTGTTCGGACTTAAGGAATTTGCGTCGTGCCGGAACATTGAAAAACAGATTTTTTACCTGAAAGTTTGCTCCAGAGGGGCAGCTGACAGGCTCCTGAAGGATAAATTTTCCACCTTCTATAACTACGCGCGTACCAATCTGGTCTTGCTTGCGCCGTGTGCGCAGTTCCACCTGTGCCACGGAAGCTATTGATGCCAGCGCCTCTCCACGGAAGCCTTTGGTCTGGATATGGAACAAATCCTCGGTAGATGAAATTTTGGAAGTGGCATGGCGCTCAAAGGCCAGACGGGCATCTGTGGCGCTCATACCCACGCCGTTGTCTATGACCTGAATGAGACTTTTACCCGCCTCCTGGATATTTATGGTAATATCATCAGCCTGTGCGTCAATGGAATTTTCCACCAGCTCCTTTACCACGGACGAAGGACGCTGGACAACTTCACCGGCTGCAATTTTGTTAATCAGGCTTTCGGGCAGGATTTTTATTACGTCGGGCATTATTATTTAACAATTTTTTCCAGTAAATTTTGCAATACGTCGGAATACAAAATTAAATAACTTATTGCTAAAAGTAAAATGAGTATTACAGCCAGTCGTGTGTTTTGTCCACGTTTAATGCGTTTATGGTAGTAGGCCTGGGAACGGAATTTTATACTGTAACGGTAAGCATTAGGATCGCTCTCTTTGCCTAATTCTTTCCTGACCTGCTGACGCACAGCCTCGCGTCTTTCTTTATTGGGGTCGTAATAAATGGGTTTGTAGTCAAATACGTAATGTGATGGTAGTTTAAACAGTGCCATTTTGGTGTTTTTTCTGTTTGCTGGTAATGTAACAAAAATAATCAAATAACTCAACTTTCAAACCTAACGCCCATTACACATACGTCATCTATTTGTTTATAGCCATTTTTCCACTGTTCAAATTCTTGCTCAAAGATTTTTTCCTGATCATTCATTGGCATGTTCCATATTTTTAACAGGAATTCTTTAAAGCGTTTGCGCATATATTTTTTTCCTTCTGCGCCTCCTGGCTGGTCGTAGAAACCATCAGAGGAAAGGTAAATGGTGTCCCCGGGTTGTATATCTATATAATGTGTCTTAAAGGGTTTTTCGCGGATATAAATAGCAACAGGATTTTTAACAGCTTGATAAACAGTAAGCTCTCCATTGCGGATAAAATACAATGGATTATTAGCACCTGCGAATTGCAGCTGTTTGGTCTGTTTGTCATATACGCAAAAAGCAATGTCCATTCCGTCCTTGCTGTCTTCAAAAGCATGACTTTGTTTTAGCGATTCTTTGATAGCTTTGCGCATTTCTTCCAGCACCTGGCTGGCTGTGATTATTTCACTACGTTGGGTTATTTCGTTAAGCAGAGATATCCCCAGCATACTAACAAAAGCGCCAGGTACGCCATGACCTGTGCAGTCAGCCACAGTAAAGGCCAGATAACGTCCACGGATAAGTTTTGCCCAGTAGAAGTCGCCGCTGACTATCTCGCGCGGGCGGAAAAATATGAAATATTCGTCAAACCAACGGTCAAACATCTCCCGGGCTGGCATGGCTGCATTCTGTATGCGTTCGGCGTAGTGGATACTATCCTGCAATTGCGTAAGCAGGTATTGGATTTTGTCTTTTTGTTCCTGCAGCTGGTCTCTTTGTACCCGTATTTCTTCGTATGCCTGTTCCAGTTCTTTATTTTTTTGCTGGATAATCATATTATCACGTTTCTTCTGCTGGTAGCTGCGGAAAGCAACATAAGCCAGGGCTGCCATTAAGAATACAATAGCTATAAGTGCATTCCGTTGCATACGCTGGCGCTTGACCTCAACCGTCTGTTTTTCTATTATAAGTCGCTGTTTTTCAATTTCTTGTTGTTTCTTTTCGGCCTGGTATTTAGTCTCCATTTCCTGAATGGCCTTGGTCTTTTCTTCGTTGAATATTATTTCATTGGTTTTTATGTAATTGACAGCAGCCTCAAAAGCTTTTTTATAATTTCCTACTGCTGCGTAAGCCTGATAAAGTATTCCGTAAGTTTTGTTTTCAAGGTAAATAGATCTTGTTTGTTTTAATATATCCAGGGCTTTGTTCCCAAAATTAATAGCTTTATAGTAGGCATTGATGTCCTTATGGTCTTTGGCTTTTTCCAGCTCGGCTTTTGCCATAAGGTAATAAGTGTTGCCAATTAAACGGTAATTTTCTCCAGCTCTGTTAAGAACTGAGTCCAGATATTGTATGGCTTTTTCATATTCGTGTAGATCTATATAAGATAGGGCAGCATTACGGAAAGCATATACTATAAATTCACTTTTGAGGCTCTGGAATAGTGCCTTGGCTTTTAGGCTGTGTTGTAGGGCTTCCTGGTGTTTTCCAGCAAGATTTTCTACCAATGCCATATTAAGATAAGTACGTGCCTGGAAATTTTTTCTTTTAATGCTATCTTTAATTTCTCCAGTTTTTTCAATAATCTGTTTGAAATATTGAAGTGCTATATCATAGTTCTCTAATTGTTTGTGTACCAGGGCTATGTTGTTCAGAAGCGAGGCGGTTAATTCTATATTATGTAATTTATTTTCAACTATTTTGAGGGCTTTTTGATAATATGTAATTGCTGAATCCAGATTGCCTATATTTTTATATGCATAGCCTATAGATAAATATACCTGGGCCTTTAAGGAATCTTTGGAAAAATATTTAAGAGAATTTTTGTAATTATCTATTGCTTCTATGTATTGGTTGTAATTTAGCAGAGCATCTCCATATTTGAAATATATAAGTCCTTTTATGCTGTCATTATGTTTTGCGTAATAAGTTAAGGCAGAATTAAATAATTTTTTAGCTTCTTCTGGAGAAGCAGAGAGTTCAAAAAGATAGCTGTAGTCCTTAATTATTGTTGTATCAATTTTTAATTTTTCTGCCAGAGCAAGAGATTTTCGTGCATATAATGCAGCCGAATCAGCTTTCTGGTGGTCTATATAATAAGAGATTAATTGGTCATAGACCTTTAGTTTTGCAATACCCTGCTTGTTTTCAAGTTCTTGTTTAAGACTATCATTTGGTGAGGGATATGCAGAGAGAGCAATAAAAAATAATGCCAGCAATATGTATATTTTCCTGAAATTCATAACGTAAAAAAATTTTATCTTTTTGTCAAAAAATCAAAGTCGTTGACCTATTCTACTTGATAAAGTTAAAAAAAAGTAAGAGATTTCCTAAATAAATTTCAGCCTCAAATATAAAACCAAAATGTCATGAAACGATTATTATTTTTTCTCTTTTTTATCGGTTTTACCATAACTGGCTTTTCCCAGGTCACAGTACAGGGTACTGTCTACGACACCCTGGGAAACCCTGTTACCGGAGGAATGGTATTTATACATTACCTTACAGATACTCCTGCTGTAAATGCTTATGTTGTTAATGGTTCTTATAGTGCTGTTATACGTCCTAGTGCTTATTCTACTGATAGTCTTATTGTTAGCTTTACTGATGGGTGTTATACGGAATATACTGATACAGTGGCTTATAACACGGGTATGACCAGTGTTACATTTAATCCGTTGACTATTGCCTGTCCTCCGCCTATAGAAATTACTATCAGAGGTCGTGTTTTGGATACTCTCGGCCTGCCCGTTCCCAACGTAATGGTCAGGTATTTTGCTTATCCGGATATGGGATATGACATGGCGGGAATGAATGGTGATTATGAATTAAATTTAAATTTGGCATCTCCTGATGATAGTGTGATTATTCTTCAGGCTATGGATAAATGTTCTGATTTATATTCTGATACTGTTGTGGTACATTATGGACCACCTATTATACATGATTTGATTGTAGGATGCGGAATTGGTAAGCGTCTTCACATAGAAGGTGTAGTACGCGATACACAGAATAATCCTATTCCTCAGGATGGTATTTCTGTGAGTATTAAATCTTTTGCTTCATCAAAGGTTTACTTTGCCAATACTGATTATTATGGACATTATGCTATGGATTTGCCTGTCCCATCTACTCTGGACAGCTTTTATGTTAGTGTTGTAGCAGATTGTGGCGGTGCTATGGAAACACCTCATACTGTTGTTTATTACGATGGTGGAAGCTATAATCTTAATGCAGATGTTATTATGCCTTTCTCTGGCTGTAATCCGGTTTCGTCCATTGATGTTAATGGTTATGTTGGTCTGAGTAGTGGAGGTGATGCTGCTAATATTGAAGTTAGTGGTTATATGGGTACGAGTCCAGATCATATTGTGACTGCTCATACAGGGCAATACGGATTATATGATTTGTTATTACCTGTACCACAGCAGAATACGGATAGCGTTTTCCTGACATTTAAGGATGGATGTGGGAATATTTATCAAGATACACTGTTATATACTTTTGGCAATTCTAGTTTGTCCAAAGATACTGTTGTCCAGTGTAATGGCCCTGCACTGCCTGAATATATCACTTTCAAAGGTTTTGTTAAAGGTAAAAATGGAAAACCTGCAAAAGGTATCACTGTCTCTGTAGAATATTATCAGCCAAATAAGCCAATGTTCGATGGCCCGCC
This sequence comes from uncultured Bacteroidales bacterium, assembly GCA_964649975.1. Lineage (GTDB taxonomy): Bacteria > Bacteroidota > Bacteroidia > Bacteroidales > S143-33 > S143-33. The sequence continues at coordinate 6,815 of CAZYSM010000043.1, read as the reverse complement.
TTCTACCGAGACTAATGAGTTTGGATATTATGAGCTTAAATTGTATAATCCGCCGGCTGATCCTGCTCCGGTTAAGGTATTCTTGCAAGATTACGGTGATAATGTTTATTCTAAAATTGTTGAATACGACGCACAGAATTTTGTTTATGATAGTGTAGATTTTGTTGTTCAAAATCCTGATCCTATAGAATATGTATGGAATGGTGTTGTGCGTGATACAAGCGGACATCCTCTCCCTGGGGTTAAGGTTAAAGGAATGAATCTGAGGGATACTACTGAATATATAATTGCGACCACTGATATGCAGGGTTATTACAAACTGGTAGTCCAGGATGCGATATTTACTGATTTGATTGGCATTAAGCTGATTGACGGCTGTGGTAATGTTTTGTTGGATACAGTACCATTTGACCAGAATGTACATCACTATACAAATGATTATGTGATGGGCTGTCCTGGCCCAAAACCTGATACGGTTGTTTCATTTGTCGGGGTTATTAAGGATAATCAGAATAGGCTTGTATCCGACCAGCTGGTACAGGTTATGATGATTGATACTACAGAGGGGGATACTATGCAAATAGCAACAGTGAGTGACGCTGAAGGCTTTTACTCTGTTTCGCTCCCTGTCCCAGAACGCCCCTCTTCTATTTATTGGACAGTAGAGGATAAATGCGGAAATGTTTATACAGACAGTGCTGTCTTTAACTTTGATAATTATCTGTATACAAAAGATTTCTCGGTTCAGTGTCCTCCAAGTCTCACGCCTATGAAACCCAATTTGATGCTGGGATTTAAACCTGATTGGCAGAACTTCAATACATTTAAGTTCTTTGCCATGCCTAAGAATATTTCTATAGACAAGATTGATTATTTTGTTTGGTATCTGACTTTTGATACTATTGCTACAAAGAAACCCGAGCTGGTTTATACTTTCCCGGCTATGGATACATGTTTGCAGGTTAGGGCAAAAGTTGTTATGACTAATGGAATGAGTATGCTTTCCAATCCGGTTGATTTGTGCATAGAGAATATGTTTAATTCTATTGGTGCCGATTGCTATGCTGATTTTATGGTAACCAGAGTAAAAGGAACTCCTAATCTGTACGGCTTTGTTCCATTTGTTCAGCGTAAGGCGGATCTTACTCCTGTCAGAGCTACATGGAATTTCGGTGATGGTAGTTCTTTGACTATTACTCCGCCGGATACTGTTGATAAACCTGTTGGACATCAATATGTTAATGCAGGACGTTATAATGTGACTTATACTGTTACCTTTGCGGATACTCTGCAAAACGAATGCTCTGCTACCTGGTCTAATCCTGTATGGGTAGGCCACGATGTATGGTATCCAGATTCCTGTGCTGCTGTTTTCTATGTAGAGCTGGACAGCACTAATGCGCGTCAGGTACACTTTGAGGATATTTCCTATCCGGGTGATTCCTCCAGTATTGAATATTATTACTGGGACTTCGGAGACGGACAGATGTCAACAGTGCCAAGCCCTGACCATCTTTATTCATCCTCTGATACGTTTACCGTAACTATGAATATCATTACATCCAGCGGATGTAGTGATGAAATGCAAATGCAGCTGCCGATAGTCCAGGGTATTAAGCCAATGATGTTCTTCCCGGATACCATTCCTTCTTCCAAGAAAAGTTTTAAGGGGTATGGTGTGAAATTCCGTAATATATCCAAAACTTCAACGGATAAGTATAAGTGGGACTTTGGAGATGCTGTTAAAGAGACAGTTATTACTCCATACGATACAATTACACACTATTATGCTGACACAGGCTATTATGACGTTGTGATGCAGGATTACTACACAGGTGCAGGTATTAAAATCCGCATACATCTTGTTAGTGCTACGGAGGTTAATATCGTTAGCACCACGCTTATACCTGCTGGACAAGCTGCTGGTGTGGAACAGGTATATAACTTTGATAAACTCACGGTTTATCCTGTACCAGCCACGGATGTTATTAATGTGGTATTGCCAGAGAACGTTGCACAGGTGCGTATGGAGATACTTAATGTTCAGGGCCAGGTTGTTAAGACCATTTACGCTGCTAATACCGACAGGATTAGGCTGGATGTGTCATCTCTGGCACCTGGAACCTACTTTATCCGTACTATCCGTGACCGCAACATAGGATTGGCCAAGTTTGTCAAGCATTAAGCTTTGATTACCAGTATTAAAAAGCGGGCCGAAGGCCCGCTTTTTTTATCCCCTGACAAAATACTTATCAAAGTCCAGCGACAGGATTTTGTCTATCTCTGCCTGTGAGGTTAGCTCCACGTATGCCACGGCAAAGACCGGGTTGTTCTTGTAGTCCAATGTGTCAAAAAACAGCACTTTGCCCAGGTCCTGTTTTACTTTGTCATAATCCGGTTTATACTTGCTTGTGTCAATGTTTTTGCCGTTGTAGCAGAGCACCCAGCCGTAGTATTTATCCTTGCGGGCGGAGAATATTTCTGGCCAGGCCGGACTGGTGCCCTGGAAAAAGTGCAGGAACGGATTTTCGCCAAAAGCATAGTAGGGCAGGTCAGCCAGTCCGAAACCGCCAAAACGCGGCACATTAAACTCTATTGGTACGAGGCGTCCGTCCTGTTCCTTGAATTCCGCGTGGACAGGCATATTTTGCAGGCCAAGATTGCGGTTGAACTCTGTAAATATTTCGTGAACTTGCTGGTAAAAACGTTTATAGATTTGGGCCGAAGTATAGTATAACACGTGGAAATAGGCCGGGTCCTTGGCCTGTGGATGATGGCACATATTGGTAAAAACTGGCTGTCCCTGGTCGTTATAATACAGGTCAAAGGAATATTCCTCACCCTGCACAAATTCCTCAATGATGAAGTCGCTGGCAGTGAACACTTCCGGGCTGAAAGTCTGGATATTAGCAGCTATTTCCTGGCGGATTTCCTCTGCGAGTTTTTTCAAATCACTGTTGGCGTCAATCTCGCGGATGCCCACGCCAAAAAATCCTTTCTGTGGTTTGATAATGAACTTTTTTCCTTGCGGAAGTGTGATATTTTCCAGTTCATTGATAGATACCTCGCGGAAATAAAAGTCCGGGTAGAGTGGGCGGAGGATTTCGCGGCAGCGGAATTTATTTTTCACTGTTTCCAGTTTATGCCAGCGCTGGGGGATCATCCGTGGTTGCAGGTGTGGCACGGTGGTCTCGTCCGGGCAGTAGATTTTGTCCTGATCGGTGAAGGTGATGTCAGACTTAATCAGTTCCTCTTCGGTCAGCACTTTGTATCCGTTCTGGCCGGCAAAGGATTTGATAAGCGGGGATGTGTAATTTTTTCCTGTAATGATGTAATTCATAATGTTTTTATTTTTGACGTTTCATTAGCCAGTCGGCAAAGGCGGAAAAATTTTCCTTCCATTGTTCTGTCAGCCCTGAGATATTATTCAGGTTATCTTTGGCTTGCAGATACATTTGTTCTATTTGTTCCTTGACGTATTGCTGTATTCCGAGGCTGGCATATATCTCACGCACACGTGCGATTTTTTCCTGTTCCGGGATATCCGTGGAGGAAAACAGATGCAGCAGTGTTTGACGGTCATTGTCATCGGCACGTTCCAGGGCTTTTATTAGCAGATAAGTTTTTTTGTTAGTGACAATGTCGTTTCCGATGCGTTTTCCGAATTTTTTTTCGTCTGCGTAGAGGTCCATATAATCGTCCTGTATCTGGAAAGCCAGCCCTATGTTTTTTCCGAACTGGTAAATCTGTTTCTGGTCGGCAGGAGTAGCCTGGGCTACGATAGCACCCATTTGCAGTGCCACGCCGATGAGCACAGCTGTTTTGAGCTCAATCATCTGCAAATATTCTGCTTCGGAGATGTTGTTGCGTGTTTCAAATTCCATATCCAGTTGTTGTCCTTCGGATACACGCAGGCCTACCCAGGTAAGACGTTCCAGTAGTGGTTTGGCAATAGAGGGTTCAAACAGGTGCAGGAAGCGGAAGGACAGCAATAGCATAGCGTCGCCTGTGAGGATAGCCTGGTTGATGTCCCATTTGTGATATACAGTGGGGCGTCCGCGGCGGATGGGTGAGTGGTCCATAACGTCGTCGTGCACAAGGGTGAAGTTATGAAACATCTCTATGGCCAGGGCAGCAGGCAGAGCTTTCTCAGCTTTTTGTCCGAATGCCTCGGCAGCCATCAGTGTGAGTACCGGGCGCAGTTTTTTTCCGCCTTCCAGAGCATATTCCGCCGGAGAGTAAAGGCTCTTGACCAGCGGAGTGTAATCGGCATAAATGTTTTTCAGGTCATTGATAATGAGGTCTTGATATTTTTTTATGAGTTCCATAATATCAGATGTTTAAGAAATGTCCGTATTGTTTGAGCCATTGTTTGGCCTGCTGGTATTGCGGATAAATTTGTGCCACAGTGTTCCAGAAAGCGCGTGAGTGGTTCATATATCTCAGGTGTGTGATCTCGTGCACAATGACATAGTCAATGACCCATTGCGGAGCCATAATCAGACGCCACACGATATTGATATTCCCCTGGCTGCTGCACGACCCCCAGCGTGTGCGGGCTGACGAAAGTTTAATCCGCCGGTATTCCACAGCCAGCAGAGGTGCATATATCCGTGCGCGTGTGTGGAAATTTTCAAGTGCCTGACGTTTATACCAGTTTATAAATACATCCCGTGCCTGTGCCTGATATTTCTGGTTCAGGTAAAATTTTTCATTCTCAAAAATTAGTGCAGGCTTTTGTGCCTGTGTTATTTCCAGGGGATAAAGTTTGCCCAGGTAAAGGAATTTTTCGCCGGGGCGGAACTGATGGCTTTGTGTCCATTTTTGTTTTTCCCGGGCCCGGGTCAGCCCTTTTTCTATCCAGCCCAGGTGTTGCAGCAGAACAGTCTCTATATCTTTCTTTGTGGCGTATCGCGGTGCTTTAACTATGATTGTGGCATTATCCGTTATGCGGATGGAGACAGTTTTGCGGTTTTCCTTTTGTATTTTTTCAATGGGTAATTTTTTTAAAATTGTCATTAATGCCAAAAAAATTTATTTTTATTGCTGTTGTTAAGAAATTTACTTTAAGCAAAGATAACATAACAATGGGTGATTTTTCAAAAAAAAATATCCGGTCCGCAATATTGCTTATTATTGTGCTTGTAGCAGTTAATGTTTTGAGCTTTTATTTTTACAGGCGTGTGGATATAACCCAGGATAAGCGTTTTACCCTCTCGCCATACACCAAAAAGGTTTTGAAAAGCCTACCAGGTCAGATTGAGATAACTGTTTATCTCTCGGGCAGGGAATTGCCCATTGAGTTTAAGCGCTTCCGTCTGGCTATTGATGAGCTGCTGGCTGAGATGAAACTGTACAGTGGCAGGAGTTTTTCTTACCGCTTTGTCAATCCTCTGGATAAGGATATGACAGAAAAAGAACGCAACAGCCTGTATAAAGACCTGGCCAGCCTGGGACTTATGCCTTTGCAATATGAGGAAATGGCTCAGGGACAGCTGAAAAAACTCTTGATTTTTCCGGATGCCAAAATTACTTATACCTATCGTCAGGGCGATAGCACAATCACCAAGCAGCTGGGCGTGGTGCTGCTCAATAAAGACCCTAACTTTGAGCCTACCAGTCAGCAAAATATTAATAATTCCATTCAATCGCTTGAATATAAGTTTGTTAACGAGTTTGTTAAGCTGCAAGAAAAAAAGGAAAAAACTGTGGCATTTATTGAAGGCCACGGCGAATTACCGGAGATTTTTGTTGTGGATTTTGAACGTGCTCTGGCCAACTATTACAATGTGCAACGCGGGGTTATTGGCGGAAAATACGGAATACTGGATAAGTTTGACGCAATTGTGATAGCCAAGCCAACTAAGAAATTTTCCAAAGCTGATAAATTTGTCATTGACCAGTATCTGATGAAGGGCGGAAAAATCCTCTGGCTCGTGGACGGAGTTAACGTGGATATGGACAGCATAATTTATTATGACAAAGCTTTTGCTTTTCCGGCTTTCCCCACTGAGCTGAACATTGACGATATGTTGTTCAAATACGGGGTGCGGATAAATTCCGATTTGTTGCAGGATATGTTTTGCTCAACTATCCGTCTGGTAGCGGATAGCCGCGGCGGACGCCAGCAATACCAGTCTTTCCGCTGGCTTTATTTTCCGGTGCTGGTATCGCATAATAACCACGTGATTAACAAGTATATTGACTACATTCACACAGTTTTTATCAGCTCCATTGACACTGTGGGCAAGCGTCCGGGGCTAAGACGCACGGTGCTGCTGACCACGTCGCAGTTCACGCGTGTAATTCCTATTACTTTTCCGTATGAGATTTTGCTCTCTGAGGTTAACCTCACGCCCAACCGCAAGCTGTTTAATAAGCAGAATGTCCCTGTGGCAGTGCTGCTGGAAGGACGTTTCAATTCCCTGTTTGCCGGACGGATTGTTAAGGATTTGCTTCCGCCCGGGCAGCGTGTTATCCGCCGTAGCAAGCCTACCAGGATGATTGTCATATCGGACGGGGATATGTGCCGCAACGAAGCAACCTCGGAGGGACGCATCATGCCTCTGGGCTTTGACCGCTATTCGGGCCAGACCTTTGCCGGAAACAAGGAATTCCTCGTCAATGCCGTGAACTACCTCTGCGGTGATGAAGGACTGATGCACCTGCGCGGACGCCAGTTCAAGCTCCGCACACTGGACCAGAAAAAACTGGCAGAACATTACGTCCTCTGGCAGGTGCTGAACCTGACACTTCCGCTGCTGATTGTCCTGGTAATTTTCCTGATTTTCAGATATATCAGACGCAGGGTGTGA
>CAZYSM010000042.1:0-22726 GCA_964649975.1 uncultured Bacteroidales bacterium | reverse complement strand
TACGCCATAATAAGTTATCCCAGCTTTTAGGACAGCTTCCATTACAACAAGGGTGAAAACACCTTGTATTTCTGCCACAGGTCTGGATTTTCCATTCTTTTAGGACAGCTTCCATTACAACAAGGGTGGAAACTTTTATCAGCCATAATCAATTGATTTTCAGATTAGACTTTTAGGACAGCTTCCATTACAACAAGGGTGAAAACCATTGAAAAATCTGCTACGCCATAATAAGTTATCCCAGCTTTTAGGACAGCTTCCATTACAACAAGGGTGGAAACTTGAAAAACCAGAGCTGATAGTCCTTCGTGCCTCGCTTTTAGGACAGCTTCCACTACAACAAGGGTGTTTGATATTTAAGGCAAGACCTCTCTTTATACATTTCCTTTATCTGTCATTTTGTCATTTTTTGGGCGGATAGAATGATTTTTGATTTTCATTTGGTAAAAAAGGAGGATAAATCTATGGCAGAAAAGTTCTGGGATATAATAAACGGGGATACTCCCGTATTAGTGGATTTCTCTGCAGAGTGGTGCGCACCGTGCCGTATGATGCCGCCTATTCTCAAACAGGTAAAAGACCATTTTGGAGATAAAATCCGGATTATTACAGTGGATGTTGACCGTAATCCGCAGGTAGCACAACAATATATGATACAGTCGGTTCCTACTTTGATTTTATTCAAGAAAGGACAGGTTTTGTGGCGGCAATCTGGAGTAGTGCCTGCCAATCAGTTAATTCCGCATTTGCAATATTATGTAAATTAATGGTAAAAGGCGAGGATGGATAAGTCCTCGCCTTTTTTATTTTTCAGTCTTGGTTTTGCTAATTTTTTTTAATTTTGGCTAAAATAAAATTTCTGACGTATGTATCTTGACTATAAACTTGTGAAGAATGCTGCCGGCCGTTTAGTCCCGGATAATATCAATGGACAGAAACAGATTCCTTTCCAGGGTGTTGGTAAATATCGTCCCTCTGGACGCAAGGCTGCTCCGCCTATCCCTACAATGGCAGATTATCCTGACCCAAATAAAGTTGTAGGTAGCCTGCGCGAAGCTCTGGAAAAAGCCGGACTGCGTGACGGGATGACTATTTCCACGCATCACCATTTCCGTGATGGCGACCTGGTGGCAAATATGCTTTTTGATGTGATAAACGAGATGGGTGTGAAAGATATCCGCTGGTTTCCGTCAGCATCTTTTCCTGTGCACGATCATTTGATACAATATCTGGACGATGGAACAATCAGCCATATAGAAGGTAGTATGAATGGACCTCTGGGACGCTATACTTCCCTGGGTAAGATGAAAAAAATGGCAGTGCTGCGATCCCACGGAGGACGTTATCAGGCTGTCCAGGATGGTGAAGTGCATATTGATATTGCTGTCATTGCTGCCCCTTGTGCCGACCCCTTTGGTAATGCCAATGCCCTCTATGGAGATTCCGCCTGTGGATTGCTGGGATTTGCCCTGGCCGACAGCCAATATGCCGATAAAGTTATTATTGTCACGGATAACCTTGTGGAATTTCCGTGCGTGCCGTGGCAGATACACGGTAATTACGTGGATTATGTTGTGGTGGTGGACAAAATAGGTATTCCGGAAAAGATTGTATCTGGAACAACTAAGATTACAAAGAGCCCTGACCGTCTGTATATTGCAGAGTTAACGGCAAAATTCTGTGATGCAGCCGGATTGATACGCAATGGATGGTCTTTCCAGACCGGAGCAGGTGGAACGTCCCTGGCTGTGAGTTATTATTTTGCAGAGATTATGCGTCGCAAAGGCGTTAAAGCACGTTTTGTCCGCGGCGGTGGTAATAAGTATATGGTAGAAATGTTGCACGAAGGACTGACTGACTACATCCTTGATGGACAGACCTTTGACCTGGACGGTGTGGCATCTATGCGTGAAGACCCCCACCACGTATGGACAAGTCCGTTTACTTCGTATAATTATCACAGTAAAGGCAATTTTGCACAGCTTGTGGATGTGGCTATCCTTGGTGCCACAGAGGTAGATGTTAATTTCAACGGAAATGTTGTTACACATTCCGACGGATATATGCTGCACGGAATAGGTGGATGGCAGAATGCTTTGTTCAGCAAGACTGTTATCCTTCCGTTGCCGCTGGTGCGCGACCGTATTCCGGTAATTGTGGACGAGGTGACTACATTGGTAGGCCCTGGCGAGTTGATTGATGTCATTATTACCGAGCGCGGCATAGCTATTAATCCGCGGCGTGAGGATTTGATTGAAGCAACCAAGGACAGCGGTCTGCCAATACGTTCAATTGAGGAACTTAAAGCTGAGGCAGAGAGGATTGCAGGCGGAAAGCCACGTAAGCCCAAACTGGGGGATGAAGTTGTGGCAGCTATCAAGTGGGTGGACGGAACCGTTATAGATGCTGTCCGCCGGGTTATACCAGAGGATTAAACTATTGTGCTAATATATTGTTGCAGAGCTGCGGAGGAAGTATTCCTTCGCAGCTTTTTTATATTCGTGTATTCGTGGCTGTTGTTTTTTATCACAGAGATATATCAATCCTCCCGGCTTTCTTTTCTAAGGAGGAGAAATTCGTGTATTCGTGGCAGATGTTTTTGTCACAGAGATATATCAATCCTCCCGGCCTCCTTTTCTAAGAGGAGAAATTCGTGTATTGATGGCTTTTATTATTCGTGCATTCGTGTTTAATTTGTTTAACTTTGTGCCAAATGGAAAATAGAAAGGCAATGAAATTTTTGGTAATAGACAAGGTACATACAGTTTTGTGCGAGATGCTTTCGGAAGCAGGACATCAATGTGATTATCTGCCTGATATATCTGCCAAAGATGTGCTGGGGAAACTTCCGGAATATCAAGGACTTATCCTGCGGAGCAAGATAAAGGTGGACAAACAAGTTATTGACAGTGCCCCGCAGCTGCGCGTCATTGGCCGTGTGGGTTCAGGGATGGAGAATATTGACACGGATTATGCCAGGGATCGCGGAATTATCTGCTTGAACAGTCCGGAAGGAAACCGCGACTCAGTAGGCGAGCATACCGTAGCATTGATGCTGGCCTTGTTGCATAATGTATGCCGTGCCCACAGCGAAGTGAGGCAGGGATTATGGCGTCGTGAGGATAACCGCGGATATGAGCTGATGGACAAGGTAGTAGGCATAATTGGTTATGGCAATACGGGCAGCGCCGTAGCTGAACGCTTGCAATCCTTTGGGGTCCACATCCTTGCTTATGACAAGTATAAAAAAGGGTTTGGCAATGACTATGTCCGGGAGGTGGATCTGGATCAGATTTTTGAGCATACGGATATATTGAGCTTGCACGTTCCGCTGACCGAGGAGACCCGCTATATGGTCAACAAACGGTTTATCCAGCGTTTTCGCAAGCGTTTCTATCTGATAAATACCAGCCGTGGCCAGGTTGTAAAGACATCCGATCTGGTAAAATTCCTCAAAAAAGGCAAAATCTACGGCGCTGCCCTGGACGTGTTGGAGTATGAGAAACATAATTTTGATCTTAATGCGGATAATGCAGATTTATCCTATTTGCGTACTGCTGATAATGTAATCCTTACCCCGCATATTGCAGGCCTCACTCGTCAGTCGTATTATAAACTTTCGCGAGTGATGGCAGAGAAAATTTTAAGTGCTTTGTCATAAAATTATACTGGAATTTTCCTAACTTTAAGGAAATCAAAAATTTTTTGTTATGACACGTGAGTATGCCCGTTTCCAGGAGAAAAAAGGGTTTGCCATTAATGGATGGCTTATTTTCATTATAATGATTGTTGTTCTGATTTATTCAATTTTTCCCATTGCCGAAGGCAAGTTTGTTTCGTGGCTGGTGATAGATTTTCTGGTATTATGGCTTCTGGGTGGAGGGTTGTTTATTGTGCGTCCCAACGAAGCCAAGGTTTTTATGTTTTATGGTCATTATGCAGGCACTATCCGCAATCTGGGGCTGCAATACACTATTCCGTTGTTCCGTAAGATAACTGTATCGTTGAAGATAAATAATTTTGAAACTAATCACCTGAAAGTCAATGATAATGAAGGCAATCCCGTGGAAGTAGCTGCCATTGTGGTATGGCGTGTGGTAGACACAGCCAGGGCATTGTTTGAGGTGGAGAATTATCCTCAGTTTGTTTCCATCCAGAGCGAGGCAGCTTTGCGCAGCCTTGTGATGCAATATGCTTATGATGATTATAAGCAGCCTGAAATATCCTTGATAAAGAATACCGAGGAAGTATCTCATAAGTTGAAGTTGGAGATACAGGAGCGTCTGGAAGTAGCCGGTATAGAAGTGCTGGAAGCCCGTATCAGTCATCTGGCTTATGCACCGGAGATAGCAGCAGCTATGTTGCAACGTCAGCAGGCCAAGGCCGTTGTTGCAGCCCGCACTGAGATTGTGGAAGGTGCTGTGGGTATGGTGGAGATGGCTCTGGAAAAAATTGAAAATAAAGGTATTGTCCAGTTTGACGAGCAGTCCAAGGCAAAACTGGTTGCCAACCTTATGGTAGTGTTGGTCAGTGACCAGAATGCCATGCCTGTAGTGGAGACAACTGCTTAATGAGGATATTTTATTGATGTAATTTTCTTTCCCTGCTTTCCTTTGCGATAGGGTGGAGGCGGAGGGTGATCAGCAGCGAGGCCTGATGCAGGCCCTGGCGGGCGGAGGCGATCAGAGTAAGCCCCACGCACCGCCTGGGGATGCAGGCCGAGCTGCTGCGAGACCGCAGCCGTAGACCGACCCTGGGGCGTCTTTTTCCGAAAAACGATGTGTTGATTTTCAGTATTACTTTTTGATTATAAAGAGCCAGTTAGTTTTTTGACGCCCCAGGGTATCGCCCCAAATAAAAATCTTTTTATCAATTGATTAGCTTTTGTTATATGTTAAAAAATGCCTTTGGTCAAATAATGTTTTACTTTTTTAGGTGTGTGTGGTAAATTTTTGTGTGGCTTGGAAAAATAAAAAAGCATGGGCTATGAAAAAGTTTATTCTACTTCTTTCTTTGTTGCCTTTACTGGCAATGAAAACGGGTGCCCAGGTCAGGGATATGCATCTTTACCTCCCGGAAAAGAGTGCCCGGGTTGGGGCTAAAGCACAGATTTATGTAAGTGATTCCATTTATGAATATTTTGGCTATAAGGATACTTTATGGCGGGTGGTTTGGAAAAATATTATTGTAGAATATAACAGTGCGTGGAATGAAACGAAAAGTTTTGATTATCTCTACGATACCTTGTCTGGCAGCTGGGTGAAAAGTGACTATGTAGAGATTAGTTATTATAACGATACATTGCTGCATTCTTTTATAGTGTATTATTGGGATAATCAGGAAAATAAAAGAGGCGATACTGCAGCTTATAGGTTATACGATGATCAAGGTCATCTCATAGTTTATATGTATAAAGCCTGGGATGCGCAGAATAGAATTTTTTTGTATGGGGAAAAAGAAAAAAATGAATATGATTCTCACAATCTATTAATAAAAACGACCAAGTGGAGGTGGGACGTGCAGAATAATGCCTGGGTTGGCAATAACAGAGTGCTGTATGAATATAATGATAATGGGGAACTCATTCACGAACTGCATCAACAATGGGCTAATGATATCTGGGAAAACGATAAGCAGTATTTTATGTTTTATGATGATCACGGCAATAAAGTGGAGCGTGATATGCAGCGCTGGATTAACGGGGCGTGGGTTATGCAGGAAAGAGATACTTTTGAGTATAATACATCAGGCTATTTGACAACCCACCTATTTCAGACCTGGGATACTTCCTCACAACATTGGCTCAATAATGCAATTACTATTTATACTTATGATGCTAATGGAAATATTATCAGCGATTTGTATAAGTTCTGGGACATTACAATTAACGATTGGGTAAACAGTGGGATGGATATTTATCAGTATGATTCTGATAACAAGCTTGTTATGCATAGTTTGAAAATGTGGAATAATAAGACTCAGCAGTGGATATGGACGGACAGATATATTTATGAATATGACAGTGCGGGAAATAAGACGCGAGATTTGCAACAATCGTGGCATTATCAGGATAGTAGCTGGGCTAATGCTTCGCAGACTATGTATTCCTATAATAGCAATGGGCAGATACTGGAGCAGTTGAGCCAGCGATGGAACCAGCATGATAGTGCATGGGTGAATGATAAGATTTATTTGCATGAATATAACGATGGGGGATATGAAATTAAATATGAATATCGCATCTGGAATGTTGACAGTGGCTATTGGAACAATGGATTTAAATATGAATATTATTGCAGCAAGCGTATTTTTAATGCTGTGCCAGAGATAGCAAGCGGAACGGGACTGAGGGTATATCCTAATCCTGCAGGAAATATATTATATCTGAGCTGGGGGCAGGATATAAAACCTGAAGAGATATATTTGATAGATATCAGGGGTAGAGTGATTGTTCATAAGTTTATGGTTAGTGGTAATGCCTTGGATATAAGTGGATTGTCGCCTGGGGTTTATTTCGTGCGAGTTAAAAATAAAGGCAGCGTGAGGTTTATAAAGAGGTAGAGCTTATCCCTAAGGTTTGGAGGAGGCGACCAAAAAGGCGCCTCCTTTTTTATTTGTTCAATTCAAAGGCCACGAATGAACAAATGATTTTTTATTTTCTCTAAGTCGGGATTTGGGATTATGAACACAGCCTTTTTCATTTTCCGTTCAAGAGGGATTGAACATTTTTCCAGAAAAATCATTGATTTTTTTATATGTATAAAGTCAGTTTTTATCTTTGGAAGAAAAAATAGATTTATGAGACGGATATTATTTTTTGTTATTGTAGGATTATTGCTTTTTTCGTGCAATAACTCACCGGAGAAAAAATTGGAAAATATTGTAGTTGAGCTTAATAAGCAGCCGTCAGTGCATTATCAACTCAAGGAGACGGTTGTATATCTTAAAACCCGGGATACGCTGCGGACGGATTATGAAGTATGGTTGGTGCGGGACAGGCGGGACACAGCACTTGGAGGATATGCGCGTGTGGATAACACTTACCGTCCGTACTCGTTAATATATAATATGCGAGGAGGAATGTATATTTACTATCCGACCAAAAAACGGCTGCGATATTATGCTGGTGTGGATAAGGTACTGATAAATTATGGGGACTTTGTTTACCAGTTTCTCCATCCAATGGATCTGTTATCCGGTAAGGATGCGGCTTCTGTAAAAGATACCATAGTGGATGGGCAAAAATTCCTTGCCGTGAGGACAACGAGGCAGCGTAGTAATTCCACTGTAACGACCGTATATTTATTTGGCAAGTCAAGTATAATGCCTGCAAAATCAATAACACGTATATATAGCAGCAATCCCAAGGAAATAGTAATGGACTTTCGGGGTGTCAAGTTTGAGCCTGTAGATACGGCGCAGTTCAACAAGGAACTGGATGATTATCTGTCGCGTTATCCGTTGATTAAGATTGAGGGCGAGTCGGATGATGCTTTCCTGAAAAATATGCTGGCAGTGGGGGCACGCGCTCCGTTGTTTGAAGGTAGCTATTACCGTACGGGTAAGCCTTTCCGTCTGGCCGACTATGTGGGTAAAAAGCTTATCCTTGTGGAGTTCTGGTACACGCATTGTCCGTATTGCGCAATGTCTATTCCTTATCTGGCCAAGCTTTATGACCAGTATAAGGACAAGGATTTTGTGATTTTTGGTGTTAATTCCGTGGATAACAAGCCGGGGCTAACAGAGGTGGTATTGCGTTTTTGCCGTAATAGAGGAATGACGTATGAGCCCATCCGTGCCACGCAAGATGTGGATGTGTCTTATCATGTGGTAGGTTATCCGGCTATTTACATAATTGACCGTGAGGGACGCATAGCTTATCGTGATATAGGATTTTCGTTGAAACAATATGAACGTCTAAAAGAGGCTGTTCAGCGATTAGTTAAAGAGTAGTTACCATACAGGCTATCCCTGTGGTGGGTATTCAAAGAAAGGTTTTTGTGTACTTTTGCGAGGGATAGTCTGTTATTGTTTTTTGAGGTGGAGACCGATAATGATCATATCGTCAATTTGCTCCCGTCGTTGGTCAGGATTGGAATTTATCCATTCATCAATGGTTTGTTCCAGGATTTGTTTTTGGGCTTCCATATTTTTATCCTGTATGGAAAGCAGGAGGTTTTTGAAAGCTGAGGTGCCGAGGCGTTTTCCGTATGGTCCGCCGAACTGATCAATATATCCGTCGGAGAAAGCATAAAGGCGGTCGTCAGGTAATATAGTTAGTGTGTGGTTGGTAAATGGATGGATAGCTTTGAAGTTGCCAATGGGCATTTTGTCTCCTTTAATCTGAATGAGAGTAAAATTGTCGTTGTTTGTCAGGGTAATCTTTTTATCTATCTCCGGGAAATTGTCATTTTCGTTTTTCCTGATAATAAAGAGAGGATTATTAGCTCCGGCAAACTGTAAAGTTTTTCCGTCTGGCTCAATGATGTATAGGGCAATGTCCATACCGTCCTTGCGTCTTTGAGATTGATTTTTTTTCTCAAAGGCTTTAATGACACGTGAACGCAGGCGTTCCAGAATTTCGGCAGCGGAAATGTCCTGTGGTGATCTGGCCATAATTTCATTAAGGTTATTGATACCCAGCACACTCATAAAAGCTCCGGGTACACCATGTCCAGTGCAGTCGGCAGCAGCAATGATAATACGTCCATAATGGTTATAGCACCAGTAGAAGTCACCGCTGACAATTTCCTTGGGCCGGTATAAAATGAAATAATCAAATGGTTTGATTATTTCTCCACATTCTGGCAGGAGAGCTTGTTGTATGGTACTGGCGTATATAATTCCGTCAGTTATGTTTTTTTTCTGTTCCGAGATGATTTCCAGCTGGGATGCTATTTCCTCTTTTTGTTCAAAAAGTTTAATATTTTGTTGTTCAATAATTTGTTTTTGTTGTTTTATCATAGCATTAAAAACATATTGAGCTTCAATAACGATGAAGAAAGTACTGAGCAAAGCAGCGTATTTGAGGAACCTGGCGTGAAACAATATCATAGGGTCCTCAATATATGCAGGGAAAGAATACGCAAAGAAGAAAATGGTCATCATAAAGAATAAAATGAAGAAAAATGTTTCTATACCAATGAATTGGCTGCGGGATACTGGGAAAATGCCTAAGAATTTAATTTTCACGACTTTTTATTTTGCTTGTTTTTTTGTAAATTTTCAATCAAATTTTGCACCGAATTATTAAATTTTCTCCAAATGAAATTTAAAATAAAAGAATTTTTCAATAAGCTTTTTCTGGATAAAAGCGGTGATCACGTTAATACGCCCACAGTAATAATTTTCGGTATTGTTCCGGTTTTGTTTATCATATATCTGCTGCTGGCACCTGTAGCAAGGGTTATTCAGCAGGATTTGAAGGCTGAACCTATGTACATAATCAGCGAAAATTTGAATCTGCGATCGGAAAAGAGTAAAAATGCCTATGTTATAGGTAATTACGATTACGGAACGCGTGTAAAAGTATATCAGACTTATAACAATAAATGGGCACTGGTGGTTGTGGGCAGGAAAAAAGGTTATATGTCGTTGGAATATCTGGTTCCACCCAAGATTTTTTATCTCATTGATGGGATATTCGGCAATGAATTGGCGAAAAAGGTTGTTACCCAGACAGCTTTTAAAAAAGCCCTTGCCAGTTATTTTTTGCAAAAAGGATATTTGAGCGATATGCCCAATGATATTAAACGTGAGTTATACGGCCGTAAATGGAAGAATCATTCTGTGTGGCAGTTTTTTGTCTTGCCAGGCAGGCCATATTTTAACACTTATGCCTATGGTGATTTTAACGGGGATAAAAAACAGGATGCTGCTTTTGTAATTACCAATAAAACCAACAAGCAAAACCGCCTTGTTATTTTGAGTATTAACGAATTTGATAAGGATAACTATGGTACAGAGCTTTTTGCTATGGATATGCCGGAGAACTGGTTTTATATCCGTCTGGCACCCAAGGGACGTCGCTATATGCTGGACACTGCCCGGGTGCGGATACCTGTTGATGGACTGCTAATAGGGTCCAACCGTGATGCAAGTCTAAACGATCCTGTATGGTTGCTGCTATTTGACGGAAAAAAATTCAAGCTTTATAAGCAGAAATGAATGGTTGGCTGAAAATAAATTTTAAAAAGCTATGACGAAGGGAAAAGTTTTACTCTTTTCTTTTTTGATTTTGTACTTTACTCTTCCTGATCAAACTTATCGTGAAGTAAATCTGGAATCTGTATGGAAACGTATTTATATTGATGGGGTTGGAATTATTGATATTCCTCCTACCATGGAAGTGCAATCAGAAACATATAAAAGAAAAACATCTGGTTATTTGTTTGATGATGACAATAGAATAATTATCCAGCAAAAAGGATTAAATGATTTTGTTGATAGTGCTTTCAACAGGTATGCAAGAGTTATAATTAATACCATTTATGGAAAGCCAGGAGATTTTTTGACTTTATATTTTGATATTAATAGTTTATCCCAGGCAGAAATTGAAGAATTAAATACTTTGCTTTATCAGCAATCTGAACAAAGCTTGAAATTGATAAATCATAAAATGATAAAATGGTATTCTTTAAGAATAGAGAAGGTTAATGGCATGTCTTGTTTTCATGTTAAATATATACGCCAGATGTCTGATAATCCTTATGTTATGGTTAATATGTATCTTTTTCATAATTATGACCGCGCTCATATTTTAACTTTGTCTTACCGTGTTAGCGAAGCTGATTACTGGGAGAAGGATTTTAAACGTATCTTGTCTTCTTTTAGGATAACTAATATAAGACCTTGAATATTTAGCTATGGATAATTTTGAGCAGGTAGCAGGAGGGCGCTACCTGCTTTTTATTCTGCTGGATTATTTACCACCCCCATAAACAAGATAAGCCCTGTGGTAGTCTCACGTATAAGGAACAAAAAAGGACGGTCGGCAATGAGGAATTGTGGCATAGTTGATGTCATCTCCATAAAACCGCCTGTAACTGCCGCTGCTTCAGTGCCTTTCTCATTTACGTCAATATATGTCTTTTGAACGACCTGGGAAAGATAAACCGAAGGATTAATTTCTGAGAAGTCAGCTTGTGGTGAAAGAGCTGTAATTAATCCATGCTTGCGCAAAAGATCAGCTAAATTCTGAAAGTCGGATTTGAAAGTGAATTTGGGCAAACTAACCTGAGCTTTGGTGTAATATAAGTCTTTTATCCACGAATTAATCGTCTGCATATTAAGCTTTTGTATGAAATAGCTAATGTCATAGGTATTTTGCGGAACAATAACCACCATTGAGAAATTTCCTCTTCCGTAAAAGATTTCTCCGACAATTACGCTGTCAAAAGAAGCAAAACCTGTATAATCAATTTCGTCGTTCATCATAGGAACGGACACCGTATGAGAGGAATCAAGGTGGAAAGTTTGGTTTTGCGTATTCTGTTTATTAAAGTTATCCAGCCATTGACCATAAAAATATACAGCATTTAATAGAACCATTACGTAGTTATCCAGGTTATCTGTTATTTTATCAATTTTACCATTGGTCTTATCCCTGACCCAGCTGTTCATCTGGTTAACAGTATTATTGTCAAAAGGTGCAGTAAAAATATCTGCCAGAAAGTATTTTTTTATGAGGTTTTTGTAATTATCCTCAACAGTGATTGTATTTTTTATCCACAAGGAATTTGCAGGAAACAGCTGGACTTTGCGGTCAACTTCTGGTAATTTTTCCATAATTGTTTTAAAAACATCTGCAATTTGTTGTTTTGTCAGCCCGCCAAGGTTTAGTAAATTATTTAGTTCGGACAGTGTTTGTCCGCTGGCACCCTGTTGTAGCATAGTCAAGACAGAGGCAAGGGAAAAAGGTGAAAGCATTTGGTTAGTCCGTGGTAGCGAATCGCTAATATCCTTGATTAAGTCAAGCCCAAGTGTGTTAATTCCGTTTATAATCTGCTGCCCACCTTGTGGTAAGTTAATTGGTTTGGGATCAAACAGCTCTTGAGCTGTTTTGCCACGGAATAGATTACATGCACTTAGAAGTATCAGCAGAAAGATGGAGATTTTAGTAAAATGTTTCATAATATTTTTATTGATTAGGGTTTCTGACAATTCCCAGGATTAACATAACTCCTGTCGTTGTTTCGCGTATAGCAAACAAAAATGGTTGGTTGGCTATAAGTTTGTCCCCTGTGGCCTGACGTCGTTCCCTTGCGTTTGATATGTCATTAATACCGTTTTCTTTCAGTTCCAGAATAGTACGTTGAAAGGCTTTAGTCAGATATACACCCTGGCTTATACCAGAAAAATCTGCTTGTGGGGTAAAAGTACTACTCAGTCCCAGCAATTTAAGTTCACGGTCAAAATTGTAAAATTTATTGATATTCAAACGTGGAATTTCAAACAAGACAGGATGTAAGGTTGTGAGGCTGGACATCCAGTTGTTCCATATTTCAGGTGTGAGTTTGCTAACAATTTCATCCAGAGTATGCAGGGTGCGTGGAACAACGAAAATCATAGAGTAATTTCCGTTTCCGAAATAAATTTCGCCAATGCTCACGCTGTCATTAATAACGAAACGAGCCTGGGATATAAGGTCTTGCATCATAGTTACTTGCAAGGTCTGGTTGTCGCAAGTGGTAAAATCCGCCTTTTGGGTATTTTCTGGATTAAATCCATCAAACCACCGAGCGGAAAAATAATAGGCATTGATGATGTCCATAATATCATTTTGGTCGCTTGTTTGCATAAGGTAATCAATCTTGCCATGGGTTTTGTCTTTAATCCAGTTATTAATTTGATTTAATGTTGAGGAATTAAAGGGCATGACAAAGAAATTGGTCAGGAAGTATGTATTAATTTTATCCACAAAGTCCGGGGTAAGGATAAATCCGTCTTTTATCCACACAGTATTTGCCGGCAGGAAGTCCACATTAGGATCAACCTTTGGTAAATTTTCCAGCAAGCTCTTAAATGTTGAATTTACAGTAATTTCTTCCAGACCGTTGAAGTGCAGAATATTTTTTATTTCGTCTTTTGTCTGGTTATTAGCGCCTTCACACAATATTGTTAATACCACTGACAAGTTAATGGGTGATATGATTATATTTTCCTGCGGAAGGCTGTCTATCAATTTGTTAATAACATTAATACCAAGGTAGTTTATTCCGTCCACCACTTTGTAGCCATTGTTGGGCAGAGTAATGAATTGCGGATTAAGAGCCGGGCCTGGCTTTTGCAGCCAGGTACACGATAGCGACAATGTCATGAGTAATAGCAGCAGAAAAATAAATTTGTTCTTTGTATTCATAGGTTTATATTTTTTCATTTAACAGTAATTTTTATTCCAGAAGAATGAGCGGAAAATTCCGGGGCATACATGGATTGGAATGTGGCAATGCCGGCTGATAATTTGCCCGCCACTGTTGCATATACCCTGTATTCAAAAACGTATTTTCCTTTGCGCAGGTTGTCTATAAAGAAATTTGCTGAGGCATCACGGATAGATTGATAATATCCTATACCTGCTTTCCACTGGTAACCAGATAGCTGATCCAATGGCTCAAAACCTGCAGGGCGCATATCTTTCAGATGGATAAATTCCATATCACGATCGGTTGTCAGTATCAGTCGCACTACTATTTCATCACCCACATGTATGGGGGAATTTTCTGTTATGGCTTGTAATTGTTCGCCACGGTCAGTTTTAATTACTTTGTAATATGTACGTTGTACTTTTACTCCCGCTTCGGCTGGAGTAATTTTGTCCACATTCTCAAAATATTGCCAGTAAACTGCACCCCAGGCTGGATGATTATTAGGATTATCTACTTTGATGGTAGCCAGGTCTGAGGTGATTTCTTTATTAGTCCATATTTGCTGGAAATATCCTGTTCCGGCCTCTGTTTTCTGACCCGGACGGGGATAGGTGGTATTTCCTACTGTAATTTTTACTGGTTTATTTTCTCCCAGCCAGTTATATCCAGTAAAGATAAGCGCATAAACTGCCTCTACTGTGGCTTTAGTGCTTTCCCAGCGGTTTGTCTGTTTGTTTTTTAGCAGCCAGATCTTCATCTTTTCTACAAATGCAGTATCATGATCAATGTGGTTAAAGGCATCTATAATCATTGCTTGTGTTTCTATTGGCGCTTGATACCAGAACCAGCCTGGTTTATTTTCCGCCCAGTAAACCCCCATCTCTTTGTTTTCCAAAGCCCGTTCGCGTAAGGACGTGAGGATTTGCTTAGCAGTTTTTTTATCTCCCCACTGGTAAAGAGCCAGGGCCGCAGTTGCCTGGTCGTAGATGTCCAGGGAAGTCCAATATTTCTGAAGTTGACCAAAGAAATAATCAAAGACTTTTTGGTCTTTTACAGGAATATTCTGGTAAAAGCTGCGCATATAAAGGTAATGGACTATTATAGGAATTAAGTGATTTCCTTCCAGTTTTTTGTAATATTTTTTTAAATCCTGGTAGTATTCTTCCACTTTTGTGTCGGAGAATTTAACGGCAGAATGCAGTGCCGAGTTAAGTCTGATATTCTGGGTGTAATCCAGCACACCTTTTTCTTTCATACGGGCAAAGCCCAGAGCAATATGCTGAGTGACAAACCAGCTGCTTTCCATACCAGGGAACCATGGCCAGCCTCCGTCACGATTTTGTCTCATCAGCAGTTTTTCAATATCTTTGCTTTGTTGATATGCCATCTGATTGAGGTCAAAGAGTATAGCCATCCGTGCACGGTTCTCTGTGTCATTTTTTCCATCCAATAGCCATGGGGTTTCTTCCAGGACAATTTGTTTGAGATTTTGCTTCTTTTCCAGTTCACTGGTCAGAGCCTGACTGTTATGCATCTTCCATATATCAAACACACGTTTTATCCGTGGGTCGGAATTAAGGATAAATGAAGCCACGGAGTTGGCAAATACACGGCTGAAGAGCTGTTCGTTACACTCGTAAGGATATTCCATAGTATATGGCAAGGAGGTAAGGGCATACCAGAGGGGATTAGAATTGAATTCCAGCACAAAACGGTAATTTTGTAAGGTAGAAGATTTATTCTCTGCCAGTTTAGTCAGATGGAATGTCTTTTTCTCCTTTGGTCCTACGGGTAGAGGTAGAGTTTCGGTGACCAGCATGCGATTGCTGAGCACTGGTACAATATCCTGTTGTCCATCTGAATATTCTCCACTTATGGCTGTGATGGTGTATTCAATGGGATCGGTCAAAGTATCCGGAATAGCAATTTTCCATTCAATTTTTAGATCGCTACCTGCTTTGATTTCAGTTTGCTGGGATTGTCCGGATAAAATTATATCCAGCAATTCTCCTGTACTGGCGTTTTTAAGCGTTAATTTTACTGTTGTGGTCAGGTCTTTTTCCGTGTTGTTATATACTTTGGTAACTATTGATAGAGTGTCGCCCTGACGGAAAAATCTGGGAACATTAGGATAAACCATAAGAGGCTTGGCAGCTTTAAATTCCTTGTGTATTAAAGCGTAGTTCATTTCGCTTGTATTGGCAAGCATCTGTAGATGCCATCTGGTAAGGCTTTCAGGCAGTTTAAAGCTTATAGTGGCAATGCCATTACTGTCGGTTACTATATCAGGGTAAAAGAAAGCTGTTTCCCTGAAATCCTTGCGCACTGGTATATTGACAGCTTGTTCCGGAACTTCTGCATTTAACGGTGTGGCTTCGGTAATATCGGCTTGTTCTTTTGCTGACTCTTTGCTTATAGCCCGGAGGTATTTGGGGTGATGTCCATAAGCATAGAAAACATGGTCCTGTATTCCATAAAAGTTAAATTTATACCAATTGAATTCCGGATATGTAAACGGACGGAAATAGCGCGTCCGGTTAAACAAATCAGTTATCCTGCCCGAAATGGTTTTATTTACAGTTAGTAAGTCCATGGAATAGAAGCTATTGGAATAACGAGAGAGATGAAAGTCCCATTTATTATTGACGAATGCATCCAGCGAAGCATCATAAGCCGAAGCTGTTAGGTTAGCAATTACAGGATTGCCTTTGCTGTCAGTAATACGGATTTTCCACGAGATATTTTCTCCTGGCGTTACTTTATCTTTGAAATTAAGGATTTGCAGGTTTAGTTTTTTACTTGCAAAGGGGACGTCTATTTTAACCTGTTCATTTATGGCACGGTTGTTATGTATTAGGAGGAAGTTAACAGCAACACCGCCCCGCATTTTTTCCGACACAGGGAAGCTAATGATTTTTTGTTCCTTGTCAAGAGTTAAAAAGCCCTGTTCCAGGATATTATCTTCCCAGGTTATCTGATAGAAAACCTGGGCTTTTGTCCATCCGCTACCAACAAGGATTCTGGCTGTCTCGCCGGGCTGATATTTTTCTTTTAATGGGGCCAGGTACAATGTTATTGGGGCCATTGATGTTTTATCCTTTTCGTCCAGAAGGTATATAACTTTTTCTGTTTTAATGTCTTTGCCAGTGAGAGGGTCTTTCACTGCAGCAATGAGTTTATAAATTCCCTGTTTGGAAATGGACAGCTTTACAGTTTTGCCAGAAGTAATAGTTCCCTGTTTTATGATTTTGTCAGTTGTCCAGTTTTTTGGATTAGCTTCATTTCCGTATGCATAATAGGGCAGAAGCTTTTTCCATTGATCTTCTGTATATGAATATATATCAGGTTTTTGCCATAACCTTTCAATAAGCGGATGCGTCTGTGGTGGTTTTAGTGAATAAATCTGGTAATTGCATTGCAGTTGTTTTTGTTCTATGCCGTTGATATTTTCTATACGGATAGAAAAATCTGGTGATTGTGAGAGGAATAGTTTTTCTTTGGCATTGAGTTTCAGGAATACAGATTGGTTGGCTACGCGCACGGATGTCTGTGCATTGTGAGTTTCGCCATTGATGTCTGTAACTTTGGCTTTAATGATATATTCTACAAGCTGGTTTTGTTTTACGTCTTTATCTGTTGGAAAGATAATTACGAACTTTCCGTTTTTATCCGTAGTAGTTTTTCCTGTGGTCATAACAGTTTCTTCGGGCTTTTCGCCCCACCACCATAGCCAGTACCAGCCCACACGTTTGATGACTTGATATTCTACACTGGCTTTTTCCACAGGAATTCCATTGTAATTAATAGCCCGGCCAGTGATAGAGACTTCCTTTCCGGCAAGGATTGTTTCCTTGATAGTATCCAACTTTACTTCAAACTGTGGCCGGCGGTATTCCTCCACCCGGAAAGAAACATTAGCATAATTATTATATTCATCGCTGGATATATGCCACAGACCTGTGGATCTGCCTTTGGGAATAACGAAAGTTCCACTAAAACCGCCGAAACTGTCGGTCCTGAAGCCAATGATATCAATTGTTTGATAGTTAGGGTCTTGTAATTTGAGACTTATGGTCTGGTTTGCCATTGCCTTAATGTTATCTCTTCCGTCGCTACTGTACATTAGCCCTTTGAAATATACTGTTTGCCCTGGACGGTAAATTTTCCGGTCAAGGAATATTACTGTGTGGGTTGTAGAAGAATATGTGCCTGATAGGCTACGTGAGGCGGAAGTCTTTATTGTAAGATCTGACTGATTATGGTGTGCGCTGATAGTGATATTTGTCCAATGGGATGGAAGGTCAAACTCAGCCATTCCGTTTTTGTCTGTCCTGAGTTTTACGGATTTGGTTTGTCTGAAATTAACTTCATATTTCAATGTTATGGGCAGGGTGTGTAAAGGCTTGCCATTGATACGGTCGGTTGCAATAATCAATAATTTACGGTCTGTTTTTTCGGTAGTGATATTTATGTCTGTTGCATTCAGCCGGCTTATTGCCAGGATGTTATTGTCTTTTTTGAAATCAGGATTTAGGCTAATGACAATGGCATATTTACCAGCTGGCAAGGCATTTAATATTATTTCTGTGCTGTGTTCGTAGTAATCTCCAGGGTCAGGGATGGGAAAAGTCTGTTCCCGCATCAGTTGCGAAGAAAAAATTTCTGCTGTAATTTTATCAAAGCTTTCATCCGAATAATAAAGATCATCGTTTATTTTATACAACCGCAGGTAGATTTTGTCAATATTGCGGAATTTGATTCTGATAGGGAAATTATTATCAGGTGCAATAGGATTTTCCTCTTCAATAGCAATATGTTTTTCTTTAATTTTATTCCTCAGGTAAGTTGCCAGTCCGATGGCTTCCTTTGTTATATCATTTTCAGGGTATTGCATTGCCTTTTGAGCATAGAAGACAGCCTGTTTGAGGAAATCCTTGGTCAAGCTGTCTTTTTCGTCAGCATTTTCATAAAAATAATTGGCTATCATATAATAGGCCATAGAAGTGCGGCTGGCCCGTGGATAAGTTTCAATAATTTTTTTCAGGGCATTGATATAGAGGCTATCCTTCTGATTATCATCAGCCTGGTATAAGGAATAAACATAATCAATACGTTTGAGGTCTGCATCCACCAGGGCTTCAATCTGCCCATCATTGAGATGTTCCCTGGATATTAATTGATAGATTTTCAGGGTTTTGTATTGATGAGATAGGGTGTCGGTAGTGCTGATATTAATTTTTACAAAATCCTTTGCTGGGAGGAAATAATCCGGTTTGTCAATAACAAACATATCTCTGGGGTGGGTGAGCGAGAAATCATAATCCTGATAAAACTTAATTATCCACCAGGCTGCAAGGTCAAAGACAGTAGGACGTAAAGTAATGGGGGCTGTGCCCTGGGTAAATAAATCTGGAAAATCCTTGGCAGGATATTTTTTCAGTGTAGTAATGTTTTGCAGGGCTTTGGTGAAATATTTATCTGCTGTCTGGGCAAAGTTTTGCACTGTCCAGGTTGCTATATCTTCACCGGGAGTAAGATTTTTTTCTGTTCTGTCCAATATCTGATATTTATGTCTGATGTAGTAAGTGTAATACAGGTATCCCAGCAGAGCGTTGCGGAAAGTCTCACATTCAGGAGAATTTAATTTTTCTTTTTCCAGGAATTTTAGACTTTTCTCTATGGGATTTTCTTTATAGCTGTCGTTGATATGGAGTAAATATACATAGCTTCTGATTATTTGCTGGCAATTGTTTGTTTTTTTTGCATTTTTAAGTATTTCCATTGTAAGTTTTTCTGCCGTGCGCGGACGCATCTGGGCCATTGCTTCATCTACCTCTATCCAGGTAGGACCTTGTGTAAATCCGTTGGATAACATTGTAAACAGTATTAAAATTGAAAAAATTATTTTTTTCATAACCGGAAAGTATTTGATTTTTTTAAAATTAAAAAATTGTTTGATAAAATGCTGACCTCTTGTCAAAAAAATATTTTTGAATTGGATTTGACGAAGTTTAACTTTGTCTGTGGTAAATAATGAAGTGAAATTATGAAATATAAAATTTCTGCTGTTTCGTATCTGAATACATTGCCATTTTTATACGGACTGCAACAATCCGAGTATTTGAAAGACAAATCTGAGATAACCGTGGACTATCCTGCCCGTGTTGCCGATAAGCTTATCAGTGGAAAAGCAGATATAGGTCTTGTGCCAGTGGTGATACTTAAAGACTATCCACACCTGAAAATAATAAGCAAATATGGTATTGTTGCCGATGGTGAGGTAGCTTCTGTAAAACTTTTCAGCCCGCAGCCTGTAAATAATATAGACCGTATTTTACTTGATTATCAGTCACGTACAAGCGTTAACCTGGTGAGGATACTGGCTCGTTATCATTGGAAAATTAATCCACAGTGGATAAAAACTGCAAATGGTTTTGAGTATGATGCTGCAAGCAAGGATGCTGCTGTTATTATTGGCGACAGGGCACTGCGGCTGCTGGGAAAAGTAAAATATGAATACGACCTGGCTCAGGAGTGGAAGAAAATGACAGGTCTGCCATTTGTTTTTGCTGTCTGGGCAGCTAATAAACCTCTTGAGACGGAATTTATCCGTAATTTTGACCTGGCTCTGCAAGCTGGAATAGAAAATATCCCGGCAGTAATTGATTTTTTCCAGGATCGTACCAGCAAGGTAAGACCTTTCTTTGACCCATACCGTTATCTCTCTTCATGCATAAAGTATCCTCTGACCAGCCAGGCATATCAGGCCATAGAGAAGTTTTTTTATTTTTTAGAACAAATATGATTAATGAAATCGTTTGCAAGCGAAATTTTTTTATAACTTAGGGCACGGAAAAAACGAAAAATTATAAAGATATGCCAGTATTACCTTTATTAGGGGATGAGGCAATAGCACAAGGAGCTTTGGATGCAGGTCTGAGCGGTATGTATGCCTATCCCGGTACACCATCTACTGAGATTATGGAATATATACAACGCAGTCCTCTGGCTGCTGAGCGGAACGTACACCGTGTTTGGTCCGCTAATGAAAAAACAGCTGTTGAAGCTGCGTTGGGAATGTCTTATGCCGGACAGCGATCTATGGCTGCTATGAAACACGTTGGACTCAACGTTGCTGCTGACCCTTTCATCAACTCTGCTATTACAGGCGTAATCGGCGGATTGGTAGTTGTAGTGGCAGATGACCCTTCAATGCACTCCTCACAGAACGAGCAGGACTCCCGTTTCTACGGAAAATTTGCTATGATACCTATGTTTGAGACATCCACACAGCAGGAGGCTTATGATATGACACGTTATGCCTTTGATTTGTCCGAACGTGTGGGGCTGCCTGTGCTCATGCGTGTGGTTACCCGTCTGGCTCACTCCCGTGCTGCTGTTAAAACAGCGGATAGTCCACGTGAACAGAACAAACTGCGTCTGCCCGACGACCCCATGCGTTTTGTACTTTTGCCCGTGAATGCAAAGAAACGTTATAAAGTTTTGCTCGGAACACAGGCACAGCTTGTCAAGGAATCTGAAGAATCGCCTTTTAATAAATACATTGACGGCGAGGATAAATCAATGGGTATTATTGCCAGCGGAGTGGCTTACAATTACCTGATGGAAAATTTCCCTGGCGGAAAAGTTCCCTATCCGGTGCTGAAAATAGGACAGTATCCTCTGCCTGTGGATCTTATCAAGCGTATGTTTAATGAAGTGGACAAGGTCCTCGTCATAGAAGAGGGCTATCCTTTCATAGAAGACCAGCTTACAGGCCTGCTGGATAGCGGAAAAGTACTGGGACGCTATACCGGTCATGTGCCACGTTCGGGTGAGCTCAATCCTACAATAGTAGCTGAGGTACTGGGTTTGCCCGCAAAACAGACTTTCTCTGTTCCGGAGGATGTGGTCAAAGGACGTCCGCCTCAGCTATGTCCGGGCTGTGGCCATATTGACGTTTATGTGGCTCTGAACAAAGTGATGAAGAAATACGGTCCCGGGCATGTTTTCTCGGATATCGGTTGTTATACACTTGGTGCCCTTCCGCCGTATAATGCTATTAATACCTGTGTGGACATGGGTGCTTCTATTACTATGGCCAAGGGTGCTGCTGATGCTGGTCTGCGTCCGGCTGTGGCTGTCATAGGCGATTCCACCTTTACTCATTCCGGTATGACAGGTTTGCTGGATGCTGTTATTGAGAATACGCCTATTACGGTGATTATTTCGGATAACTCACTGGTAGCTATGACTGGTGGACAGGATTCGCATGCTGCCAACCACCTGGTGGAAATTTGTAAAGGACTGGGCGTTGATCCGGAACATATCCGTACGGTCACACCTTTGCCCAAAACACGTGACCAAATTGCCGAAATAATCCAGCAGGAAATTGATTATGACGGCGTGTCGGTCATCATTGCTTCTCGTCCGTGTGTTACTCACACTATTAGCCGCAAACGTAAACAACGTGCACAAAAACAGCAAAACCAATAAAAAGTCAATCCTATGAAAACAGATATAGTTCTTTCAGGTGTAGGCGGACAGGGTATTCTGACAGTTGCCGCTATTATCAGCTGGGCTGCTGTGCGTAATAATCTCTATGTTAAGCAGTCGGAAGTGCACGGAATGTCCCAGCGTGGAGGTTCGGTTTATTCGCATCTGAGGCTTTCGTCCGATCCTATTGCCTCGGATTTGATTCCTTATGGCGAGGCAGATTTGATACTTTCGGTTGAGCCTATGGAGGCTCTGCGTTATCTGCCATTCCTTTCCAAGGACGGATGGCTGGTGACTAATATCAAGCCATATAAAAACATTCCGGATTATCCTTCGCAGGAAGAGTTGATTAAAGCTATTGAGCAAGTGCCTAATCATGTTTATCTTGATGCTGAGGCACTGGCCAAACAGATACAGGCTCCAAAAACTGCCAATATTATTATGGTAGGAGCAGCCTCTCCGTTCCTTGGGTTGAAATATGAAGACCTGGAATGGGCAATAGAAAAACAATTTGGCCGTAAAGGAGAGGATGTGGTTGAGATGAACAAAAAAGCTCTTAAGCTTGGATTTGAAGAAGCCCGCCGTCTTTTTCCAGATAAGATAAAGTGATTGTTAAACAGGAAAATACGGCTTCGGCCTAAGCCGAAGCCGTATTTTTTTGACGGATAAATGTAAAAAAAGTAAAAAAAATTTGCAGGATTAAACAAGTTTTTCTTACCTTTGCATCGCAATTGAAACGGAAAACATCTGATCCGGTAGCTCAGCAGGTAGAGCATCGGCCTTTTAAGCCGAGGGTCCTGGGTTCAAGTCCCAGCCGGATCACCGAGCCGAGACCTGCGTCTCGGCTTTTTTTGTATAAAACC
>CAZYSM010000041.1:0-23062 GCA_964649975.1 uncultured Bacteroidales bacterium | reverse complement strand
TTTTTTTGTTTAACCGCAAGGACGCGAAAAGACGCAAAGGTGCTATGACGCTGGACGATACAGGGATTGACCCCATTGCCGACAGGCAAAAATCAGTCCCGTCAGGATGACGCAATTCACAGGCAGACGGAAGTATGCTGAATTTTTGTCCCGCAAGTCAAAAGACCTGCGGGAATGTGGAGTCTGCCGAATCTGTTTCCCACCAGAGGAAACTCTGGTGGGAAGGTAAGGAATTTTAGTTAAACCGCAAGGTACGCAAAGATTTTAATCTACGTGAGGGATAGGAGCGGTATGAGGCGAAGGCAAGGGGGGGTACCGAACCCCAGCGATTCAGGGCAATGCCGTTATGTGTCTGTTATCTGTCTGATGTTGCTATCCGCCGAGTTGTAGGATACATCAATCTCGCCGTCAGGCGAGAAACAGTCCGAGCCGTGCGAGGATGACCTATCCATAGCCCACAGATTTATCTGTGGGAAACTTGCGAGAATGCTAATAAAAAGCCACGAATTCACGAATGGAATTTTATTGTGGCGAGAGCCACAGAACCAGCGTGAGGGCGGAGGCGGAGGAATGGGGAAGGCTGAGGCCATAGTGCCGCTGCGGCGAGGAGGCGAGCAGAGTAAGCCACCGCAGACGGTTTTGGGTTTTTGTGCCTTAATGAGCGGAAGGGAGTAAATCAAACCATTGCACCAGAGCCGATAATACGTATTGTTGCTATCTGCGGCACTGGCCGAAGCCGAGCCAGGCCGAAGCCGTAGACCGACCCGAAGCCCTGAGGTGGTATTTAGTCCTGTTGAATTGGCAGTCTGGGACGTGTGTATTGCTGCTGTCCTATAGCCAGAGCAAAGTAGAGGGAAAGGTTATTTGTCTGTGGTAGATTTTTAAGGGAGTGGTATGGCTTGGCGTTTATAGTGTAGTTAGGCAGTGATTGGTGCTGTGTGTCAGTGTGCAGCATTTTTTTGACAGTGCGGCGTTAGTCGTTTATTTAGTAGTTAGGTAGTAGTGCGATGCTGTTTAGTGATTTTTGGAGTTTTCTGCAGCATATAGAAGCGTCCATTGCAATTTATTTCGTTATGTGATCAGGGCTGAGGGGCACGCCCAAAAAATTAAAAATACAAAAATGTAATTAGTTTGAAATCATAGAAATTTGTTAAATCAAAAACAATCATTAACTTTGCACGGCAATAAAAGGCACAATATATTGTCTAACTTAGTAAAAATCAAAAACAAATACAGTTATGGCAGAAAAAAATCTTAATCAGGAAGAGAAAAACTTGCGCGAAGTATCTGAGGAACAGATTCAGGAAGAGCTTCGCGAGCGCCAGGAGATGGCCAAAATCAGAGGTGAGGAAGAGATTGAGAGTGAAGCTGAAGATGCCTCTGAGATAAAAAAGGATCTTATTGCAGAAGAAGAGAAAGAACACTTGAATGCTTCTACACTGGATTTTGACTGGGATTCAGTATCAAAGAAAAGCACTGTTTATAAGAGCGATAAGGCTAAGGAACTGGAAGAAAAGTATAAGAAGTCGTTGCAGGTATTCAAGGAAGGTGATATTGTCAAAGGAAAAATTGTTAATATAACTGATCGTGAGGCTGTTGTGAACATTGGTTATAAGTCGGAAGGTGTGGTTCCGTTGAATGAGCTTCGTTATAAAAAGGAAGACGGAGAGGGTATCAAAGTTGGTGATGAAATTGATGTATATATTGAACGTCTGGAAGATGCCAATGGACAGCTGAAGCTTTCCCATAAGAAAGCCCGCTTGCTCAAGGCCTGGGATCGTATTAACGAAGTATATAAGACTGGCGAAATTGTTAAGGGTTATATCAAGTGCCGTACCAAGGGCGGTATGATTGTTGACCTGTGGGGGATTGAATGTTTCCTGCCTGGTTCTCAGATAGATGTTAAGCCTATACGTGATTACGATGCTTTTGTAGGTCAGTGGATGGACTTTAAAGTTGTACGTGTAAATCCTGAGTTCAAGAACGTAGTAGTTTCCCACAAGGCTATTATTGAGGAAGAGCTTGAGGAACGCAAGAAGGAAATTATCAGCCAGCTTGAACGCGGGCAGGTATTGGAAGGAACAGTTAAGAATATCACTTCTTACGGTGTATTTATGGATCTTGGTGGTGTTGACGGACTTATTCACATCACAGATTTGAGCTGGGGACGTATCAATCATCCGAGCGAGCTGGTAGAGCTTGATCAGAAATTGCAGGTTGTTGTTCTGGACTTTGACGAAGAAAAGAAACGTATTGCACTTGGTCTGAAACAGCTGCAGCCACATCCATGGGAAAGCCTTGACCCGAACCTCAAAGAAGGTGATGTTGTGGAGGGCAAGGTTGTTGCGGTAACCGATTTTGGTGCATTTGTAGAGATACAGCCAGGTGTTGAAGGTCTGGTACACGTAAGTGAGATGACCTGGTCAACCCATCCACGTAATCCACACGAGTTTGTAAAAGTTGGAGATGTTGTTAAGGCCAAGATTATCAGCCTTGACCGTGAAGAACGCCGTATGTCTCTGAGCTTTAAGCGTCTCAAGCCGGATCCATGGGAGAATATTGAAGAGAAATATCCTATTGGTTCCAAGCATACTGGTAAAGTACGTGCCTTCACAAGTTTTGGTGTATTTGTTGAGCTGGAAGAAGGTGTTGACGGTCTTATCCATATATCAGACCTTAGCTGGACAAAGAAAATCAATCATCCGGCAGAATTCACCCAGATTGGTAATGACATTGACGTTGTAGTTATTAATATTGATAAAGAGCATCGTCGTCTTGGTTTGAGCCACAAGGCTGTTGAAGAGAATCCGTGGGATGTTTACGAAACAATATTCAAGAAAAATTCTGTATTCCAGGGTATTGTAACCAAGATTAATGACAAGACAGCTACTATAACCTTGCTGCCTTATGGTGTTGAGGCAGTTGCTGACATCAGTCATCTGCAGAAGGAAGATGGAACTACTGCTAAGGTAGATGAAAAACTTCCGTTCAAGGTTATTGAGTTCTCCAAAGCAGCTAAGCGCATTGTAGTTTCTCATCGTAAGGTATGGGAAGATGCCAAGAAAGTTGAAGAAGGAATTGATGTAGAAGAGTTGAAGAAGAAGATTGAGACTACACTGGGAGACCTTGATGAGTTTAAGGAGCTGAAAAAGAAGCTGGAAGGCGGCGAGGATGATAAGTAAATAAATTTTTCCTTGTTTTTTAAATGAGGATGTCCAGTTAAGGGCATCCTCATTTTTTATTTGTGAAGTTTTTGTATTTTTGAGCAAAAGCAAAAAAGAAAAAGCTATTATGAAGCGTGCAGGAATAGTTATTTTATTAATGGTGATGTTGTCTATCACGGGACAGTCGCAGGATTATCTGAAGGCTGTTAAGCTGGGTTCGGTGAGGTCTGACTTTGATTTCACGCCCGAATGGCAATATATATCCTCGGATTTGTATTTGTATAATGCTGATAAATTTGCAGATATACTTAATCAGGTGCTTTCGGGCAAGAAACATCGCTGGTTTATGAAAAAGAGAAAAGATCTGCGTAATATTTTGATAACATTGAATTTGCAGGGATTAGGTAATTATGATAAGATAACTTATCCGCTGTTTAATTTTGTGATAAGCAAGGATGACAATGGGAATTATAAAATTAATACCGAGACAAATGAGGTAATACGTATAATAGATAATTATCCTGCTCCGGCTGTTGAGGATTTCATCACGGCCAAGGTTGATGTGAAAGTGGTATCCAAGGATGATCAGGTAAAGGTTTATAAGCTTGCCGCCAGTCAGCTGGAGACCATATCCTCTGTTATAACCAATCCTTCCACTGCAGTGATAAAACTGGTAGGGGAGTTTGGCAAGATGATACAGGCAGCTGCTGATGAAAAGGAATATCATTTTACTTCCACGATAAGGATATACGAAAATGATAATTTCAATCAACGTTTACATTCCATTGTAGTTTTTGTTTTTGTTCCCAGTCAGGAAAAGGAATATAAAATAGACCTGGATTTGTCGGATTTACAGAAAGTTTTGCGTGACAGCTCGGTTAATATAGACCGTAAATTTTTGTATAAGTATATAAAAATCAAGCATTATCCGTATATTGTGATTGTTAACTATAAGTCAAAATATATTCCGGACGTTCCGGAGGAAATAGATTTTGATGTATTAAAGGCCAGGGAGGCCAAGCTGAAGCTGGATTTGAGCAAGGGGGTGATTAACAAAGAGATTTATGCCCTGGAAAAGGAATTGCTTGATTATCTTAAGATTTATGCACAGTTTCAGATTGATTTGAATAACTATTTATTGAATTTGCAGAACAGAACTACCGAAGATTTTTCCAAGTTTTATTATTTCCTTGTGCGTGATTACTGGAATTTACGCAATTACTACAAGGTTGAGGTTGAGGCCAGGGCAAAAGATAAAATTTTCAATGATGAGTTTAAGCCACTGTATGACAAGTTTTTGATGCGGGTAAATATGCATCTTGAGCAGAATGTTAATTTGCAGAATATCCGTTCGTTGGTTGAGACCTTATATTATCTTGAGAATACACCGGAGGATAAGATACCTATGGATAGTGCTTCGGTAGAAGGTTATCTGGCAAAGCTTTATGGTGTTCCTTTGCCAGAGAGCGAAGCCTCCTCGCCAGAGATGCAGTTAATTAATAAGTGGATTGACCGTCTGGAAGGAGAACAATACAATAAGATTTATGCCAGGAAATTGGCCGAATTATCGGTATTGCCCATTAATCAAGAGTCTTATAGCAGGATAATTAAGTTTCAGCGGCAATATTCTATGACTCAGTGTCACAGATGTAGTGATAGTGTCAACGCATTGGTAAAACGTTTTCAGATAAGTTATGACCAATATCTGTTGAATAAAGCCAAGAAAGATTTTGAGCAAGTAAGGGTGAATGCCAAACGTGATATGATAGGTATAGTTAAGCGTTTGAGTTGTATGCGCCAGAAATTAGCAGATTATCCGGGAGTTAAGCCAGAATATCTCCAGCTGATAGAGCAGGATGTTGTGCGTCTGGAGGACCAGCGTCAGGCGTTAATGGCCAAGTTGAAAAAAGATTATGTATTTACGTCTATTGATGATATAAAAGCAGTGAGTTCGGATATACAGAGCTCAATGCAGGAGATAAAGGAGGACCTGGACAATATTTGTAAGCAGGAGCCACAGGTATGTGATTGTGAACATCCGTGGCCTGTGCAGAATGTTCAGGATACAGTAAAGCAACAGGTTCCGCAGGATAGTGTTTCACAGGGGCAGGCACAGCCAGAAAAGGCAGAGAAAAAAGCAGAGGCAGAAAAACAATAAATCCTTATAATGAAGTTTCCTGTAAAATTACTTGGGTTGATTGGTTATCCACTGGAACATTCTTTTTCTGAGCGGTATTTTAATGAGAAGTTTTCCTCATTGGGGTATGATTTTATTGAATACCGGAATTTTCCACTGGAAGACATAGAGGAGTTGCCAGATCTGCTGGATTTGTTTCCGGAGATATGCGGATTTAATGTGACTATTCCGCATAAGAGGAGTGTTATGAAATTTCTGGATGGGATAGACGAGGTGGCTGAACAGGTGGGAGCAGTAAATACTGTTGTGGTTAAGCGTGATGGAGAAGAAATCCGTTTGCTGGGATATAACACGGATGTTATTGGTTTTGAGCAGAGTTTGGTTCCTTTGCTTGATCCGCACCACCGCAGGGCACTAATATTAGGGACAGGCGGTGCGGCTCAAGCTGTGGCTTATGTGCTTGAGAGGTTGGGCATTGATTATGCTTTTGTTTCGCGCAGGTCTAATGCCCGGATGAGGACGTTTTTGTATTCGGAGTTGAATGGGGATATTTTATCGGATTATCAGATAATTATCAATACTACGCCGCTGGGTATGTATCCGCATACGCATCTTTATCCTGCTATACCTTACGAAGATCTGGGGCAGCAGCATTTATTATATGATTTGATTTATAATCCGGCTGAAACGGAGTTTTTACGCCGCGGACGAGTTCAAGGGGCTAAGATTAGTAATGGTCTGGAGATGTTATACAAGCAGGCGGATGCAGCCTGGGAAATTTTCCATAGAGCAGGATGCTTTATGGCATAAGTAGCAGGTATACTTTAATGTTTTTTCTGTCCGAGTTGTCCAGATAGAAATATATGTTTAATTCCGAGGCATTACCATCTTTACGCAGGAATTGTATTGTTTCTGTAATTTCCTGTCCTTGCAGGGCCAGTTCCCAGGCCTGGTCAAATTTAGTTTTTTCCGATTGAAGGATAAAGTTTTCAAAAGGTTGGTCAATCATTTCCTCTGGGGTGTATCCCAACAGGTTCGCTATCCACGGATTTGCTTCAAGTATGATTTTGCTTCTGTTGAGGATTATGCGGCCAAGGGTTTTGTTATACAAATCCAGGATAAATTGCAGTTGTTTTTTCTCTTTTTCAAATTGTTCTTTTTCCTTGCGTAGTTTACGTTCCTCTTTTCTGAGCAGTCGTGTTTCCTTGCTGATTTCTTTAACCTGAATTTTGAGCTGGCGTTCCAGCATTTTTAGTTCTGTAATATCCAGAGCAAGGAAGATGACGTGGGTTATTTGTCCATTAGTATCTTTTACGCCAATGAAATATTCATTTAGCCAGTAATCCTGGTCATCTATTTTTATTTTTTCAATAGTGCTGATGATTCTGCCTTTAAGCACATCGTCCCATTTAGCCTTGTATTCCGGGTTAATGATGTCAAAGCCAGAGAATTCACTAATATATTTATTGAGGAAAAAGTCTCTGTTTTTCTGATAAAGTGAAGTAAATCTGTAATTTACATCTGTTATTTTTCCATTAATGTCCAGAACTGCCCTGTAAGTAAATTCGTCAATGATCTTAATGGTTGTTTCATATTCAGTTTTGAGTGTTTTGAAGTCACGGCTGAGTTGTTCCAGCTGTTTTACTTTGTTTTGCAGTTCTATTTGCTGTTGTTCGTATTTTTGTGTCTGTTCCTCGTATTTTTTTAATAATCTTTGAGTTTCCTGAGCCACTTTCCAGGATGAGAGGCTGGCACTGATATGGTTGGCTATTTCTTCCAGGAATTCAAGTTGATATTGTTCAAAGGAATGGAAAGCGTCCAATTCAATAGCACCTATAAGTTTGTTATCATACATCAGTGGAACCAGGATGACGGATTTGGGCTGCACCTGGCCAAGTGCCGAAGTAATAATCTGATATTCACCGGGGAAGTTGTCTATGTATAGTAATTTGGGTGTTTTATATAGTTTTGCAAATAGCCCTACATATGCAGGTATTTTTCTTTCAATCAATTTTTCTTCGTTGAAGGCATAGCTGGCCAGCAGGGTGAAATAAGGATCTTGATCTTCTTCCTCGTCCAGCACATAAAGCCCTCCCTGAAAAGCATCCACGTATTCTACGGCAGCTTTTATAATTTCAAAGCTCCATTTGGTTAATTCCTGTTCGCGGCGGCTGAGAATATCAATAAATTTTTCCACACCGGCATTACGCCAGGCACGGATTTTTTCGCTTTCCTCTCTGGCCTGGATGTCTTGATAAACCTGTTTTAATCGCTGCTGGATGTTGAGTAAGTGTTCTCCGAGAATATCCTGATTACCTACAGGGATAAATTCATAATCATAGTTACCCTGGCTCAGTTCGCGGGCAAAGTCTGAATATTTCCGGAAGTTGTCCAGGATTTTATTGTAAATTTTTTCCAGCGCAATATAGTTTTCGCCTCTTATTTCAATGGGTTCGGGTATTTGTCCCTGGCTGATTAGCTCAAGTCTTTCCCGGACAGAGTTAATCCTTGTGAGGAAAATATTTTCTATCAAATAGAAGAATGTAAGAGCTGTTATGAGGGAGATGATTATGGCCAGGATATAATAAAGTCTGAATTTCTTTGTATAAGAATATAAATCATCTTTGAAGATGGCTATTCCTATATAGTAATTTAGCTCTGGCATATATTTGATATACAGTATTTTATCGTCACCAACCTGGGTTTCTGGCCATTTGTATTCAATTTTTACCACTCCTCTATTATTCTTGGAAGAGAATATCTTATAAAACAAAGTAGTGTTACGGATATTTTCTCCTTCCAGGGCAGGGTGGAGGATAAGTGTGCCTTCCTGGTCAATCAGGACAGGATAACCGCGTTTGAGATAAGTCCGTGATTCAAAGTATGACTGGAATTTTGAAGAAAATAAATTTTCGGTTAACAGTAGAATTGCGCCTTTAATTTCTTTTCCTATGAAGATGGGGATAATGCCCACTTTAAATGTTTTACCTTTGATTTTGATTTTGTCAAAGAAAAACTGTTTGTTATTAATGTAAAAGGCTATGTCAGAGCTATTGGGAAAGTAATATCTGTTTCCGGAAGTTTTGAAGATGTCCATATCGGAATATGTAATAACATATCCCTCGTCAAATTTCTGCAATACAGCTATATTGGTTTGGCTGAGGAATTTGATATACTGAGCTGTCCTTTCATCAAAAGGATGTCCCTGAATAAGCAGAGGATGGATAAGGGCGATATTTTCTTCTTGTGTGTTAATGTTATATACAGGTAATTGGACAGGCTGGCTTGCTTCTGAGATTATTTTACTGTTGATATAATTTGTTACGATTTTGATTTTGTAGAAGAAATTTTTGTTTGTAATATCATTTTGGTCTGCAATAAGGTCTGCCAGGGAGTTAACCTCGCGATATAGAGAGTTCTCTATATAGCTGACAATCAGGTTGGTGGTTTTTCTGTAAAGGAATAGGGAAATTGAAGTGAATACGATTACCAGAATCAGGCTCGCGATTAAAATTATCCTATTGATATAACGTCCAATCATCTACAAAATTCTTTATTTCAGGGAAGTTTAAGAATTTTATTTTTGATAAAATTAAAAAGAAAAATGGATTTTTCAATAAAAATTTTAATTTTGCCTAAAAGGGTGAAAAAGATAAATAACATAAATTATGAGTAAAATTATTGCTATAGCCAACCAGAAGGGCGGGGTTGGTAAGACAACTACGGCTATTAACCTGGGTGCCAGTTTGGCCGTATTGGAGAAAAAAGTGTTGATAATAGATGCTGACCCACAGGCTAATGCTACATCTGGTCTGGGTTTTGACCCTAAGGAGGTGGAAAATAGTATTTATGAGTGCATTATTGAAGAGGCTGACCCCAATGAGGCTATTTTACACGTGGAAGATTTGGATGGCCTGGATTTATTACCCTCGCATATAGATCTGGTTGGCGCTGAGATTGAAATGCTTAACTTCCCGGACAGGGAAAAGGTTTTCAAGAAAATTATAGAAAAGATTAAGCATAATTATGATTATATTTTCATAGATTGCTCGCCATCACTTGGGCTTCTGACTTTGAATGCTCTTACAGCGGCCGATTCGGTTATTATTCCTGTCCAGTGTGAATATTTTGCTCTGGAAGGCCTGGGCAAATTGCTCAATACCATTAAACTGGTGCAGAATAATCTGAATCCGGATTTACAGATAGAAGGCTTTTTGATGACTATGTATGACCCGCGTCTGAAATTGGCTAATCAGGTAGTGGAAGAGGTTCGTTTGCACTTCCAGGACCTTGTTTTTGATACTATTATTCAGCGTAATATCCGTTTGACAGAGGCGCCCAGCCACGGACGTCCGGTTATTTTATATGATGCCAAGTCAAGAGGCGCGATTAACTATCTGAACCTGGCAGAGGAGCTTATAAAACGCAATGAAAAATCTGACACAGAATAAAATCACAATATTATGGCAACAAAAAGAGGGCTCGGAAAAGGCCTGAATGCGTTAATACCAGATGAACCTTTACATAAACCCAAACCTGTTGATGAAGCAATATCCACGCCGGCTGTTGCTGAAATAGAGATTGAAAAGATTGAGACCAATCCATATCAGCCACGTGCGGTTTTTGATGAAGCTGCGTTGACCGAGCTTGCCGAATCGATCAAACAGTTGGGTGTTATTCAGCCTATCACGGTAAGAAAAGTAGGTAAGGATAAATTCCAGCTAATATCCGGAGAGCGTCGTTTGCGTGCTGCCAAGATGGCCGGACTGAAAACTATTCCAGCATTTGTTCGCAGCACCAATGACAATAATATGCTTCTGGAGGCATTGGTGGAAAATATTCAGCGCGAAGATCTTAACCCTGTGGAAATTGCTATCTCCTTTAAACGTCTGATAGAAGAGCTGAACCTGACACAGGAGGAGCTGAGTAAGACCACTGGTAAAGGACGTTCTACAATTGCCAATTATCTGCGTCTGCTTAATTTGCCTCCTGAAATACAGGCTGGTTTACGTGCCGAAAAAATTACTATGGCGCACGCAAAAGTCCTGGCATCAATTCCGGATAAATTCACCCAGATAAAAGTATATTATAAAATTCTGGCCGGTGGATTAAGCGTAAAAAAGACCGAGCAGCTGGTTGAAGAAGTTCTTAAGCAGGATAATAAGGAAAAACGTAAGAAAAAATCTGATATTCCTGAGGAATATATCCGCTGGAAGGAGACTTTGAAAAAGAATCTGGAAACCAAAGTGGATTTGAAATTATCCAAAGAAGGAAAAGGTAAATTAGTTATTAACTTTGATAATGAAGATCAGTTGAAAAAGATAATGGAGAAATTAAATCTGAGTTCGTCCGAAGAATAGGTAAGGGATATGAACAGATTGGTTTTAATATTTTTTCTGGTTTTTGTGATAACTTTTCAGGCTTTTTCACAGGACAGTTTGAAGACAAATTCTGTACAAAAAGATATGCTTCCGGTTTATTTATCTGCTGTGGTTCCTGGAGCAGGACAGGTTTATAACGGTAAATGGTGGAAAGTACCGATTATTTATGCTGCTCTGGGAACCACTGTTTATTATTACACTGTCACGGATTATCAATATGAGGTTTTATTACACGATATGGTGGCAGTGCAGAATGGCTTTTCTTATACAGTATCCGGAATTACAGATTTATCAACTCTCAGGAGTCAAAAGGACCAGTATCGTAGTTATAGGGATTTTAGCACACTGGGTATTGCTCTTACCTGGCTGCTTAATGTTGTTGATGCTTATGTGGATGCGGAATTTAAAAATTTTGATGTCTCACCGGATTTGTCTTTTGATTGGGACATAAAACCTATGTATGACGTGACTACTGGTAGCTATGTCTATGGCTTGTCGTTGCGGGTAGCTTTTTAGGTATTTATTTTGCTTTTAATTAATGTGCTAAAATTGTGATTATGAAAAAAATATTACTTTTTCTTTCGGTTATATTTATTTCCCTGGGTTCTTATGCTCAGCAACAGGATGATAGCCTGGTTAACAGTCAGGTATTGGATAACCTTAATCAATTGATGGATTTATGGTATGTGCGCAATGGCGTGGATACAGTTATTAGCAGTACCGGGTTGAACCATCACCTTGATATACCAGATTCGGTCATTATCAAACGTATGCACTATATTCCTACTGCTATTCCTCTTACTTTTAACTATAAAGTGCGGCGCTGGATAGATTTTTATCTGAAACAGGAAGATGCTATACCTGCTTTCCTGGGCCTTGGGAAAATTTATTTTCCTGTGTTTGAGCAGATATTGGATAAGTATAATCTGCCTCTGGAGCTTAAGTATTTGCCTATAATCGAATCGGCTTTTAATATCCGAGCCCGGTCACGTGCTGGTGCTGTGGGTTTGTGGCAAATAATGTATGGGACAGGCAGGTTATACGGACTTGAAATCAATTCTCTGGTGGATGAAAGAATGGATCCTTATAAATCTACTGATGCAGCGGCTCGTATTCTTAAGGATTTGTATGATAAATATCACGACTGGTATTTGGTGCTGGCTGCTTACAATGCCGGACCAGGTAATGTGAATAAAGCAATTAGGCGTTCGGGCGGAAAAACAAATTACTGGGATATTTATCCTTATCTGCCTCGTGAGACACGTGGATATGTGCCGGGGTTCATTGCTATTGTTTATATAATGAACTATGCCAGTGAACATAATTATTTCCCGGCTAAATTTGATTTTGACCTTTCGGCAGATACTGTTATGGTCACCGATACCTTGCATCTGCGTCAGGTGGCTGAGGTCTTGCACATTCCTATTGAACGTTTGAGAGATTTAAATCCTCAATATAAATTGGATATTATCCCCGGACAGATAAAGCCCTATCCTCTGCGCCTGCCTTCTCAGAAAATACTGGCTTTTATTGATTTGCAGGATTCAATTTATAATTATAAGGATTCACTGTTTTTCAATCATAATGTGCTGGTTAATCCGCGCACATATTATGCACGTGGCAGTTATCGTCATACACCCTGTTATACTAATACCCGTGGCCGTGTGAAATTGTATTATACTGTCAAGCCTGGTGATACTTTCGGATATATTGCTGATTGGTATGATGTTACCATCCGGGCCCTTAAATGCTGGAATAACCGCTGGTCTAACCGTCTGCGCGTAGGTGAGCGTCTTGTCGTCTATGTGCCAGCAAGTAAGGTGAAAAAGTATAAGAAAATTAATTCTATGAGTTTTGAACAAAAACAAAAATATACTGGCACCCCTGTGGTTAATACCACCCAGCCCAAAGACCCAAATTATGTCTATTATCAGATACACCGTGGCGAAAGTTTGTATATCATAGCCAAGAAATTTCCGGATGTGTCTTATTATGACTTGATGAAAATTAATGGTTTTACTGCTGAGGACGTGAAACATCTCAAACCCGGACAATGGATTAAAATTAAAAAGAAAAATTAATGGATAGGCTTACGGAAATATTCCACAATGCTGTGCGTGATGTTATCCCGGACTGGCGAGGTGCACAAGACAACCGCTACGATTTAATTACACACCTGAGCTTTTCTTTTTATCTGATGCCTCAATTACCCCAGGAGGTTGCTCTGTGCAAGAATTTGCAGGAGATTGATTTGACCAACACATATATTTATCATTGGAACAGAAGCTTTGAGGTTTTGAGAAAACTGCCAAAGCTTAAACGTATCCGTATCAGTGTGCCTTCGCTGCTGGTTATACCTGAGGATTTTATACCTAAAATATATTGGCTGGAATTAAAACCGTATCAGGACGAAGCTTTCTTTCCGAAGTTGCCCAAGGGACAGACTGTTCCGGACATTAGGGAAAAGGTATTTTTCAATGATTTGTTTTTTAAACTGGATGAGAGACTACTGAAATTTTCCAATCTTGAATTTCTTAGCCTTAATTCTTTGAAAATTACTGTATTACCCGACGGAATAGGGCAGCTAAAATCTTTGAGGAAGTTGGATTTATCTTATTGCCAGCTGAAAACATTGCCTCCCGAAATTGGAATGCTGGAAAAGCTGGAAGAATTATACGTGAATTTCAATGATCTGGAAGTTCTGCCCCTGGAAATGAATAAGTTATTTAGGTTAAGGGTATTGGATTTGACTTCTAACTTTTTACAATATCTCCCGGATTTGTCTGATTTAAAAAATCTTACAGAGCTGTATTTGTCAAATAATCAGTTAAATAGCCTGCCTGGATTTATCACTTCTTTATCGTCTCTGGAAATTATCAATTTATCAGGAAATTACATAAAAAGCTTGCCGGATGATTTGTATCACTTGCGTAAAATTAGAATTATAGACCTGTCGGATAACCAGATTAGTTCGCTTCCGTTGAACTTTGTTTTTCCCAAACTTCAGGAAATATATTTATCCAGAAATAAAATTACTCTTTTGCCCGCAAGTATTGTGGAAAACAGTAATTTGACTATCCTGGAAGTCAGTGATAATCAGCTGGAAAAACTGCCTGAGGATATTGGTAAATTATTTAATCTCACAAAACTGGATTTGAGTAATAATAAATTATCCTCTTTGCCTTCGTCTTTTACTTTCCTCAGTAATCTCGGAGAAGTTAATCTTGCTGGAAATAAACTTGTGTCTATACCACCCGAAATTATTAATCTTGGAAAACTGAAAATTTTATATCTGGCTTACAACGATTTAGAGGATTTGCCTGATCTGCCATTTTCTTTGATAAAGTTGGTTTTGTCTCATAATAAATTTAAGAAAATACCGGAATCGGTTTTTAAGTTATTCTATCTTACCGAGTTATATCTTGATAATAATCAAATCCGGACTGTGCCTGCTTCTATTGCTAACCTTAAGTCTTTGATTATCCTGCATCTTAACAATAATGACATTTCCTCTTTACCGCCGCAAATTGGTTTTCTGGATAACCTGGACGAGTTGAATTTGAGTTATAATCCTTTGGAAACTCTACCTAAGGAAATTGAGAATTTGCCGGGTAATCTTTATCTATATGCTGTTTACACTAACCTGGACAGCCTGACAAAACAATGGCTCAAAACTATTATGAAAAAGAAAAACTGGATTGTTTTAGTTAAATAATTGAATATGAGAAAAATACTTTATCTGCTAATAATATCTTTGTTTTTTACCTCTTGCGCTACTTATTATAAGTCTTATACAGGGAAACAGTTTTTACCCAACTTGCAGGAT
This sequence comes from uncultured Bacteroidales bacterium, assembly GCA_964649975.1. Classification (GTDB taxonomy): domain Bacteria; phylum Bacteroidota; class Bacteroidia; order Bacteroidales; family S143-33; genus S143-33. Next base: position 8,554 of record CAZYSM010000041.1, on the reverse strand, counting down.
ACTCTTGTTTTTACCTGGAAAATTACCACAGATACCAGCTGGTATATTATCAAACAGCTGCAATATGAACAAAATGATACCATTGTTTCAATAAGTTTTTTTCCGGACTCCACATTCTTTGATTACCAGTTTTATACTGTGGATGAGAAGGGAATGCAGCTGCTTTCCGAATTCTACGCTTTTAATATGGCTATGATGTTCTGGAAAGTGGATAAGGGGCTCACTTTTGGAACAAATCCCAGAAAAGTGGGAGAGATTAAAATTGACAAATGGCTGGAAGCTGGAGGCCTTATCCAAAAAATCCGTATCCATTCCCTCAGGTCAATGATGGATACTATTTCGCTTGGGGACAGCACTTTTAAAGCCCTGCGTGTGGATGTCAGAACACGTATGTGGCAAAAAAATCCGCCTGTCAGGGAAAAATCCTTGATGTCTTATTATTTTTATCCTGGCCTGGGACTTATCTATGTCCGTGGCCAAAATAATTATTCCGAAGAGGTTTTGTTTATTGAGAAAAAATAAAAGAGGCTGCTATGTTACTATCAATGACAGGCTTTGGCCGTGCACAGTATGAGGATGAACAGGTATTTGTCCGTGTGGATATAAAATCCGTTAACAGTAAACTTTTTGATTTAAAGCTGAAATTGCCACTTGATTTTTCCTATAAAGAAGCCTGGCTGAGGTCAAATCTGCAACGTTTGATATCCCGCGGAAAAGTGGATTGTTATATTACTGTGGAGCGTTATGATACCCCACCTTATAAGCTTAATAAAGCTGTTGCAAAGCAATATTTCTCTGCTATTTCGGAGCTTGCCGGCGAACTGGGGTATAAAGTGAAGAAAATCAATGCTCTGGAAATTATTATGCGTTTGCCTGATGTGCTTCGCCCTGTGATGATAGAACAGGATGAGGAAACCTGGGCTAAAATTTATAGCACCGTGGAGAAAGCCGTGGAGAAGCTTATTGAATTCCGCCGGCAGGAAGGCCTGGCTCTGGAAAAAGACCTCTTACAACACGTGGATAATATTGAAGCTTTACTTAAGCAAGTGCCACAGTATGAGCAGGAAAGAATTGACCGTGTCAAGGAACGTATCCTTACAGCTATGCGTGAACTATCTGTGGAATATGATAAAGACCGTTTTGAGCAGGAAATGATTTATTACCTGGAAAAATACGATATTTCCGAGGAGAAAGTCCGGCTGCAAAATCATATTAATTACTTCCGTGAGACCATTAATGAGGCTAACGAAAAACCTGTGGGTAAGACGCTTGGTTTTATCGCTCAGGAAATGGGACGGGAAATTAACACAATGGGGTCCAAAGCCAACCATTTTGCTATTCAGCAGCTTGTTGTTAAAATGAAGGACGATCTGGAAAAAATCAAGGAACAACTGGCTAACGTGCTTTAACCCTGTGGTATGGAAAAATATTCTGCCCTGGGCATAATGTCCGGAACATCATTAGACGGATTAGACCTGGCGCTCTGCCACTTTTGGGAGGATAATCAGTGGCATTATTCCATTGTCAAGGCCGGGACTGTTAAATACCCTGCACAGCTGACAAGCAAGCTGCGTAAAGCTCAGCACCTGTCCGGCCTTGACTTAATTGCCCTGCACAAGGAATACGGACGTTTCATAGCTCAGCAGGTTAACGCTTTCCTGGATGGGATGGAGAAACCGCTGCTTATTGCCTCGCACGGACACACGGTTTTCCACTATCCGGACGGTGGAATAAACTTGCAGATTGGCGATGGGGCTGTTATTGCCGCACTCACAGGCCTGCCTGTGGTATCCGATTTCCGTTCCACTGACATTGCCCTGGGCGGACAGGGTGCCCCGCTTGTCCCCACTGGCGATTATTTCCTTTTCCCCGGCTATGCTATGCTGCTTAACCTTGGCGGATTTTCCAATATAACTATCCGTAATCCGCTGACTGCTTTTGATATATGTCCTGTGAATTTTGCACTGAACTATTTTGCACGCCAGTTTGCTATGGAATACGACCGTGACGGACATCTCGGACGCCAGGGACAGGTTAATCCACAACTGCTGGCCGAACTGGACAACCTGCCTTATTACTCACAGATGCCGCCTAAATCCCTGTCCGACCACTGGTTTTACGATAATTTCCTGGCTGTGGTGGAAAAATATAAAATCAGCCCAATAGACAAGCTTGCCACAATTTATCATCACATAGCCCGTCAGATTACTAATGTTACAAATCAGCACCAGGGAAACATCCTTATAACAGGCGGCGGGGCACGGAATAAATTTCTGATAGAACTCATCCGCCAGCATTCTGCTAATCCCGTGGTTATCCCGGACGATGAAACAGTGGATTTCAAGGAGGCTGTGGTCTTTGCTTTCCTTGGCCTGTTGCGTTGGTTGGGCCGGACAAATGTTTTCCGTGCCGTCACAGGTGCCAGCCGCGACACAATATCCGGAGCGGTGTATCTGCCGTGAATATCCGGTTTTAATCCATTCGTGCATTCGTGGCAATAATATAATCAATCCTCCCAGCCTCCTTTTCAAAGGAGGAGTATTCGTGCATTTGCGGCTTTTGTTTTACTATGAAAAAACGATTTCGTTTCCCGCCGGACTTTTGTCTGGTGGAATGGAAACTGCCATTCCCGCAAGTCTTTTGACTTGTGGGACAAAAACTGGGCAGACTTTCGTCTGCCTGTGGATTGCGTCATCCCTGACGGGATTTTTACGGGCTTGTCGCCCGTTTCCCACAGATAAATCTGTGGGCTATGGATAGGGCGTCCTCGCACGGCTCGGACTGTTTCTCGCCTGAGGGCGATTTCCACGAATGAATTCGTGGGTTAGGGATAGGTCGTCCCTTGCGGGACTGGGTTTTGCCTTACGGTAATTCGGTTCAATCCTCCCAGCCTCCTTTTCAAAGGAGGAGTATTCGTGCGTTCGTGGCTGACAATCACCAAAAAAATTTCCGCTCAAAAAATTTTTTAAATAATTTTATCAAAACATTTAAAATCCAGTCGCTATGGACCCAATCCTTACCCAAACTGTGGAAATCCTCAAACAGAGTGCAGAGCTTATGAAAGTGCCAGCAGTTAGCTCCGCAATGACCGGACTAATAAAATGGCTAAAAAATCTGTTCAAAAACAACAAACGCGCTCAGGAGCGTCTGGAAATGATTGAAAAACTCCAAGCTAACGAGGAAACTATCAAACAACTGCAAATAAACCTTGACGACTTGCTCTATGAAAATCAGGAACTGAAAAAACAACTTGAAGAAAAAATCAAGGAAATACAGGAAAAAATCTCCGCCTCAGGCATTAACATCAACAAAACTAACACAATAAACATCACAGGCGACGGAAATATAGCTATTCCTGACGTTAACAACAGCAATATAAACATAAACATCAACAAAAAGGACAATTAAAAACTTTTTCGTGCTATGACAGAAAACAATGCAAACATCACTGGCAACCTAAACACTGTATTGCAAAACATCCGCGACAGCATTATAAACATCTCGCTTGCACCCACTTTGCCCGAGGAGGTCAAGCAAAAAAAAGCAGAACTAAAAGCAAAAGCAGAGGAAATTCTGGAACTTTTGAGGCAGAAAATTGTAGAGTTTAAACCTGAGGAGATACAACAAACTGAGGAAACAAAAGACTTTCAGTTAATTGCACGTTCATTAAGGAGTGGTAAATGTATTCTTTTTATTGGTCCGGAAATATCCACTGATAAAGACGGAGTTTCGCTACACGAAAAATTTTATCGTCAGCTCTCGGACAGTCCTACAAGTGAAGCCATTTATAATGTGGAAGATGGATTATTTCAACCTCACGACGACCCTATGTTTGAGTTGGATATTACAGAATTTTATCAGGATATTTTCCCTGAACAAAATAAAATTGGATATGAGATTTTGGACAAACTCGCTTCTATAAATTTTCCTTTGATTTTCTCGCTTGCCCCTGACGAAACTATACACAATATTTATGAAAAATACGATATTGAACACGAGTTTTTGTATTACAATGGAACAGAACTAAAAGATGTTATCCCAAGTGTAGATAAACCCGTTATTTTCAATGTTTTAGGTAGTGCAGTATCAGAAGGTGCAAAATATATTTTCACATACTCTGACCTGTATAATTACATCAAAAATGCTCAAATCCCTTCACACATCAAGGATACTATTAAGAGTGCCACACATTTTATTTTTATTGGTTTTGACTTTGCCAAATGGTATAACCGCCTGTTATTATTCATTCTTGACCTGCATAATGTAGAACGAAATCAATATAGGCTACTCATAGAAAAACACGTTGACAAAAAAAATGTGATTGATTTTCTGCAAAAACAATTCAGAATAACAATTGTTGAAAATGAATACAGGGAATTTGTAAATAATCTTTATGCTTATCTTAAATTTTATGGCACACAGAAAAATCTTTCTTTGGTAAGAGATAAAATTATACATTTTTATAAGCGTCAGAGCCAGAAATTGAATGAAATAGCAAGAAGGCTCATTGACGCAGAGACTATGGAGCAACTCTCTAACATTGAAAAAATACTGGAAGAAATCATTTACAAACTAAAAAATTTCACAAATGAGAAATAGGTATCCCGGCATATACTATTTTACCGAAAAGGAAAAAGACATTTTTTTCGGTAGAGATACAGATATAGAAAACATTTTGACAATAATAAAAGTAGAAAAACAACTGCTTTTATACGCTAAGTCTGGTGTGGGGAAAACTTCTATTTTGCAGGCAGGAGTAGTGCCTCGTTTACCGGAGAATTTCAAGCCTGTGTTTATCAGATTTCAGGACGCAGTAGGATCGGAATTTTCGCCTGTCCAGCGTATGATTGATGTAATTTCCACGCAATTTAAAGATTTTATCAAGCCTGACCCATTGATTGACTATCTAATTGAAAAAAATCCTCATTATAAGCTCTGGTATTTACTCAAAAAGATTGAACTTAATTTACCTGACCGGACAAATACTGCTTTTGTGCTTATTTTTGACCAGTTTGAGGAACTGTTCACATACAAAGATGATGAAATTGAACATTTTAAAGATGTGATTTTCAGCCTGAAAGACAATGCCTTGCCACCAGGCACAATTTCTATTATACAAAAACTCAGAAAAGAAAAATCTCAATTTTTTTCCACTGAAACTTTCAAGTCCTTAAAACCTGGACCACAAATAAAGCCTGTATTTGTCATTCGTAGCGATAAACTCAACTTATTGAACCGCCTGGCAGACAAAATTATTGATATTCAAAAGATTTATTACGAATTAAAACCACTTACCGAGCAACAGGCACGTCAGGCTATTGAAAAGCCTGCTCAGGTGCAGGGCGATTTTATCAGTCCTACATTCAAGTATAGCCCGCAAGCAGTAGATAAGATTATAACTTTTCTTTCCAAAAATCATACTACGGACATTGAGGCTACGCAACTGCAAATTATTTGCCGAAGGATTGAGGAAAATATTATAAATCAGTCTACTACAAACACGCAAATAGAAGTAAAACCCGAGGATATTCCTAACTTTAAAAATATTTTTTACGACTTTTATAATGATGCAATTGAAAAAATACCTGAACAATACCGCGAAAATGCGCGGCGCTTGATTGAGGATAAATTTATTATTGATGGACGGCGTGTATCTGTGGACCAGAGCCTGTGCGAAAAAGACCTGCCTCTGGAATATTTAAACATTCTGGCACAAACACATCTTATCCGTGCAGTGCCTAATTCCATTGGAGGTTTTAACTACGAACTGGCACACGACACACTAATTGAGCCTATTGACGAAGCCGCCAAAGAACGCCACAAACAGGAGGAATTACGCAGATTACAAGAGCAAGCAGAACGTGAGCGACTGGAACGCGAAAAAGAACGACGCAGACAACGACAAATTTTACTTATCGTCTCCATTGCCGCAATTATTTCTCTCTGCTTTGCAATTTTTGCCCCATACCAGATGAGAGTGGCAAAGCAAAATCTTGAAAAAGCCATTTGGTATCAAGTTAAAGGTAAACAAAGAGATGCTATTTCTTTTAAGGAGCAGGAAGTTTACAGGGCAGCTATTGAGAAATACAATGAATTACTGCAACTTTACAGGCAATATCCTCAATATCATTTTGATAGCAATGCAGTTTATAAAGATATTGCAGAATGCAAACGTCTGGATAGCTTAACAAAAATTTTTAAGCAAAAAATGAAGGAGGCAGATAGTTTACTGAAAACAAATGAATTGGAAAATATAAAAAAGGCTTATGAGTTATATTCACAGGCAAAAGATATGGATTTTGAAACCCCCTCTAAAAAACAAACTATTGAAAAATTTAAGCTTGAATTTAGAATAATAGCACAAAACCTTATTAATCAAGCAAATGCTTCTTACAATGCAGGAGGCATAGGTGTTAAATTTGCCAGAGAAATTACAGATTTTCTTATAAAAATTTATTCTGAAAATCCTAAAATAATTAAACTATACAAACCTCAAATAATTGAATTATACAAAAAATTACACAAATGAAAAAAATAGTTTTATTTTTAGTTATTAGTTTTACCTTTTTCTCTTCATTTGCCCAAACACCCTATCAAGCTCTATTTAATCAAGGATTAAGACAGGAGAAACAAGGACATTACTATGAAGCTATAAAATCTTACACAGCCGCATTAGCTTTTGCAGATAGTAAAAATAGGCGTGAAAATATTCAAGGAAGAATTAATTTTTGTGCTAACCAGTTATATAAACTTAGAAAAAAGATGGAAAGAGCTATAAATTTAGCTCAGGTATTTCAAAAGAAAATGGAAGAGGCTGTATTTGATAAAAGTGTAAAAGAACGATTTCCTGATTGGCTCGGATACGAACGCTATGATTGGAATGACAGAAGTAACGAGACGACCAAGAAAGGTTTAGAAATTCTGCAAGAGATTGATAGTCTTGATTTAAGCTATAATGCCCTTTTGCGTGTGCCGGAGCAAATTGCACAATGCCCTAACCTCAAACACCTGAACCTGCTTGGCAACCCGGATATAGACTGGAAGCAGGCATTCTCTATTATTAGCAAAACGAATATTAATAGCGTTTATGTATCTGTAAACGACTTATCCGATATTGACAGCTCTTATTGGGGATATATTAAAGGCGTTGCAATTGTAAATAAAGGAGTAAATAAGATACCTAAGAATATTATGAGGTTAAAAGAACTTGTCTATTTAAATATTAGTGGTAATAAAGAAAAGAATAATTATATAGATAGTAATCAGTTATATTTATTATTTAATGATTTAAAAAAGATAAAAATTCTGAAGTTAGAGTATTGCAATTTAAATTATATTCCTCATAATATAAAAAATTTAAAAGACCTTAAAAAGTTTTTTTTATCATGGAATAATTTAACTGAAATACCTAACGAAATTTGTCAATTAAAAAATTTGATATATATAGATTTAAAACACAATAAAATAAAAAAATTACCGATAAATTTTAATCAATTAAAAATTGAGCATTTAGATATTTCTTATAATAATTTCTATTTATTTCCTAAACAAATATGTTATAACCAAAATTTAAAATATTTGAATATATCTAATAATCATATAACTACTATTCCTCCAGAGTGTTCTATATCAAAAAATCTTACATATTTAAATTTAGCGAATAATCAAATAAAAAAAATCAGCCTTCAAAACACTAAATTAATTTATCTTAATTTATCATATAACCAAATTAATAGATTTCCAAATTTAAAATTAAAAAATCTTAAAGAAATGTATTTAAGATCAAATTCTATTGAAATATTACCAGAAGAAATAAATTTTCTAAAAAATTTAGAGATTTTAGATTTATACGGTAATAATATACAATTTGTTAATCCTAAAATAAAAAATTTAAACAACCTAAAATTTTTAGATTTAAGATGGAATAATCTTTCAGAAAAAGAGAAAAAAAAGCTTCAATATCTTTTACCTAATTGCAAAATAATATTCTCTGATTAAAAAAATTATTACTTAAACTTTTTACTACATTCTACAAACTACAAATCTATCGATTACATCTACATAATAAAATGCTTTCAGGATGCTTCTATTTATTGAATGATTTATACTGAAAACTAACTTATTAAGCATATATTCTTAATATCGTCTTTAAGCAGAATTTATCTTGAAACATAAATTTTACAAATTTTCTCAATTTAATATAATGATTTAACCACTCTCCCGCCGGAGATTGGGAAACTCACTAACTTAACATCGCTGGATTTATCGGAGAATAACTTAACCACACTTCCGCCTGAGATTGGAAAACTCACAAACTTAAAAACGCTGGATCTAGAGGATAATAACTTAACCACGCTTCCGCCTGAAATAGGAAACCTCACTAACTTAACAACGCTGGATTTACATAATAATGATAGTTTAGATTTAGCAAGTGTTTGTACTGCTTTTGCAAACTATCCGAAAGAAATAATCATTTATACTGATGTGTACGCAAGTAATGACGATAAATCTAAATTGTTAATCAAAATACCTAAACAAAGCGAACTCCCGCCGG
>CAZYSM010000040.1:5895-23753 GCA_964649975.1 uncultured Bacteroidales bacterium | reverse complement strand
GTCGTCCTCGCCCGGCTCGGACTGGCTATCGCCTTTCGGCGATTCCCACAACTAAAACCGTGGGCTATGATAGGACGTCCTCGCATAGCTCGGACTGGTTTCTCGCCTCACGGCGTTTCCCACGATTGCCATCGTGGGTTAGGGATAGGGCGTCCTCGCTTCGCTCGGACTATTTCTCGCCTTTCGGCGAGATTAGTTTTGTCTGCCATCCAACGAATAACAAACACCTAATAGCTCTGCCCTGAGTAAAAGTCCGCCGCAGGCGGACGGCCTCTCCTATCCCTTTGCTTCAGCTATGGGGTATAGGCGACTAACACCACACACAACACAGGCTATCCCCAAATTTTCACCCCTTTAACTTTTTTTAACACTCCACCCCTTGACAATACCATTTTACTGACTTACATTTGTAGTGTATTAATATTGTAATACACTAAAACAATAAAACACGCAGTTATGATTGAAATCTCGCAACTGGACTTTGCTTACAAAAGCAAGCCCCTGTTTAACAGCCTCAATCTGAGTTTGCAGCCCGGACGCATATACGGACTGCTCGGAAAAAACGGCGTGGGCAAAACTACCCTTCTCAAGCTCATCGCCGCCTTGCTCTATCCGCAAAACGGACAGATAACCATCAGCGGAATGCCATCGCACAAACGCTATCCGCAGTATCTGGCAATGTTTTACCTCTTGCCAGAGGAGTTTGACCTGCCGCAAATCACACCGGAAACTTATCTGAAAATCTATGCACCGTTTTATCCGAACTTTGACCGCACAATGTTTTACCGCATTGCCTCGGATTTTGAAATTCCTATGGACCATAAACTGTCGGCAATGTCCTACGGACAGAAAAAGAAATTCCTCATTGCCTTTGCTATGGCTACCAATACGCCTATCCTGATTATGGACGAGCCTACCAACGGACTGGACATTCCGTCCAAGCGTCTGTTCCGTCGCATTGTTGCGGAAAATCTGGACCAGGACCGGCTGCTTGTCATTTCCACGCATCAGGTCAAGGACATTGAAGGAATGATTGACGACATCATTATCCTGGAAAACGGAAAAATCATTTTCCACCAGAGCCTTGGCGACATTGAAAGCAAACTGGCAGTTATCCGCACGGATAATGAGCCGCAACATGCCCTCTATTATGAGCCGGTCCTTGGCGGTTATCTGGCTATTGTTCCGGCTCAGCCGGATATTACTTCGCTCAAAATTGACATTGAGCTGTTGTTCAATGCTATTATCTCGGATAAAGAAAAATTCCAACAAATCTTTAAAAACTAAAAGCTATGGAACCTAAATTCTTTTCTTTCAGCCGTTTCGGAAAAATGGTTAAATTCCACATATATACTAATTTCAAGGCTACGGCTTATTTTCTGGGAGCGTTATTGGCATTTTTCACGTTTATTGCGGTGATTAGCCTTGCCAACGGAAATATGATTACCATTAACTTTTTTATTTCAATATTCGGACTGTGGTATATAATAACTGGTTCGGTGATTGCCAGTATGTCGTTCCGTGAGCTGCGGGATAAAAAGAGTGCTACGTCCTATCTGACCCTGCCAGCTTCGGTGTTTGAAAAATATCTGACCGTCTGGTTATATTCCATAATTGTGGGCATAGTAGGCTATCTGGTGATGTTCGCTGTTTTCAACCTTTTGCTAATTTTCATCGGAGCGATGTTCAAAGTTCACGTTCCATTTTTCAACTTTTTGCAATATAAAAGCTTGGGAGCTCTGACGATCGGCTATCTTGTAGTGAATTCTGAATTCCTTTTGGGGGCAACGATTTTCAAACGCAGTCCGTTCCTGCAAACTATCCTGTGGATGTTTATTATTGCAATGGCTCTGTCTTTTATCCTTGGTCCCATAGGAAAATTACTCTTGCAGGGAGATATTCAAAACATTTTGGTGGGCGATATTGAGCAGTATAGTGAACAGATCAAAAATATTATTGAGACAGGAGCAAAAGTAGTGATTGCAGCCGTAACTGTCCTTTTCTGGGCAGCAGCCTATTTTAAGGTAAAAGAAAAGCAAGTTGTTTAATCTAAAAAAATAAAAAAATGCAATTCAATGATACCAAAGCCATATATCTCCAGTTGATAGACTTTTTCCTGGACCAGATACTGAAAAAGAAATTCCGTCCGGGAGACCGCGTGCCATCAGTGCGCACGCTCGCCACAGAGGCGCAGGTGACGCCTAATACTGTCAACCGTGCTTATCAAATCCTTCAGGATAAAGGACTGATTTTCAATAAACGTGGGATAGGTTATTTCCTCTCGGAAAATGCTTATGAGATTGCCAGAGACATCAAACGTCAGCAGTTTATTTCCGAAACCTTACCTCTGGTTTTCAAAGAGATGCAACTGTTAAATATTTCTTTTGATGACCTGAAGGAACTTTTTAATCAATATTTACAAAACCCTAAAAACAAAGAACAATGAAACGCATAAAAACAAGCAACATATTAATTGCCACGGCATTATTGCTAATTATTCTGTTTTTCCTGTTCGTCTTTTTGGTTATCCATCATTACTCAAAAGTGGTTTATTCTGATACACAGAAACAAGAGGCTGTTCAATATTCTAATTATCAAGAAGTTCCTCATTTTTCTGTGATTGTTTTATCCGCAGATGAAAAGGTGAAAATCCTCAAAGGCGAAAAATACGCTCTTAAATATTCTGGAACTCTGGCTTATACCCTCAGTGGTGATACGCTTTATCCTCAGAGCCAGATGATTATCATTACCCCTTCGGTCAAAACAATCATTGCAAAAAATCAATCTGTTTTTGACCTGCAACTATCACAGGATAGCCTTAATTTGATTTTAGGTGATGATGTTGTGGGAAAAATTGAAAAAAGTAATTTCCGGAACATTAATATAATTGCCTCAAATTCAGCGTTTTTGAAGGTGACGCCTGAAACCAATCTTGGTAATGTCCATATCCTTCTGACCGACAGGGCAAAAGCTTCGCTTCTGGGAGAAATTGATACCCTCTCGGGACAGACCAGTAACAAAACATTCATTTATACGTCCCACTGTAAACACATTTCTGCTACTATAAAAGGCACTCATACTCAAATAACTGGCGGTAAAAAGAATTTTGGTGTTTATATTGAGAAAGAAAGCAATTAAAAATCAATCAGTTATGAAACGAATAATTTTATTAATAACTCTTATAACAGCCGGAATTTTGCTCAAAGCCCAGCCCGGACTGAAACCCGGAACTGGTCTGATTGTTGGGCAGGTGGTAGATGATCAGGACAAGCCTCTGCCATATACTACTGTTCTGGTTTATGACAGCCGCGACTCGCTCGTCAACGGATACCTGACCGATACCACAGGATACTTTGTCATCAAAGATTTACCTTTTGGAAAATACTCTGTGGAAGTAAAATTCGTTGGTTTCAAGGCAAAGAAAATCACAGGTATAGAACTGTCTAAAAAACAGCGTTTTGTCCAGGTGGGAAAAATCAAAATCGTTCCGGACGACCAGCAAATAGAAGCCGTCACTGTCACAGGAACAGCCACGGGAAACGTGGTTTATAAACTGGATAAAAAAGTGATTTATCCCAGCAAGGATATTCAAAGCACAGGCGGAAGCGCCGTGGAAGTGCTACGCACCGCCCCGGGCGTGCAGGTGGATTATCAAGGAAATGTCTCCCTTCGCGGAAGTTCCAGCTTCAAAGTCCTTATCAACGGAAAACCTACGGCTCTGGACGGAAACGAAGCCCTCAAACAAATACCTGCCTCGTCAATACAGAAAATTGAAATTATCACTAATCCTTCGGCTAAATATGACCCGGACGGCGTGGCAGGTATCATTAACATTATCACTAAAGCCAAAGGCGACCACGGATTGAGCGGAAAAATTGAACTCGGCGCAGATAATTTCGGAAGCAAAAACGCAGACCTGATTATCCGCTACCGTAATAACAAATTTGAAGTGGTGGCACAGGCTACTTATATGGACAAAATCAATGAATTCAAATTCTTTCAGAACCGCACTACAAAACTGGACAGTCTGGACTTTGTCCTTGCCAGCAACGGACTTATGAAAAACTTTTACGGAACAATGACAGGCAAATTTTCTGTTAACTATTTCCCGGATGACAAAAATACTTTTACCCTCAACCTGCAATACGGACAAAAACGTTTCGGAAACAACTTTAACACCAATTCCTACACTGCACTGGGCAACATGGCAACTATCTATTACCTGCAGACCTCCAGCTTTGATTACCGCGGAAACCTGGCAGAAGGCGATTTCAATTACGAACATAAATTCTCGGACAAGCAGAAACTTACAGCCTACGTCCAGTATTCCGACTATGTTCCGCAGAAAATCAACCTTTTGCGGCAGGATACCACGGATGCTAACTGGAACATAATTTCGCCTTATGCCTATCAGCAACGCACAGTGGAAACAATCCGTGAACGCAAAATCCGCGCTCAGGCAGATTACGAGCAACCCATCGGACAGAAAGGAAAACTGGAAACAGGACTGACATTCCGCCATCTGACCAATCCGGACAAATACGACTATTTCCTTTATGACTACGGCATTAATGACTGGCAGCTCTATCCGGACAGGTCGTCAAATACGGAATTTAACCGTAATATTTACGCAGGATATATCACCGTAGGACTGCCAAACAACTTTGTGGACTTCAAACTCGGTCTGCGTGCCGAGTACACGGACAGGGCAATATCTGACCTGAGCGGAAATACTTATGCTTACCGTCATCTGGACTTTTTCCCCACTGTGCATCTGAGCAAATCACTTCCGCATAACCAGCAGATACAACTCAGTTATAGCCGCCGCGTTCAGCGTCCGTCCACCTTCCACCTCAATCCTACGCCCATCGTTGTGGACAAATACACTGTGCAGGTTGGCAACCCTGACCTTAAACCGGAATTTACTAATTCCTTTGAGCTTAGCTACTTGAACAAGTTCGGGATGAATTCCATCACTCTGGAAGCTTATGTGCGTCAGTCCACTGGCAAATTCAGCCAGATACAGCAACCCCAGGGTCAACTTATGCGCATGACCTGGGCAAATATTGACCGTGAGACCTTTGCCGGCGCAAGCCTCAGCGGAAATTTTGTTCTGTTCAAGATGTTTATGCTCAACACATCTGTGGACGGATATTATGACCAGCTTACCAGCACTCTGGACGGAAACGACATTAACAAAAGCACCTTCACCTGGCAGGGACGCACGTTCCTGATTACTATGCTACCCACTGGCACAATGCTACAACTGGGCGGAATGTATATGGGACGTGAGCTTAGCATTCAGGGCGAACGTAAACCTCTGTTCCTTACTTTTGCTGGAGTGCGGCAGAACCTGATGAAAAACAAGCTAACTCTGTCTTTCACCGCGGTTTCGCCGTTTATGCATCCGAAGTTTACAATGGTCAACAGCGACCAGAATTTCACATCCGAGCTGGGCATAGAATTCTACAAGCCAATGCTGATGTTTGACATTACTTTCCGCCTGCGTAATTTCAAGGAGGACTTCCGACGTAAACAAGCGGATCAAGATCAAGAACAAACCGTTCCGTTTATGGGACAGGGGATTTACTAAAAACATTAACTTTCTCATAAATCCGTTAGCAATAAAGGCCGTCCTTTGGGCGGTCTTTTTTTATTTAGCCATGAATTACACGAATGAACACGAATGGAAAACTGATATTCCCGCCAGACTTTTGTCTGGTGGAATACGTAAATCAGCAGACTTCCGTCTGCCTGTGCAAGTGCAAGTCAGAGACTTTATAGTTTTCGTTCCACAAGTCAAAAGACTTGTGGGAACTGTAGTGGCCTTTAAATTAACCACGAATAACACGAATAAAAATCATTCGTGCATTCGTGGCTTTCAATTTTTAACCATCAATTACACGAATAAATGTGCCGGAGTATCCGGTGGCACCGTATATTTGTGTCTTTTAATTATCCTGGTGCGTACTACCTTATTCCGGCACGGTTGAGAGCTTGGCGGTAGCGGCGTGCATAAGCTTCGTGTTCCTTCAGTGTTCTGGAAAAATGGTGGTATCCGCTGAAATCCGCACGGGCTACCATGTAGAGGTAATCGTGTTTTTCGTAGTTAAGTACAGCGTCAATGGAGGATATGTCCGGGGTAAGGATGGGTCCAGGCGGAAGACCTGGATTTTTGTAAGTATTATACGGCGAATTGATTTCCTTGTGGTAGTTGTAAACACGGCGGATGGAAAAATCCTTCCATGCATAGATGAGTGTAGGGTCCGACTGCAATGGTATTCCGCGGCGCAGACGGTTGATATATAAACCAGCTATTCGTGGGCGTTCGTCTGGATGCTGCATTTGCTCAGCCTGAACAATGGAAGCAAGGATGATGACCTGTTTGGGAGTCAATCCAATTTGTTTTGCCTTTTGCAGGCGTTCCGGCGTCCAGAACTTGCGGTATTCGCGGTACATGCGTTTGATGAATTCCTGGGCAGAGGTGTTCCAGAAAAATTGATAGGTGTTAGGTATGAACATTGCCAATACGTCCTGGGACGAAAAACCGAACTGCCTCAGGTAGTTATCATCATTGAGCAAGCGCAGGATGGTCACACTATCCGCTTCAATATAGTGAGACACGTGTCCTGCCAGTTGTTCCTTAGTGCGGATATTGTTAAATGTAAGATTTACAGGCGATTGTAAGCCAGCACGGAGTATATTTATCATTTGATTGTTGTTCATTCTGCTAAGGATTTTATACCGGCCCGCGCGCGGATGGGAAAAACGTTTTATCCGTGAAGCTATGAGGAAAGTCTGACGGCTTTTGAGGATATTATTTTTCTGCAATGTGTCCATCATTTGGGAGAAAGAGGCACCAGTAGGAATGTAAATGTACCTGTATTTTTCACTAAAACCTGTATTTGGCTTGAAAAACAAAAAATACAATGCTAAAAATCCTACGGCTGCAATTAGAACAAACAAAAACAATGCGGTAAGATAGATATTTTTGTTTCTCTGCATAGCTTTGTAATTTTGTAGTCAAAACTTTTCCAAAAATAATGAAAAATGGTAAAACAAGTAGAAATATCCTTGCCGTCTATGGGGCGGGGTTATCACCTGATAACGCATCATGTTTTAAAAGCTATTGGAGATTTGCCTCAGACAGGTATAATGCATGTATTTATCAAGCATACCTCGGCGGGTTTGACGCTCAATGAAAACGCAGATCCTTCGGTACGCAGGGATTTTGAAACTTTTATGAATGACCTTGTGCCGGACGGCTATCATAAGTTTACACATACCATGGAAGGTGAGGATGACATGTCCGCTCATCTGAAATCGTCCATTATTGGGCAGTCAGTGACTATTCCCATCACTGGTGGGCGTCCAAACCTTGGTACATGGCAGGGGATTTATCTGTGTGAGTTCCGTAATTATGCTGGCAGCCGTAAGATTGTTATCACGGTTTACGGGGAATAATCAGGTTTTGATAAACGCCTCAATATTGCGTCCGATATAATCGGAATATTTGCCTGTATAAACGCGGCTGAAAGCTGCCAGAAGTTTGGATTTTTCCTCTGGGCTGATTTGAATTTCCGTGGCAATTACAGCCTTCCAGCGGATATGTGGAAGGCTGATTTTTTCCTTGCATTGTTCAAGGCTATGGATAAAGTTTTCAATATCCTGCTTTGTGATTTTTTCTCTGGTCAGGACAAGGCTTACTGAAAACTCCCGCTGGTCTTTGTGGCGGTAAATAAACATAGCATCAAAATGTGGGTAGCCGCAGGCAGAAAGTCCGCAATCCGTTGAGTTATAAATTAAAGCACCTTCTTCCTGTTCGGCTTCCAGTGAAAGTTTGATTTTTCCTTGCATTTGTGGACCATATTCGTAAACAAGCACGCGTTTTTTTATCCACAGAGAATAACATTCTACATTACAGCCGTCAAAAACAGTATTTTGGAGAATATCAAATATTTTCATAGCTATATCATTTTCCGATATTGCCAAATTCTTTATTTAGCTCAATGGCAAAAGTGCCCACTCGGGCAATGATGTTCATAATTTCTTCTTTTGTGATATTGGTCAGCTCACGTATGAGGCGCACATAAATCCAGTCTTTGTATTTTGTTATAGCTACACCAAAGATAGTATGAGCTTTTTCCAGGAGTTTTTCGTATATATCAGCACGGAGGTTTTTATCTTCTGGTAGTTGGAAAGCTGGAGCCAGGCACTGAAAGTATCCCCATGGCTCCTCTGGTTTCTGGAAAACATCTATCCAGATAGGTGTATTTTCCTTTTGTAACAGCCAGCTGCCTTTTTCTTCTCCGCGGGCTTTTTCGGGATCCAGACCAAAATCTGCTAATGCCTGTTCCACTAATTTGTAATATTCTGTTAGTGGGAGATAATATCCAAAATGTTGATGTTCATGGTGTTCGTGGGAATGTGCCATTTAAGTTAAGATTTTTTTAATAAATTTCTTATGCAAAGATACAAAATCTCTGTTTGAAGTAACTTTTTTTTATTAAACTCGTCTTAGAAAAAATTTTAAAAATTTTGCTTATGCGACTAAAAGCCTTATTAAGTTCGTTTGTGTTATTATTTTTCTTTGTCAGCCTGCAAGCTCAGCAGGTAGATTTGTCAAAATCTCTTCCTACTGATCCGTCGGTAGTTTCCGGTACTTTGCCTAATGGAATGATGTATTTTATCAAGCAGAATAAGAAACCTGCAAATCGCGTATTCCTGCGTCTGGTTGTCAAAGCAGGGTCGGTTTGTGAGGATGATGACCAGCAGGGATTGGCTCATTTCACTGAGCATATGTGTTTTAATGGAACAAAAAATTTCCCAAAACATAAGTTAATCAAGTTTCTGGAGAGCACTGGTATGAAATTCGGAGCTGACCTCAATGCTTATACAGCTTTTGACCAAACTGTTTATATGCTTGAGATTCCTCTGGATAAACCGCAATATCTTGATACTGCTTTGCTTATTCTGCACGACTGGGCTCATTATGTTTCTCTGGAGGACCAGGAAATTGATGATGAGCGTGGAGTTATCATTGAGGAATGGCGTCTGGGACGCGGAGCACAGGACCGTATGATGCGCAAAATTTTCCCTGTTTTACTTTATGGGTCAAAATATGCCGATCGTTTGCCTATCGGAAAAGTGGATATAATCAAAAATTTCAAGTATGACGTTCTCAAACGTTTTTATCATGATTGGTACCGCCCGGACCTTGAAGCTGTTATTGTAGTAGGCGATATTGACCCACAGCAGGTTAAGGAGAAAATTGTAAAATTGTTCTCGCAGATACCTGCTTCGCAGAATCCACGGCCGCGTGTTTATCCAGAAATTCCTGAACATAATGACATCAAAGCTGTAGTTGCTACTGATAAGGAAGCGCCTTATTCCATCGTAGCTTTTTATTGGAAACATCCTATGGAGTATGTGAAGACTTATGGAGATTTCAAGAAGGAACTCACGAAACAGCTGGCTGAGACAATGTTGAGCAATCGTTATAAGGAAAAAATGCTAAGCCCTAAAACGCCTTATGCTATTGCTATGGCTATGGATCAGCATTTGATGGACAAGACTGATGCTTTTGTGGTTCTGGGTATAGCTAAGAAAGGGCGTATCAGTGAAACAGCAAAAACATTGATGGAACAGATAGAGAGTGCACGACGTTATGGCTTTGGCCAGTCGGAGCTGGAAAGAGCCAAAAAACAATTGCTCGCCAGGCTGGAAAAACAGTATAACGAGCGTAATAAAACCGAAAGCAATTATTTTGTGCAGTTAATACAGAATCATTTTGATGTTGAGCAAGCACCTTTGCTCTCACCAGAACAGCAGTATAAAATTGCTCAGCAGCTGCTGCCTTCTATTACCCAGCAGGATGTTAATAATGCTATTAAGCAATTGGCAACAGATAAAAATCTCGTTGTTGTGGTACAGGCACCTGATAAAGAGAAAGTTCCAACAGATCAGGAATTGATTGATATGGTCAAACAGGTACGATCTTCCCAGGTACAGCCGTATAAAGATGTAGCTGTAAATAAGCCGCTTATAGCAAAGAAAATCAGAAAGGGAAAAATAGTTAAGGAGGAAAAGGATGCTGTTACTGGCGCTACTATCTGGACACTGAAAAATGGTGTTAAAGTCGTTATCAAACCTACTCAGTTCAAGGATGATGAAGTATTGATGCAGGCTTTTAGCAAAGGTGGGTATTCCCTTTATCCGGTTGATGAATTGCCAAGTGCCCGTATTGCAGCTGATTTGATTTCTAATGCCGGTGTGGGAGACTTTACCCAGGCAGACTTGCAGAAATTCCTTGCAGATAAGAATGTTAGCGTTTCTCCTTTTATCAATCTCTATCACGAAGGGTTTGAGGGACAGTCGGATGTTAAGAATTTTGAAACAATGCTTCAGCTTATATATCAGTATTTTATGTCGCCGCGTTATGACACGGAGGCATATAAGGCTTTTGTGGATCAACAGCGTGCAATCCTGGAAAATAAAGCCAATGATCCACAAAGCGTATGGGTAGATACTCTTATGGCAGTGCTGGGTGGTAATAGTCCTTATACTGCACCAATTAATACTCAGATGCTGGATGAGGTTAACTTCCGTCGTGCTTACGAAATTTACAAGGAACGTTTTGCTGACCCTGGCAGCTTTACATTCGTATTTGTGGGTAACGTGGACCTGCAGAAGGCCCGTCCACTTATTGAAAAATACCTCGGTGGATTGCCAAAAAAAGACAAGAAGGAGAATTACCGCGATGTTAAGGCTTATATTCCTGCTGGCAAAGTAATTACAAAGTATGTTTATAAAGGGACTGATCCCAAGAGCCTTGTTTATATGGTTTATACAGGCAACTGGAATTATTCCTTACGTAATGATCTGCTTTTGCGTGGTGTCTCTGACATATTTACTGGACGCTTACTGGATACTGTACGCGAAGCCCTGGCTCTGACTTATTCCATTTCTGCTTCGCCAATTATTAAAATTGAACCTAAACAGCAGTATGGAATAGCTATTTTCTACAGCGCTAATCCAGATACACTTTCCTATATCACAAAACGCATTATTAGCATTGATAATTCGCTCAAACAAGGTATTAGTGACCGTGAATACAAGGCCACTATAGAAAAATTACTTAAAGCTCACGAGACACAGATGCAGCAGAACCGTTACTGGCTAACCCAGCTGGTCAAGGTTTACAGTTATGGTCTTAAGCCCGATTTTGTTACGGATTACGACAAATTGGTTAGGTCCTTTACTAAAGATGATTTTGTCCAGGCGGCTAAGCAATTTGTCAGGGATAACAGTTATTTGATTATTGCTCTCAAGCCCGAAACCAAGTAATATCTGCGTCTTGATAAATAAAAAGCCCCTGCAAAAATCCGCAGGGGCTTTTCTATTGTGTAGCTGGAATTTAGCTTAGCTTTTGGTTGACAATGTCCATAATTTGTTTTTCCATTTCCGTGGCTTTTTGCTCAATTTCGGCAGCCTGCGCGAGGACTTTTTCTTTGTACTGTGTGTCAGAGAGCTGTGCTGCGTTTATCTTTACGTTGAGGTGTGCACCACGGACGGCTGTCAGGGCTGCCATAGCACCTACGCCCACGTCACTGATAGAGGCTTCCATGCCTTGTTCGGCCATGGCTTTGAGGATTTCCATGGATTTGTAGCTTACTTCCATCACGCGCAGTGGCACGGAAATAGCATATTTTGTTGCCTCCTCAATAGCCTGTTTACGTGTTTGCTTTTCCTCGTCCGTGCCTTTAGGTAATCCCCAGGCTTCCATAATTTTGTTAAAGGCTTTGGTATCCTCATCCACCAGGCGGAGTAGCTCGTCTTTATATTGCTGGCCTTTTTCTGCCCAGTCGGAGAAATACTCCCAGCGGTCGTCCCATCCGCGTTTGTGTGAGGACAGATTTGCTACCATTGTGCCAAGCGATACACCCAGAGCGCCCACATAAGCGGAAATTGAACCGCCGCCCGGAGCAGGGGATTCGCTGGCTGTCTCATTGGCAAATTCCCGCAGGTTCATCTTGACGAGCTTCTTGTCCGAATCCTCCTCAATCATGTATTCAATGATTTTTTCCTTGGGATTGAATGGATACAGGTCATTGAGCCCCAGCGACTTTATTGCGATTT
The DNA here is from genome assembly GCA_964649975.1 of uncultured Bacteroidales bacterium. Lineage (GTDB taxonomy): Bacteria > Bacteroidota > Bacteroidia > Bacteroidales > S143-33 > S143-33. The sequence goes on along the minus strand of CAZYSM010000040.1, from coordinate 11,615 downwards.
TGATAAGATCTTCCTCGGATACGCCCACGGATCGGCGTTGTTTGCGCAGGAAATATTTTCCGGCATCCAGCATGGCTTTCAGCGGTACCAGGCCCACTATTTCCGATCCTGTGACGCGGACACCACGGCGCCGGGCTTTTTCCACCACCTCGTCAAAGGCAATATGCATGGGTGTAACGTTGATGTCCGTCAGGTTCATGGAAATCTGACAGATACCAAATTCCTCAATATACCAGCCAATGGCTTTTACCTTGCGGAGCGTGCCCGGGCGGCGGACAGGTTCTCCGTTTTCGTCCAGGACTTTTTTACCTGTGATAGGATTACCAAGGCGTTTTATCCTGCCCATCTCGCGCACGTCAAAGGCTATGGCATTAGCCCTGCGGGTGGAAGTGGTATTGAGGTTTACGTTGTAAGCTATGAGGAAGTTACGCACTCCGATAACAGTTGCGCCTGTTTTGGCCACGTGGTCGTTCCACTCAGCTGGTCCGAAATCGGGTTTCCACTTAGGGTCAGTCAATTTCTTTGGCAGAGCCTCGTACTCGCCGGATCGGATATTGGCAAGGTTGCGGCGCTGTTCGCTCGTGGCAGCATATTCGTACAGGTAAACAGGTATGTTGAGTTCTTCTCCAACGCGTTTTGCCAGCTGCCGGGCATATTCCACAGCTTCCTCTACGGATATACCAGATATTGGCACAAACGGACAAACGTCTGTGGCGCCCATGCGTGGATGTTCGCCTTTGTGTTTGCGCATATCAATTACTTCCGAAGCTTTTTTGATTGCAAGGAAGGCTGCTTCTACAACAGCTTCGGGTTCGCCTACAAACGTCACTACTGTGCGGTTAGTAGCTTTGCCCGGGTCAACGTTCAAAAGTTTGACACCTTCCACGCTTTCTATCTGGTCAGTGATTTGCTTAATAACGTTCATATCGCGGCCTTCGCTGAAATTAGGCACGCATTCAAGCAGTCTTTTTTCCATAAAAGTGTTTTTTAAAATTTTTTCTAAAATAAAAAACACAGAATTTTCTGCCAATTAAATATGTCTCTAAACAACAATTTTTTTACTTTTCCTTGGCAAGCGGATTATTAGTCCTGGAAAACAGAGATTAAATTTTTCAGCTTAATGGTATGTATTTTTTCATCCAGAGGATTTAGCACAACTTTACCCAGACGGAATTCCACATTGTATTCGCCCAGGGCTTTTTGCAGTATTCTGAACATTGCCGAAAGCAGCTTGTAATAGTCATATTGATCAAAGTTTTTTACGCCAATATTTAAATCCACTCTTCCATCCGGATTTTTTGTGGCAGCCACTCTGAAATCGTCAATATTATACTCAATACCCTTTACATTTTCCACGTCATTGAGTGGGCGGGGAGGGCGGAAAGCTGTTATTGTCCAGTATTTTAGCTGTGGAGCGCGGCTAACAATGTCTCTGACATCGTCAAATAGTTCGTGAACATTGTTAGGTGAGACAATAAGCGTGTGCCTGTCTTTGCCAGGTATAATTTCGCAATCCAGCAGGTGGTTAATACGTCTTATCTGGTGCCTGATTTTCCGGCATGTTTCCTCGGGCTGGTCCTGGTATTCAAGGAATAGTTGGCTATCATTTTGTTTTAGCCAATCCCATAGCTGGGGGATGTTTTGTTCTTTTATGCGTGTCTGACAACTCATTTTTTTGCGATAAAGTTAAATTATTTTTTGACTATCCGTGCGTTTTTTTCTGGTATTTCAACATAATAAATTTTACGGTTGGGATTATCAAGCTTGCTTGATCTAATCCATGGATTTAGCAACAAAAGAATTTTATAGTTTGTGCCCTGGGAGATAGCAAAGTCTGGCCAGCTGCTTACCGAAGTGTCCACTTTGACAAATTTGGTTTTAATGGGCTTGTAATATTCTTTTTCCCGGATTATAAAGCCATATTTCCGTGGATTTTCCATAATTACTTTTAGTGCCAGGATGCGGTAAAGGTATCTGGCTGTTTCTACGTTTAGAGCCAGGTCGTAAAAGCTGTTTTGTTTTTGTTTACGGATGGCTCTGTCCAGGGCGGTATTGCCAACGTTGAAGGAGGCTGCTGCCAGTGTCCAGTTGTTATAGCGTTTATATGCATCTTGCAGGTATTTGCAGGCAGCAGCAGTGGATTTATAGATATTGTAGCGATCGTCTATCTGGTCATTAATTTCCAGTCCGTATTTTTTCCCGATTTTCTCCATAAATTGCCAGTATCCAGCAGCGCCAGCAGGAGATTTGACAGGTGTCATTCCACTTTCGGCAACCATCATGTATTTGAAGTCGTCAGGAATGCCGTATTTTTTCAGGATAGGCTCAACAATGGGAAAGAATTTTTTTGCACGTTTGAGGTAAAGAATAATTTCCGAATGCCAGTACATAAGTTTGAGTATTTCGCGGTCAAGGGACTGACGCACGTCAAAATATTGCAAAGGCACAGGTTCTCCTGCAAAATCCAGGTGATCAGGTAGAGGCGGAGCGTAAATGTGATAGTTGTTTTGTATTTCGTTCCAGTAATTCTGGTCTGAATCTTTGCTTGATGAACAGCTCGCAAAAAACATGGCAATAACCGGTACAATGATAATAGCTAATTTCCTCATATTTTCCGTTATTTGACTTTTTAATTTTTTACGAAACTCTCCGCAAAAATGTTCCTTATTTTTTCAGAAGTTTTAAAGCTGCATCAGTTGTAGTGACTGGCAGTTGACAGGTATTGTCCACACAAACATAAAACAGATTTTTGCCTTTAACAAATCTATCCTGGAAAATAGGCAGCAGAGATGGTTTTTCGGTAAATACCACAACTGTATTGGGCAGAAATTTTTGCTGCACCTCCATTGCGTAATTCTGGGCTTTGTCGCCGCATATAGCCAGCTCGTAGAAAGGATGTCCCTGTTTGAATGCCAGATCTTCCCACAGGGCAAAATAAGCCGGATATTGGTAGAGATATTCGCTCACGTTCATTAACATCTGCCGTGAATGTTCTTTCCATTCCGGGTGGTGACCTATGTGAGAAAGAATAAACAGGTTATATGCCATTGCGCTGTTTGCCGAGGGAATTACGTTGTCCGTGATGTCTTTTTCGCGTTTGATATGTGCGGGCTGATTATCCGCAGTGTAGTAAAACATTCCGGTTTCCCGGTCAAGGAAATGGTCAAATACATATTGAGTGAGTTTTTCCGCCAGGGTAAGATATTTTTCCTCTCCGGTGGTGATAAACAAATCTGTCATAGCCTTTATGGTGAAGGCATAATCGTCAAGATAGCCCGGAATTTTTCTTACATTGTCTTTGTATGTCCGCCACAGCAATGTGTCTTTATCCAGCATTGTGCTGGTGATGAAGCTGGCAGTTTGTTTGGCAATGTTCAAATAGTCTTTATTACCTGTGATAGTATAAGCACTTATCAATCCGCTGATAGTCATAGCATTCCACGAGGTGATGGCTTTGGTGTCAGTGGACGGATGCACGCGTTTATTCCGGTATTCAAAGAGTATTTGCCTGGCCTGGGCAAGGTCTGCTTGCAGCTGTTCCACGGAAATATTAAGCTTTTGTGCAGCTTTTTCCAGAGTATGCTTTTGATAGAAAATGATTTTCCCGTCCCAATTTCCAAACGGAGATATTTCGTAAACAGCTTTCAATTCGTTCAGATATTGCGGAACAAGTTTTTTCAATTCTTCATAAGTCCAGACATAGAATTTTCCTTCCTCGCCCTCGCTGTCAGCGTCCAGTGCGGAGTAGAAATATCCTTGCTTATTGTGCATCTCCCGCATAAGGAAGTCAATAGTTTCTGTCACTACTTGCTTATATCTTTCTTTGCCTGTTAGTTTGTATGCATTGCTGTATAAATCAATGAGTTGGGCGTTGTCGTAAAGCATTTTCTCAAAATGTGGCACACGCCATTGTTTGTCCGTGGAATAGCGGGCAAAACCGCCACCGATATGGTCGTATATACCGCCGGCCGCCATACGGTCAAGCGTTGTTTCCACGTGGGTAAGGATTTCTTTATCTCCGGTGTAGAAATAATAATCCAGCAGGAAGTTATAAATCACTGGCATAGGGAATTTTATCCTGGTGTCGTTACCTCCGTATTCACGGTCAAAGCTATGTTTCCATTTATCCACAGCTTGCATAATTTTGGAGAGGAAAATTTTGCCAGTATCCTGTTTCATCTTAACCAGGTCGTTGCTGACCAGTCCGTTTTTGACCTGCTGGGCAGCCAGCATTATTTGTGTGGGATTTGTTTTCCATTGATCTGCTATTTGCAGCAGGATGGATTTCCACTGCTGTGGCGGAAAATAACTACCTCCGAAAAACGGCGTTCCGTCTGGCAGGGCAAAGCAATTGAGAGGCCAGCCACCGCGTCCTGTCATCATCTCCACTGCGCTCATATAGATTTTGTCTATATCCGGGCGTTCCTCCCTGTCCACTTTTATACACACGAAATTTTCGTTCATAATACGTGCGATTTCCTCGTTCTCAAAGGATTCCCGCTCCATCACGTGACACCAATGACAGGTGGAATATCCTATGCTGATAATCAGTGGTTTATTTTCCTTTTTTGCCTTTTCCAGGGCTTCTTTGCCCCAGGGATACCAGTCAACCGGATTATGCGCGTGTTGTAGCAGATACGGACTGGTCTCATTAATCAGATGATTGGTGTATTTATGTTTCATATTTTCGTTTTGACAATTTGAATTTATGCTGAAAACAAGCAGCAATGCTATATAAAGCCAGCGTTTCATTTTTTATTTGCAAGATATTAAATTTTTAAAGAATTATTTGTTAATAAAAGTTTTATTTTTCTCTGCAATATTGCTATTTTGCTTAATTTTGTTGCAAACTAAATTTATTTTATGGCAAAGAGAGTTGTTGTAGGTCTTTCTGGTGGCGTGGATTCCAGCGTGGCGGCTTATTTATTAAAGGAGCAGGGATATGATGTTTACGGATTGTTTATGATTAACTGGAAAGACAGCTCTGTAACCATAACAGGGGCCTGCACCTGGGAGGAGGATGTAATCGTAGCAAAGCTGGTAGCCCGCAAGCTGGATATTCCGTTAAAAATTGTGGATTCGAGTGATAGATATTACCAGAAGGTTGTGGAATATATGTTCCGGGAGTATGAGCGAGGCCGCACTCCTAACCCGGATGTATTGTGCAACAGGGAGATAAAGTTTGATGTTTTTGAGGAATATGCTGCAGAACTGGGCGCGGATTACATTGCCACAGGGCATTATGCCAGGATTGATACAATTGAGGTGCAAGGAAAGAAATACCGCCGTTTGCTTGCAGCTGTGGATAAGAACAAAGATCAGTCATATTTTCTTTGCCAGTTATCACAGACCCAGCTGGAAAAAGTTATTTTCCCATTGGGAGAAATAACCAAGCCAGAGGTAAGGCGTATAGCAGCGGAATTGGATTTGGCAAGTGCCCATCGTAAGGACTCGCAAGGAATATGTTTCGTTGGCAAAGTGGATTTGCCGGTTTTTCTGCAACAAAAGCTTGAACCCAAAAAAGGACGGATTATTGAACTACCTGCTAATCACCGATATTTCAAGGAATTCCATAATTATGAGGACAAAACTGTTGAACAGCTTTGCCAGCCGTTTGATTTTTCCCAGGTACGGGGCTGGATAGTAGGTCAGCATAATGGTGCGCATTATTACACGGTAGGTCAGAGGCGTGGTCTTGGCATAGGCGGAAAAAAACAGCC
>CAZYSM010000040.1:0-5795 GCA_964649975.1 uncultured Bacteroidales bacterium | reverse complement strand
ATTATTACACGGTAGGTCAGAGGCGTGGTCTTGGCATAGGCGGAAAAAAACAGCCGCTTTTTGTCCTGGGAGTGGATACTGTAAACAATATCGTTTATGTGGGTCAGGGCAAGGATCATCCAGGGCTTTTCCGTAAAGGGCTGTTCATCCATAATGAGGATATGCATTGGGTCCGTCCGGATTTGCAACTCAGAGAGGGACAATCCGTAAGGGCATTGGTGCGTATACGTTATCGTCAGCCCTTGCAGCCCGCTACTTTACATTGCCGTAAGGATGGCTTGTATATAGTTTTTAACCAGCCACAGCGTGCTGTTACCCCTGGACAGTTTGCCGTATGGTATTATGGCGAGGAACTGGTGGGTTCTGGCGTGATTGCATAAAAAAAACGGGGTGTCTGAAAAGGCGCCCCGTTTTTTGACAATTATTCCTTTACAAATTTTGTGGAATAAATTATGCCGCCACTGCGGATGCGCAGCAAATAAATTCCCGGTGTGAGCGATTTGATATTTAGTCTTGTTCCTGTCAGATTGGTGCGCATAACAACCTGCCCCTGGGTGTTAATCACTTCTGCACGTGCTACCGGACTATTATTTGGCAGATTGATCTGTATATATTCGTGTGCAGGATTAGGGAAAATATTAAGCTTGTTATCTGCCATGCTTTCCACTGCGGAAATTTCGGCTTTTCCTATTTTTATGGCAGGTCGCAGCGGACTTGTATATGTATTATCATCTCCTCCGCCTATATAGTCGTAGTTTTTATATAGCACCGAGGTATAAGGAGTATTTTCTCCATAAACAGCATAAGCATCACTCTGGGCGACATAGTCAGGATTTTGTCCCCAGAAAATATAAACAATCAGGCTTTTGCTGGTATCTATCTGCCAGTCGGATGTATGGAAATACCACCAGCCTTGATAATCTCCCAGATGGTAATTAGAATTGGTGTAAACTGTAGTAAACAGGCTGGTGTCAATCCATGTGCTTAAGCCTGTCAGGTTTGTATCCAGTAGGGCTATTTTGAAATTCTTGAAATAATATCCACCCTGATAGCTTTTTTGTATACGGAAGGCTATTTCGTTAATTGTTTTGAGATATTTTAATTCCTCCCTGGTGATGAGGATTTGTGTTTCTCCGTATTTCCAGTAATTGTTAAAAGGATATTCAGATGTAATTCCATTGCCGTTGCTCAAAATCATATATGTAGGCTTACCAAACCAGATTTTTTCTTCAAAGTTCCTGTTAATAAGGTCGTTGTATAGGTTGATAAAGATTTTTCCTGCTACAGGATTGCTGAAACTGTCGCACGAGAAGGAAAAGGTGAGGCTCATAGTGTCGCCGCTTGCCAGAGTACCAATATTTACAGGAGTATTACCAAAATGTACCAGTGATGTATCTGCTGATATTGCAGCCGTGAGGTTATCTGCATTTGCGTGTCCGGTGTTGGTAATCACTACGGAAATACTACCGGTTTCGGCCGAATCCAGTGTGCTACTACCATCTGCATCATTGATTGAAAATTCTGTGATTTGTGGGGTGGGAGCAAAAACATTTATATTTGCCAGTTTTTGTAATATCAGAGTATCGGAGTTATAAATTTGATGTGTAGCTATCATTATTTGTCCGCTGGTCATATCAGCCACGTTATAGCTTGTGTATCCTGCTGTTATTGTGTCGGTGCCAGCAGCTGCAAGTTGTCCTATATAAATGGAATCTTGATCCAGAGTTAAAGCCTGCGTGTTTAGAGAGGTCAATAAAATATACACCTCATCTAAGCTGGCTGTATCATTGGTATTTTGTACAGTAAGGGTTAAAGTTCCTGATGAAGCAAAGTCAACATGCGAGGTTAACATTTTTGTGTCAGCCAGCGGAAAGTCTGGATTTACCGTTCCTATTTTTACGTGTACGGGAGTTTTATTTTGTCCATATCCGTAGATTGTGAGTGTATCCGAGCTTATTGTAACATTTGTGATAATATGGGCCATGCCACTGTTGTCAGATATGCCTGTCCCTATACGCATACCATCTTGATATATTGTAAGATAAGTGTATGGAGCTGTTTCCAGGTATGCTTCGTTAGTTCCTTTGATTATAGGGCTGGAGGCCGTGATTGTTATCTGCTGCACTGGTCCCACGAAAGGAATAAGGCTGGGGTCTCCCATAACCTGATAAATTTCCCAGTAATAATGTTTCAGTGTGCTGGTAGATTGTTCCACAGCCAGATTACCTGCCCATATCATTTGTGCCGTGGTTATAAACCATTTGCTGGGGTCTGAGGCTTCGTTTTGTAATGTGTGGAAGTATCCGTCAAAAGCGCCTTCGGTACTATTGTTGTAGGTCGGTCTGGCTGTTATTTCTTGTGTATATCCCACAGCCCACCAGTAATCCTCGTCCCAGTAGGTATAGTCCGATCCACCAATATAGGCTGCAACGCCTTTATCTTTGGCGTATAAGGCCATTTCGCTGAAAGCATCTTCTTCGTCAAATTTGTTGGATTGGCAGCAGTTACCTATCCACACTCCATAGAGGCGGTTGGTCTGGAGGTTGTTAGTGATGTCACTGCGACGGAATGCCGGATCTGCCCAGCCATCAGGACTGCAATGTGCTGAATAATTGGCAAATCCGCATCCGCTGTTAATCAGGTTGATAATACTGTCATGATAATCGGATCCTGCTGGTGGGTCTTGATACAGGGCATGTCCTGTTATACCGTTATTGGAGTTGAAATAATTTGTTACTCCGTAATATACCTGGCCATTGCCGTATGTGTCTTCCATATTTTCATCATTGCCAGCAATAAGCAGGGCAGTGGAGAGGTAGTCGGTATTTGGCATTTGTAGCTGCTCATAAGAGATAATTTTTTGTATAGCATTCCATAGCTGCGTTGTATCGTCGGCTGATATGCGTCCCCAGTAAACCTCTGGCAGATAGTCCCCGGTATATTCGCAGTAATACAGGTCGGTTACGTGCTGGTCCTGTGTCCGCTGTGGCCATGATGGTAGTTTATCCACGTCGCCTATGAACAGAACAAAATCCTGCGGATGGGAGTTTGTCTCATAGTAATTTTTCAGCCAGTTGCGGATGGAGGCTGTGTCGCTGCCTATCTGTGAGGTCGGAGCTATCACTACGTCAAAACCCTGGCGTTCTTTCATCCGCACAAATTCCATCAATCCGCCCGTGATAAACTCGTCTGGAGTGACTATTATCATTTTCAGCGGCAGGTTCTGCAACAGGGCTTTGCTTCTGGGTAAGTGGTTGAGAGTAATGTGCTTGAATTGATAAACCGGGCTGGAGTAGTGGCTTTTAATTTCCTGTGTTTTAGTCCAGTCAGGGTTTACAAATTCAATGGTAATTGTAATTTTATCGTAGACCGTCAGGATATTTCTTTTGGGATTGTAATTAAATGGTTTGATTGTTATTTCTCCCAGTCGCATCGTGCGCATCCATCCCAGATAGCGGAAATCAATAATGTTTTTATGGATAAAATCATCTATGTTGTAAAGGCTTTTGTTGATAATCAGTCGGTTATCTGCAATATCCTTGCGTCTGGGTGGCTGTGCCGGGATGAGGGGAATATTTCCAAATTCCTTATCCAGGTTAATTTTGTAGCTTGAATAACGAACAGATTTTACTTTTATTTTTGCCTCAGCAGGCAATTCTATCAGCCTGGTAATTTCCGGAAGCATAGGTTCTCCGTTACCCTCTATTTTCTCTGTCAGATCGTTTTCTATGACCAGATAATATTGTCCGTCAATTTGTTTTTTGAGTATTTTTATTTCATTGAGGTTGATATTTATCTCTATTGTGGTGGAAGATAAATTTTTTAATGTAATATTCTGATTATCATTGGGTAACTGGAAGTTTTTCTGTCCATACAAGTTTATTACAAGAATAATTACACCTATTAATCCTGCTATTTTTTTCATCTTTACAAATGTTTATAAAATTTCACGAAAGCTAAATAAAATCTTTTTCTTTTTCAACGGCTAATTTGTCTTTTGGAATTATTAATTAATAGCTTAAATTTGTATAAGACAAAAAAGACAATGAGATGGGCAGGGTTCAGACTTTTGTTAAAAATAAGCTTATTGGCGGATGGTCATTGGCTGTGCGCGATGATTGGTCCTTGAAAATCAAACGGGTAAATATTACGGATGAAGAAAAGGAATTGTATGAAAAGGAGTTCGGAGAGGAAATCTTGACTTATTCGGATTTTTTTGAATGGTGGTTGAAAATACGCAATATTAAGCAGGATAACCCTCAACAGCAGAAAGATGAAGATTAGAACCTATATATTTTTACTACTTGCAGGGCTGTTTTTTGCCTGCAATAATTCGTCGTGGTCATACCGTAATGCAGATAAATGGCCTGGTAAGTTTAAGGATTGTGCTGCGAAATATCAATCTCCCATTAATATTGACACTTCTTTAGCTAAGCCTGATAGCAATCTGGCGCCTTTGTTTGTTGATTATTTGCCTGCTGATACATTTGCTATTGCCCGCCAAAATAACCGTTTGATTATTACTGGCCCTACTGGTTCGGTTACTGTGCCCGACACAGCTTTTTGGGGACATATTTTTTATCTGGTTAAGCTGATTATCCACTCTCCCAGCGAGACTGCTGTTAATGGAAAGTATTTTCCCGCCGAATTGCAGTTCATCCATCGTGATACTGCTGGTAATTATATGGTTTTGAGTGTCTTAGTGGATACTGGAGGAGTGGAAAATAAAGCTATGGAATTGATTGTGGATAACTATAAACGTTCGGGGGCTGTTGTGCCAGAAAAATTGGATTTGACCCTTCTGATGCCTTATGATGTGCATTACTGGCATTTTACCGGTAGTCTTTCTTATCCACCTTGCACACCGGCTCAGTGGTATGTGATGCAGAAGCCTCTGAAAGTTTCCCCCTCTGTATTGGAAAAGCTACAGAAACTTGTATCCAGGCCTAATACCCGGGCTATAAAACCACTTAATGGTCGTAGGATTACTGAATTCTGACCTTATGGCATCCTTGTTTTTTCGGAAAAATATTTTTTTGTCAGTATAGTATTAGTTTTTGATGTCATTTTGTCAATATTTGCATTGTTTTTTGTGAATTTTTGGCAGAAAATCCTATTGGCACGCTCATTGATAAGATAAGGGCGGAAACAATAAAACAAAACCCAAAAACTAAAGCGCTATGGCACTGGTAAGACGTTCTAACACACTGTTCCCAATGTTAAGTGATTTTCTGGAAGACTTCTTCAACACCGACATCTTCAATGACATGCCAGCTGTTCAGAGCTCTGTTCCTGCTGTTAACATCAAGGAAACCGATAAGAGCTATGTTATTGAGCTGGCTGCTCCGGGTCTGAAAAAAGATGACTTTGAGATTGACCTGGACAACAATGTTCTGACAATCTCTTATCAGAAGAAGGAGGAAAAAGAAGACAAAGACGAACACTACACCCGTCGTGAGTTCTACTTCAGCGAGTTCAAGCGTTCCTTCACTCTGCCCGAAACCGCTGATCTGGACAAGATTGATGCTAAATACAAGGACGGTATTCTGGAAATAACCATTGAGAAGAAAGACGAGGCTAAGGTTAAACCTAAGAAGAAGATTAACATTAAATAATATTCGGGTAGTTTGATATTTAAAGCGCTATGGCCTGTGCCATAGCGCTTTTTTTGTTTTTGCCTCCGCCTGTCAGTTTTTGATATAAAACAAAGCCACTAATGCACGAATACTCCTCCTTGGCGAAGGAGGCCGGGAGGATTGACCCAATTGCCGCAAGGCAAAACATAGTCCGTAAGG
>CAZYSM010000039.1:0-23825 GCA_964649975.1 uncultured Bacteroidales bacterium | reverse complement strand
TTGAACACCCGGAAATTCTCCATCCCAAACACTGGATGTTTTGGCTTTTCTTTTTCAGCCATAACATTAAACTTGTTATATTTACCACTAAATTAGTAAAAATTATTTTATCAACAATCCCATGAAAATCCTCGGAATAGACCCTGGTACAAATATCCTCGGATACGCCATAGTGCAGGGGCAAGGAAGTAGAGCGGAACTCATTGCCTCGGGCATACTGGATTTGCGCAAGGAAAAGGATGATTACCGCAAACTGGAACGGATATTTTCCGCGGTAACGGAAATAATTAATAGCTATCAGCCGGATGAGTGTGCCGTAGAAAGTCCGTTTTACGGGAAAAATGCCCAATCCATGCTCAAGCTGGGACGGGCACAGGGTGTTGCTATTGCTGCTGCAATGAGCAAAGGTCTGCCAGTGACGGAATATGCTCCGCGCAAGGTCAAAATAGCTGTTACGGGCAATGGCAACGCCTCCAAGGACCAGGTGGCACGGATGGTGGAAACAATCCTTCACATTAAAGCCACGGACAAAAAAGCAGACGAAACAGACGCCATGGCCATTGCCCTGTGCCATTTCTTTAATCACAAATCCCAGTCCGCAGGACAGTATTCCAGCTGGAAAGATTTTGCACGCAAAAACAATCTGCTATGATCCAAATTTTTGACCACGAGTATTTCATGCGCCAGGCATTGCAGGAAGCAGAAAAAGCCTTTGAACAGGGCGAAGTGCCTATCGGTGCTGTGGTGGCGTGGGACAACCGCATCATCGGACGCGGATATAATCAGACCGAGACATTGCAGGACCCCACGGCACACGCCGAAATTATAGCAATAACAGCTGCCACGCAGACCATTGGCGCTAAATACCTGATGGAAGCAACGCTTTATGTCACAGTTGAACCATGCGTTATGTGCGCTGGTGCTGCGGCCTGGGCAAAAATCCGGCGTATCGTCTATGGTGCGGACGAACCTAAATTCGGATTTATGCAGTTCAACCGTATCCTCACTGGATATAATAAAAGCCTGCTACATCCCCGCACGGAAATCATTCCGGGGATATTAGCAGACCAGGCAGCAGCTTTGATGCAGGAATTTTTCCGCACTAAGCGCTAAATTCCCTTGGCTGATAATTTTTAATCAGGTTAGCCAGGATTTCAATATATTCCGGCGTGGTGCCAGAACATCCACCTATGATATTTACCAATTTTTCGTCCAAAAATCTTTTAATCAAAGCTGCAAATTCCGGAGCAGAGAGTTTCTCCTCTTCTTCCTCAGAACCCGCGCTGGGACATACTACAACAGGATAATTTACAGAGGCACTCAATTCTTTAATATCACTGAAAATTCTATCCGGGCCACGTCCACAGCATTGACCTACTGCCAATATATCAACAAAATTAACCATTTCCTCAACTCTGGTAATAAAATCATTGCTAATAAAAAATTTCCCCTCATCATTGACATTAGCGGCCAGAATAACATATATTTTCCTTTTACGCTTTTGCATAATTTCTTCCAGCACTGTAATTACCTGCAGCAATCCCTGTTCGCTATCAAAGCATTCCAGAATTATGCCATCTACATTTCCGGCCAATAATCCCTTAATTTGCTGGCCATATATCTGTTTATAATCTTCCATAGGCACTCCGGCAGGCACAGGCCCGACCGAACCAAAAACAAAACGGGGCTTATCGCGTCGTATAATGGAATATTTCCCTGCCACCTCGCGGGCAAGTTTTCCGGCAGTAAAATTCAATTCATAAGAAAGCCCCTTCAAATCATACTGATCAAGGTAATATTCATTTCCCCGGAAAGTATTTGTCACAATAATATCAGATCCTGCTTTAAGGTATTTTTCATGGATTTCCTGAATAAAACGCGGGTCAGTAAAAGTCAAAATTTCATGAAAACCATATAGATTTTTAGAGTGATTAATAAATCTATTCTTATGATAATCGTATTCACGCAAATTATATTTTTCTATAAAAGTGCCCAAAGCACCATCCAACAGGACAATCCGCTCAGAAAGAATATCTTTCAACGATTTCATAACAATAAAGGTTGTGTTTAGTTTCAAATTTAATGCAAACAAATTTTTTGCCGAAAAAATTTCATTAAAAAGTAATATCCACTTATAAAACGTCAGAGACAAAAAATTGTTCAGAAATTTTATGAATAAAATTTTACTCAATAAAAAAGGGGCATCTTTTCAGACGCCCCCATTATCAAAAAATACGGATAATATTATCATGGTTCCAGACGTCCGTAATAACGCGGGAACGGAATAACTTCACGGACGTGATAAGTCTTTGTTATCCAGGCTACAAAACGTTCCAGTCCCAGGCCAAAGCCAGAATGTGGCACGCCACCAAAACGACGCAGATCCAGATACCACTGGAATACTTCCTCGGGCAAGCCATGTTCACGGATATTGGCAAGCAGTATATCAAGGTCAGCTTCACGTTCGCTTCCGCCGACAATTTCTCCGTATCCTTCCGGGGCAAGCACATCAACGCCTTTGACCAGGTCAGGACGTCCTGGCACTTCCTTCATATAAAATGCTTTAATTTTCTTTGGCCAGTTGTAAACCATCACAGGCACATCATAAAGGCTGGTAAGTGCGGTCTCGTCAGATCCACCAAAATCCTCGCCATACTGGAAGTTCTTTGCAGATTCTATCCACTGCGGAATGTTCTTGAGTTTTTCGCGCAGTTCCTTAAGCTCGTGCTTCATAGTTCCTACTTTGTTCTGGATAAAATTCCGCTTGCCTTCTTTCAGGTTTGGGTCTGCGAGCATTTTTTCGCGTTCGGCAATTTCTTTTTCCAGAACCGAAATTCTGTCAATAGTGTTCTGCTTCAACTCTTCCAGCAGGCCAATAGTTGTTTTTCCGTTAACAGGCTTTTCTCCGCGGATTATTTCCACAGCCTCATCATAGGTCATACGTTCAAAAGGCTTATTAACAGCGTTTTCCAGCATTGTAGTATCACGTTCCAGCAGTTCCAGCTCAAATTTGTTTTTTTCCAGCACACGCTTAATCACAAACTTTATAAAACGCTCAATCAAATCCATGTTCATTTCGTTGTCATAGAAAGCCATTTCGGGCTCAATCATCCAGAACTCCGACAGGTGACGGCGGGTTTTGGACTTCTCGGCACGGAAAGTAGGGCCAAAAGTATAAATCTTGCCCAGAGCCATTGCCATTGCTTCACCATAGAGCTGTCCGGACTGTGTCAGGTATGCTTTACGGTCATAGAATTCTGTTTCAAAAAGCGTTGTAGTGCCTTCCACGGCATTTGGGGTAAAAATAGGAGCATCAGCCTGAACAAAACCCTCCTGCTGGAAAAACTCATGAATAGCAAATATAATGGTATTACGCACACGCATTATAGCCCAGGGCTTGCGATGGCGTAGCCACAGATGACGATGGTCCAAAAGAAAATCAATGCCATGCGGTTTATTTGTAATAGGATAATTTTCAGATTTTCCTATGATATTTATCTGGTTAACATGAACTTCCACACCCCCTATCTGACGGTTATCCTCAATAACATTTCCTTTGAATTCCACAGCTGTTTCCTGAGTAAGACGGCGAGCAGTGTTATAAACATCCTCACCAGCTTCGTTAACATCCACAACGCACTGAACAAAACCAGTACCGTCACGCAGGATAATAAATTCAATTCCTTTGCTACTCCTGCGGTTGGTCACCCAACCTTTGAGAGTAACCTCCTGTCCGATGTGTTTTTTCAAATCCTGAATGTAATGCATGGCTTTAAATTTTATAAGTTAAAAAGTTTTGCTAAGATATTATGATTTGGATAATTTTACAATAGACCCCAAAAAACAAGTATTATGAAACTCAAAATATTATTTCCGCTAAGTGTAATCGTTCTGATCGGCTTTATCCTGGCCGACCCTGTCTTAACGCACATCCAGAATAGATACAAAAAATTTTCCTCGCTCTATCATATTCAAAAAGTATATGTTCACACAGATAAAAATGTCTATAAAACAGGTGAACATATCTGGTTTAAGTTTTACCTATTCAATGACATGCATCGTCCGGACACTGTGAGCAAAATAGGATATGTTGAACTAATCGGGCCAGATATGAATATCGTTGACGTAAGACTATTACGCCTGAAATACGGAATGGGCATCGGCGATTTCCTAATCAAAGATAGCCTGCCCTCAGGCCTGTATCTCATCCGTGCTTATACCAATTTGATGAAAAACTTTGGTGAAAAATTTTTCTTTAAAAAAATCATCACAATAAAAAATCCTAAAATAAATTATCTTCCAGAAAATGTGTATCTTGACATCAAATCTCTCAATCATAAACGCAGAAAATTAAATGTAAAATATTCTTTAACAGGAAATAATATTATATCAGGTAGAGAAAATAAAATTTATTTCAATGTATCGGATTATCTCGGCAATGCAGTCAAAGCATCTGTTAACCTCCTGGAAAACGGAAAAATAATTAAATCCACTACAACGGATACCTTAGGCTACGGCCAGTTAAATTTTGTTGCAAAAGAAAATAAGAGATATAAACTACTGCTGCAGTCGGGGAAAGCAAAAGCACGTATTATCCTGCCCAGACCTGAAAAATACGGCTATCAACTTGACTTAAAAGACCAGGGACAGTTCTTCCTGACCACAGTTAAAGGAATACTTCCTGCATCTGATGACAAACAATTCAAAACCATATACCTGCTGGCTGAACGTAATGGGAAAATTTTCTTCACCACTTTTGGAATTTTAAACCGTGATAGTATATCTTTCAAACTCAACAAAAACATTTTTCCTGCGGGTATTGTGCATTTTATACTCTTCAACGGAAAAGGAAATCCTGTAGCAGACCAAATAGCTTTTACCAAAGCTATTACTCCAATTAACCTTGACCTTAACCTCAAAAAAACTGGTAAAAACCTCTATGAATTAACTGTAAATGGCGACACCATGCTTTATGCCAGCGTATCGGTTTCCATAACAAGCACTTTGGTAAGAGACCACAATAACATAGCAGATTATTTAACACTAAAGGCCGACCTGCCACAGGCAAAAACATGTGTTCTGAAAAGTCCGGATATTAACGAAAAAATTAAAGCTTATTCCTGGCAGAGATATTCCCCTCAGTTTATCTGGGGCAAATCTCTGGATACACCAAAATATAAAGTACAAAAATCCCTTGTGGTAAAAGGCAAAGTAACAAAGCTCATACTGGATTTGCCTGTAAAAGGAACTTTAGTTAAACTAACTGTGCTCAACTCCTATAATGACCAATACAAAACCTATACTGACCAGCACGGAAACTTTATTTTCACCGGGCTTAATTATCCCGACACCATAATGGCTCTGGTTGAAGCCCGGGCTTTAAACGGATCAAAAAACGTATTGGTATATATTGACAAATACGACACCATACCAACTCTTTTTACCCCTGTAAAACAGCATAGAAAATTACGTCTAAGCCAGCAGGCCCCTGTACAATACCAGGAATGGAAGGGCAGTTCTGGTACCTTGCACTCCAATGTTGACCAGGTTATATACATGAAAGATATTCCTCTCTCTGGTAATGAAACCGTCTTTGATATAATGAAAGGACGTGTTCCTGGATTTTATCAGATGGGTGACCAGGTATTTTTCCGCGGTCCCCATTCCATTACGCAAAATATAGAACCTCTCTATCTGGTGGACAATGTTCCGGTGGATAAAAGCACAGTGGAAAGCTTGAATATCTATGACATAGACCGTATTGAAATTATAAAAAATCAAGGCTATACTGCTATTTATGGATCTCGCGGCGCAAACGGCGTAATAGCTATATACACCAAGCAGGGGCATAATATAATTCGCGGTCAATGGCAGGAAATCCAACCAGGATATTATACGCCGAAAAAATTTGTTGCCCAACCCGACAGTCTGCTGATTACTAACCAATTTGCAACATATTTCTGGGATGCACAGATGATTATCCAAAAAGGTAAAGGAAGTATTAAATTCCGGTTACCTGACGGCGTCAAAGCCATAAAAGTCAACATTCAAGGAACAGGTATGAGCGGCCAGATTATCAACACAGTAAAAAAATTTGATATTGATAAGTAACATTTAGAAGGAAAAAGCGTCTTACTGGCAAACAAAAAAACTCACAGCCATGAAAAACATCATTCTGGCCGCAATTATTAGTATCTTTAGTTTAAATATCATTAATGCGGCACCTGTGCAGGACACAATAAAAATCCTCAGTGGAGACAAAACCATTATCATTGTCTCAAAAGGTGAGAAAAGCGATATGTCGGATCTGGAATTCGGCAAAAAAACGTTTGAGAACAAAATTGAAAAATACCAGAAAAGTATTGATAGTCTGGATAATATCATTGATAGCTTGACCGGACAGCTGGATGGGGCTAATGATTCGGTTGCTGCTTTGTTGCAAAAACATATAAACGAAATGAAAGCCCAGCAGCAGGAATATCAAAAAATGATTGATGCCCTGGAAAAAGGCATTAAGGACATTGAAAAACAAATGGAAAGCATGGAAAAAGAGGAAAATGATACACAAAAATATGCTTACAATGACAATGAGAATAACCAGGAAAAAACTACGAAAAAGAAATCATCCAGAAAATTCAAAGGGCATTGGGCAGGTCTGGAATTTGGGCCAAATAGCTTTTTGACACCCGACAGGAAGTTAATTAATAACACCAGATCACCCCTTGCGCCTACTTTTAATAAAAGTTTTGAATTTAGCTTCAATTTCTTAGAAGGTAATATTAAGATTTTCAACTTTCTGGGCATTGTTTCCGGGCTTGGCCTGCAATGGAATAACTACAAATACGAAACTTTCCCGACCTATTCTGCTGATTATGTTCTGAATACCGACTCCTTATACCCTCCTACTAATGCAGCTGGCAACACACTGAAACAAATTTCTATGAAAACCTTTTTCATCAATGTACCTCTGCTGGTAGAGCTACAAATACCTTTTGGTGGAAGCAATAAGTTTTATATCAATGTGGGAGGATATGCTGGAATTAACATTCATTCCAAACTAAAATTCGTCTATGACCAGAGCGGAAACACTATCAAATTCAAGGAAAGTATAGACAAAATGGTTCTGCCTTATCACTACGGGCTAACAGCACGGATAGGCATTGACCAGATACAACTCTATGCCAATTATAGCTTAACTACGGTATTCAGAAACAGCCAAAATCCGGAATTATATCCTGTATCAGCAGGAATGAGAATCAACTTCTAAAAAAAGGCGCCATCAGGGCGCCTTTTTTTATTTCTCATAAAAACGGGAATAAGTCTCACCTGTTCCGGTATCATGTACCACAATCTCGTAAGTGAGCTCCATAACCTTTTTATAAAGATAGCTAACACCACAATATCTGTCTTGCGAAAGTTTAACTGCTTTTTCAAGTTTTTCGTAAGGTAGATTAGCTCCTTTAAATTCATAGATCAGATGCATCTTGCTATAATGCTTAGGATGATCTTCGGTTAGTTCGCCATCCACATGTACCTGGAAATCTTCCAATTCAATACGCATTTTATAAATGATAGAAATCACATCCATAGCAGTACAACCTGCCAAAGACAACTGCATTAAAGGTTTTGGACGCGGACCTCTGTCTTTACCGCCAACCTGTGGCTCTGCATCCAGAATAATCTCAAAACCGTTGACAGTACCACGAAAAGCCAATCCGTCTATTAAAGAAACTGATACTCTTTCTGCTTTCATAAATGAAATATTTAAATTTTAATTAAATTTGCTGACAAAGATAGTTATTTTGGTAAAAAAAATGCCATGGATAAAAAAAAATTCAATGAACCAGTATGTTATAATTGTCTGGTAAAAGAATTCTCAGCCTTCAAACATCTTTCCCAGGAAGAAGCTGAAAATCTTTTCCTGGAAAAAGCCTGTAACCTCTACAAAAAAGGCGATATAATTTATTACGAAGGTCATCGCTTACGCGGAGTTTATTGTGTTTATAAAGGAAAACTCAAGCTATATAAAACCGGCCCCGAAGGTAAACAACAAATTATACGTTTTGCCAAACCCGGAGATTTAATTGCTTTTCGTTCTATCATGAGCGAGGAACAGGCCTGTACAACAGCACAAGCCCTGGAAGATGTGATATTGTGCCATATACCTGCCCAGGTTTTCCTTAATATGGTAAAAAATAATCCAAATTTCTCCATGGCACTGATAAAACTCTCGTGTAAAGAACTTGGAGAATCAAACAAATTTATCCTTGACCTGGCACAAAAAAGCGTACGCGAACGCCTGGCCGAGGCAATCCTCCTATTGCTGGATTATTTCGGTACCGACCAGGATGGATATATTGACGTAAGCCTCACCCGCGAAGAGATTGCCAGCATAGTAGGCACAGCCACTGAATCCGTTATTCGCCTCTTATCAGATTTCAAAAAAGAGGGACTCATTGAACTAAAAGGCAAAAAAATAAAAATCCTTCAGCAGAAAAAACTTGAAAAAATAGCTAACCTCTAAAAATATGGGAAAAATACTATTAACCGGTGCCGCAGGCTATATAGGATCGCACACCGCGGTAGAATTCATACAAAAAGGATATGAAGTTATCATTATTGACAACTTGTCTAATTCTAAAATTCAAGTTCTTGACGGAATAAAACGCATAACAGGTATCCGTCCAGAATTTGAGATCATTGACCTCCGGTATAAGGACCAGGTATTGGACTTTTTCTTACGCCACAAGGATATTGAAGGAGTGGTACATTTTGCAGCATATAAATACGCAGACGAATCCGTGGAAAAGCCAGTAAAATACTATGAAAACAATCTTTTTGCCACAATAAACCTGTTATCTGCAATAAAAAACTATCATAATCCCATCTCCCTTGTTTTCTCCTCCTCGTGTACGGTTTATGGCATACCAGATAAATTACCTGTTTCTGAGGATATGCCTATCAAAGAACCTGCACAGCCATACGGTGCCACGAAAATTTTTGCAGAACAAATTTTCAAGGACACTGCTAATGCATATGATAATTTTAAAGCAATATCACTGAGATATTTCAATCCTATTGGATCCCATCCTTCCATTGAAATTGGCGAAAGTCCATTAAGAACTCCTAATCTTATCCCACGTCTCACACAAACAGCTATTGGCAAAAGAGATTTCCTTCCTGTTTACGGAAATGACTACGACACTCCGGACGGCACGCCTGTCCGCGATTATATCTATATTCAAGATTTGGCCAGAGCTCACGTTATTGCTATGGAAAGACTCCTGCAAAACCGCAACAAGAAAAAATACGAATATTTTAACCTGGGCATAGGCCGCGGATATACTGTTCTGGAAGTAATTAAAACTTTTGAAAAAGTCTCTGGTAAAAAAATTAATTATAAAATTATGCCTCGTCGTCCCGGAGATATTCCTGCCATTTATGCCAGCACAGAACTGGCAAATAAAGAACTGGGATGGAAAGCTCAGCACGACCTTGAGTATATGCTAAAAACTGCTTGGGAGTGGGAAAGGAATAAAAAATTTTAACATTTAACCAAAAAAACATTTTATTTTGTTAAATTTGAATGCTAAAACTATTTTCTATGGAAAAAAGAAACATTCTAATTACAGGAGGTGCCGGATTTATCGGTTCACACGTTGTGCGCTTATTCGTAAAAAAATATCCAGATTACCATATCATTAATCTGGATAAACTCACCTATGCCGGAAACCTGGAAAATCTCAAGGATATAGAGGACTATCCAAACTATACCTTTGTAAAAGGAGATATTAAGGACGAAAAACTCGTTTTTGAACTATTTGAAAACTACAATATTGATGGTGTTATCCACCTTGCTGCAGAATCTCACGTGGACCGTTCCATTGAAAATCCAATGGAATTTATCCACACAAATATCATTGGCACTGTGACCCTGCTCAACGCTGCCAGAAAATTCTGGGCAGATCATCCTGAAGGAAAAAAATTCTATCACATTTCCACAGACGAAGTTTACGGATCCCTGGAAGATGACGGATATTTCACGGAACAAACGCCTTATGACCCACGTAGTCCCTACTCTGCATCCAAAGCCAGCTCCGACCATTTTGTCCGGGCTTACAATAACACCTACAAACTACCTACTGTAATCACTAATTGTTCAAACAATTACGGACCTAACCAATTCCCGGAAAAACTTATTCCTCTGGCTATAAACAACATACTTAATATGAAGCCTATTCCGATATACGGAAAAGGAACTAATGTCCGTGACTGGCTATACGTTGAGGATCACGCAAAAGCTATTGACCTGGTATTCCACAAAGGAAAAATAGGTGAAACTTATAACATTGGAGGCAATAACACCTGGAGCAATATAGACCTTATCCGCCTTTTGTGCCGTGTTATGGATCAGGAACTGGGCAGGGAACCAGGAACTTCGGAAAAACTTATAACTTTCGTAAAAGACCGTCCAGGACACGACCATCGCTACGCTATAGATGCCTCTAAAATCAAACACGAACTGGGCTGGGAGCCAGAAACAGATTTTGAAAATGGCTTGAAGAAAACCGTTCGTTGGTATCTTGACAACCAGCAATGGCTGAAAAACGTAGTCTCCGGTGAATATCAAAAATACTACGAAAAGCAATACAAAAACCGTTTTCAGGAATGAGAAAAATCTTTATATGGGGCATAACAATACTGCTGGCTGCTACAATAATTGCAGTTACATTTATCCAGCTAAAATGGATAAATGAGGCTATTATCACGCAGCAAAAACAATTTAACGCACTGGTAAACAAAATATTAGACGACATCATAAAAGAATACGAGTTAAAAGAAATAATTTTCACAAAAAGTCAGGAAATAATTTCAGCATCACCGGATTCTACCTTAGCCTTTGATATACAAAATAATCCCCAGATACAAAAGCTATTACAGGAAAGAAATGCCTCTACCAACAAATTCATTATATACCAGGCCAGAGATAAAAAACTCACACTTAATGATTACGAATTTATTAATGATCTGGGGCAAAAACATACTTTATACGTAGCAGAAATAAATAAGACATTCACAGGTAAAAAAATCAACCTGGCCCAGAGAATAGACCCAAAAGAGTTCAAGGCCAAAATTGATAGTGCTTTTAAAGCAAATAATATCAAATATCATTACGAACTGGCCATTATTGACCAGGATAAAAACGCTATTTTCAAAACTCCAGACTTCAAATTCTCACACAACCGCAGGGAAACTTTTTCTAAAACATTGTTTCCCCATACTAATTTCAACCTCAATCAGTATTATCTCTTACTCTATTTCACAGATCAGGAAACCAATTTATTTAATACCCTGCCATCACTGGCTATATCAACGATATTCTTCACTTCAATACTTTTGATTGTTGCATTAATAACAATAATATTGATTTTCAGACAGAAAAGATTATCAGAGTTAAAAACACAATTTGTTAATAATGTATCTCACGAATTGAAAACTCCTATCGCCACAATACAGCTGGCTACACAGATGCTTACAGATGAATCCCTGCATCAGGATCCCAGCAAAATAAAAGAAATCACAAACATAATAAAGAAAGAAAACGAACGAATGCGCTTTAATGTGGAAAAAATTCTACAAACATCTGTTATTGAGCGCGGTAGGATAAAATTCAATAAAAAAGTAGTTAATGCCCACGAAATACTGGAAAAAATATCAAAAAATTTTGAAGTACAGGTTAAACAACGTAACGGACTAATTCTAAAGAACTTTGAAGCAAAAGACGACCAGATAATTGTTGATGAGCTACATTTTACAAATGTTATTATTAACCTTCTGGAAAATGCTCTTAAATACAATGAAGGGGAACCGGTTATAGAAATTGACACTTATAATTCGGGAAAATATCTGGCTATAGCAATACAGGATAATGGCATAGGTATTGACAAAAAAGATATTAAGAAGATATTTGACCAATTTTACCGTGCACACGACGGTGATGTGCATAATTACAAAAGTTTTGGTCTGGGGCTGAACTATGTAAAAAAAATTATTGACGAACATAACGGAAAAATAACTGTTGACAGTGAACCCGGACAGGGTTCTACTTTCACCATATTTTTGCCACTTGCAAAGAAAAATCAAAAAATCTACAAAAATGGCTAAAGCAAAAATCCTTCTGGCCGAGGATGATGTTAACCTCGGATCGGTACTGAGACAGTACCTGGACGCAAAGGGCTATGATGTTGACCTTTGCCTTGACGGCGAAGATGCCTTCAAAACATTTATGGAAAATGAGTATGACTTGTGCATACTTGACGTGATGATGCCTAAAAAGGATGGTTTCACGCTTGGTAAAGATATCCGCCGCATTAACAGTAAAATTCCGATAATTTACCTGACCGTCAGAAGTATGAACGAGGACGTGTTAAAAGGTTTTGAAATCGGCGCTGACGACTATATCACAAAGCCTTTCAATATGGAAGAGCTGTTAATGCGTATTGAAGCCATCCTCAGACGTACCGGACGCCTGACCGAAAGCAAACAGACTGTTTTCCAGATTGGTAAATACACTTTCGACTCAGTACGCCAGACACTCAAGATCGGGGATAATGTCCGTAAGCTTACCACAAAGGAAAATGAATTGCTCAAGCTCCTGGCCAGCAATATGAACGAAGTAGTTGAACGTAATTACGCACTCAAACTGGTTTGGGGAGACGATTCCTTCTTCAATGCCAGAAGTATGGACGTGTATATAACAAAGTTGCGTAAATATCTGGCCGAAGACCCATCTGTAAAAATTATTAATGTGCACTCGGTAGGCTTCAAGCTCATAACAAACGCTGAGGAATAAAATTTTTAATCCACAGGCAATTTACCTAACTTTGCCCGGAAAAATAGGGGCAAAGTTAGGATGCTATTCTCGGAGATAAACGTACCACAAAGTCTGAAAGACAGGCTTATACAAGCGGCCAAAAAAGGACGGATACCTCACGCCCAACTATTCCTCGGACAGGGCGGAAGGGGAGGTTTGTCCCTTGCCCTGGCTTATGCACAATACATTAATTGTGAGAATCCCGGGGAAAACGACTCCTGCGGAAAGTGCGACTCCTGTAAAAGATACAGCCATCTGGCACATCCCGACCTGCACTTTGTTTTTCCTGTGGTTAAAACGCCAAAAAATTCCAAACCTTTTTCTGTTGATTTTATTGATCAATGGAAAAAATTTATACAATCTACTAACTTCCATACCCTTGAGGACTGGATCAAATTCCTTGGATACGAAAATGCTCAGCCACAGATTTATGTTCACGAAGCCGAAAATATTATCAAAACATTAAACTATAAAGCCTTCAGATCCAGATACAAAATAATGATTATCTGGCTACCGGAAAAAATGAATATTGCAGCTGCCAATAAACTCTTGAAAATCATAGAAGAACCACCAGAAAATACAATTTTCCTCCTGGTAAGCCACGACGATCAGAATATTCTCCCGACAATTAAATCCAGAACGCAGATTATCCAACTGCCGCCTTTATCCGAAGAAGGAATAAAAGCAGAGCTAAAAAAATTTTTTCCACAAGCAGATGACCATATTATTGACCAGGCCGCTAAAACTGCCGGAGGAGACTTTATTGTGGCACGTAACTTCTTGCTGGATAGTCTGGGTGAAAATACAGGAAATACTTATTTTGACCTGTTTGTCAGATTTATGCGGGAAGCCTATTCAGCCAATCCTCTAAAACTCCTTGATTTAACCGAAGAACTCCATAAGCTGGACAAAGAAAAACAAAAACAATTCTTACACTATTCCCTCCATCTTTTACGGCAGGCTTTTATCCTGAACCTAAACATTAAACAAATTGCTTATCTCACTGAAAAAGAGTATGAATTTGTAAAAAAATTTTCGGCATTTGTAAATAAAAAAAATATAGATTATTTTAATTTTGAATTCTCAAAAGCTATCAGCGACTTGGAACGGAACGCAAATCCCAGACTCGTTTTTTCCGATTTGCTATTCACTTCATCAAAACTCTTAAAAATCAAATAAATAATGAAGGACCTTGACACCTATATACGTCTGACACGCGGATGCAGTATATACAAAGAAGACGCAAAACCTTGCAAAACATATCAAACCGACCGTTTCCACGTTTTTGACTGGTTGGAAAACGTGCGTCCGCCCAAAACCCGTATTCCAGAAATAGTAGAAGTGCGGTTCAAAAACAACCGCGTAGATTTTTACCGCAACATCAACAAATTACCATTGCAGCGTGGCGATCTTGTTGCTGTGGAAGCATCACCAGGCCACGACATCGGCGTTATTGTCCTTACAGGTGAACTTGTGTATAAACAACTAAAAAAACTGGAAATTCCGAAAGACGCTGAGTTTAAAGTTGTTTACCGCAAAGCACGTCCTACAGACATTGAAAAATGGATTAATGCAATAAAAAGGGAACAGGATGTTTTCAAACGTGCCAAGGAAATCATCGCCGATATGGGGCTGAAAATGAAACTCGGTGATGTGGAATTCCAGGGTGACGGAACAAAAGCCATTTTCTATTACACTGCCGATAACCGTGTGGATTTCCGTGAGTTGATAAAAGTATATGCTCAGGAATTCCGTATCCGTGTGGAGATGCGCCAGATAGGCGCACGTCAGGAATCTGGAAAACTGGGCGGAATAGGCACCTGCGGACGCGAACTCTGCTGCATAACCTGGAAAAATACTTTTATCTCTGTGACTACAAATGCCGCCAGATTTCAGGAATTATCATTAAATCCGTCCAAGCTGGCCGGTCAGTGCGGAAAGCTCAAATGCTGCCTCAATTACGAGCTGGACGCTTACCTGGAAGCCCGGCGTAAATTTCCAGATACTTCAATCCCGCTCCATACCAAGGAGGGAACTGCTTATTTCCAGAAAAGCGATGTGTTCAAACAAATACTCTGGTATTCATTTGACCCGGAAAATTCCGTCAATATGACTCCTGTGCCTATTGAACGTGTGGAAAAAATCATTGAAATGAACAAAAAAGGCCAGATGCCTGATTCCCTTCTGGTGGACAACAAGGACGCTGTGGACATAATCAGCAATAAGCATAACCTTAACCTCAAAGACCTTATCCGATGAATAACCTGCGAGGTAAAACAAAATATCTTGTGCTATTATTACTGGTTGTAAGTGCTGGCTCTTGCAATAGTGGAAAAACTGTATATAAACAAAACTTTGATATTCCACACCAGACCTGGGATTATGACTCGGTCATAGAGTTTTCGGTAAACATTGAAGATACACTTAACTGGTATAAAATTGATTTTACAGTTAAACATACCGAAGAATATCCTTTTGCCAATCTGTGGATCAAATCCATAATTATAGCACCGGACAAGACTTACCGCACCGACACCGTCAATATTCCATTCCTTGACCAGAACCAGCGGTGGATAGGCACAGCCATTGGCAGAACCTGGACACTGGAATATCCTTATGCAGACTCTGTGCGTTTCCTCAAAAAAGGAAAATATACTTTTCTTATTCAGCATATTATGCGCCCCCAGCAAATCAATCATATTAAATCTTTCGGTATAACAATAAAAAAATCAAAGTGATATGGGAAAAGGTAAACTGGAAAAATTCGCCGAAATGGCGAATTTTTCCAATGTTATCCAGCCGGATATAAAGCAATACATTAACAAAGACTTTGAATTCAAAGGCAAGTGGAACGAGTTTTTCGGAAATAACAACCCCATTATCCTGGAATTGGGATGTGGCAAAGGAGAATATACCGTAGGCCTGGCACAAAAATATCCAGATAAAAACTTCATTGGCATAGACATTAAAGGTGCAAGGATATATACCGGAGCCAAACGTGCCCTGACAATGGGACTTGATAATGTGCTTTTCCTTCGCACAAAAATTGATTTTCTGAAAACCTTTTTTGCTGATGGAGAAATAAGCGAGATATGGCTGCCTTTCCCCGACCCGCAAAGGAAAAAACAAAAACGACGTTTGCTCAATGCCAAATTCCTGAACATTTACAAAGACATCCTCAAAGACGGAGGTATTGTCCACCTGAAAACAGATAATTACAACCTTTACCTCTACACTATGAAAATGATTGATCACAATGGTATTGACCTTATTGCAGCCACAGATGATTTATATTCTTCGGACATAAAAGGCGATGCTACGGATATAAAAACTTACTATGAAACAATGTTTTTGGAGGAAGGTAAGAAAATAAATTACATTGAATTCAAGTTAAATAAAAACAAAGAATACACTGAAATTCCAGAAAAATTTACCTGGAAAAAAACAAGTAAATATGCTTAAAAAATTTTCTTTCTTTGTCTTTGTCACATTTTTTTTTCTTTATTCCTGCTCCACGCAGAAGAATACTCCCATAACCAGGGCATATCATAATCTTACAGCCCATTACAACGTATATTTCAATGCCAAAACTGCTCTGGAAAATGCCGTAAAAAGCATCAACCAGAAATGCCGCTATAATTATTTTGAAATTCTCCCTGTCTTTCCATACGAATGCCCTCAGGCCAAATCAATAGCCTCTGCCAAACTAAACCGCACCCTGAAAAAGGCAGCAAAAACAATTTCAAAACATTCTATCACAGTCAAACCAGAATACAAAAATTACAACAGACTGTCGCCAGCACAAATAGCTTTTCTGAAAAAAAAGGAATATTGCAAATGGATAGACGACAGCTATCTATTAATCGGAATAGCCAACCTCTACAAAGGAGATATAAGCAAAAGCCAGAGAGCTTTACACAAAATATTGAGCGATTTCAAAACAGAAAATACAAGGTTTGATGCGCAACTGTGGCTGGCACGTTCCTATATCTTGCAAGGACGTTATCTGGATGCCGAAAAAACACTCAAAGAATTAATGGCTGATCCCAGACATCCCAAACGTCTGGATAAAGATATCCTGATCACTCTGGCCGACCTTTATATACACCGTCAACAATACAAACAAGCAACCGATTACCTATCATCTGCACTAAAATTAATCCACAACAACCAGGAAAAAGCAAAATATACATATATCCTTGCCCAATTATACCAGCGCCTTAATGACAATGAACAAGCCGGAAAGCTATTCAAAAAAGTCAGTAAATACAATCCACCTTACGAATTGGAATTCCACGCACAATTACAATTAGCCACTACAATAGGTAATAAGAGTAATCTCAAACAAATAAGACGCAAGCTGAATAAAATGTTAAAAGACGAAAAAAACGAGGAATACCGCGATAAAATTTATTACGCCCTGGCTCAAACTTATCTCAAACAAAAAGACACTGTAAATGCCATACAATACCTGAAAAAAAGCGTAGCCCTGGCCTCGGATAATCTCACTAAAGCCCTTACTTACCAACAAATAGGAGAGTTGTATTTCGGACAAAAAAAATACTATCAGGCAGGGACTTACTACGACAGCACCCTGAACTACTTGCCTAAAAATTATAGTAATTACAAAGAGATTGAACAAAAATCAAAAAATCTCATAGATCTGGCACAAAACTACGGTGTCATTCATACCCAAGATAGCCTGCTTAGTCTGGCCTCTATGCCAAAAAACAAAGTCCTAAAAATTATTGACAGTATCATTGAAGCTAAAAAACGCCAGCAAGAGGTAGCCTATAACTCTAATCCTACTTTTGACCCGTTTGATGTGGAAAGTCAGCGTTATGCAGCCGGAATGTCCACCACACAAAACCAGGGCGGTAAATGGTATTTTTACAATCCAATGCTGGTAAGCAGGGGGGAGCAGCTGTTCCGTCAACGCTGGGGCAACCGCCGTCTGGAGGATAACTGGAGACGTAAGAACAAAGCTGTAATTACACAAGCAGGAACAGCAGAAAATCCTGCACAAAAACAAGAAAAAACTAAAAACCTCCGTGAATTTTATCTTAAACAAATTCCTTTTTCCGACAGTGCTAAACAGGTGGCTAACGCAAAAATAGTGGACGCAATGTTTAACATTGCTCTTATCTATGAAAACAAACTCCAGGACAATCAACTGGCACTACAAGCATACAATGACCTGATAAACAAGTATCCTGATAACAAATACCTCCCGGATATTTATTATCACCTGTTTATGATTTATAAAAACCAGGGACAAAACGACCTGGCAGAAATATACCGCCGTAAGATAATTACCCAATTTCCTAAATCACGCTATGCACGTTTATTGCAAAATTCCCTTTCTTCCTCTGCACTCCGCACAAAGCAGATAAAAGCTGAAAAATTACTACTTAATACCATTAAGCTTTACGATAATTTCAACTATACCAGCGTTATTGACAGTGCAAACTATGGAATAAAAAACTATGGAGAAACAACCGTGGTGCCTTATTTTATGTTCCTAAAAGCCAAAGCTTATGCCGGTCTGGGTAATACCGACAGCCTCAAAACAATACTTAAAGAAATCATTGATAATTATCCATCAGCAGAAATAACCTCAGTAGCCCAAAATATGTATAAACAGCTAAACCAGGGACAACTTAATATTGACATATACAAATTTTCTCCCAATTCTCCCCACGTTATGGTAGTATT
This sequence comes from uncultured Bacteroidales bacterium, assembly GCA_964649975.1. GTDB lineage: Bacteria > Bacteroidota > Bacteroidia > Bacteroidales > S143-33 > S143-33. The sequence continues at coordinate 5,236 of CAZYSM010000039.1, read as the reverse complement.
TGCCGATAAAAAATCAAATATCAACGAACTTAAATTCAATCTTTTCAAATGGGCTAATGAATTTTCTGACACTAAAAAATTTGAAGTCCAATTATTACCTCTGGGCAAAGAAAAAATCCTTGTAATAAGACAATTTGACAATCTGGATGAAGCACGACGTTTTATCTCCTATTTGCAGCAACATTTTCCTATGCAGGAAAAATTCCTCCTATTCAGCGTGGATAATTTCAAAACATTCCAAAAGGACAAAAATTTATTTAAATATCAGCTGTTCTATTCCAAATACTATAATTTTTAAACCAAAAGTTTTATAAAAACAATAAATTGACTTAAATTTGTTACAAATCAATAATTTAAAAAGCAATGTGGTCATTAGTTACAGAATATCTACTCCTTGAAAATGACGAACTGGAAATTAAGGATTTCGGAAAATTTACTGCAAGTAATTACCCGGCAAAAATTAATCAAGAAACAAATAAAATCATACCAGCAGGGCGTCAGCTGTCATTTGTCTCTATAGCCGAAAATACAACCGCTGATTTTATAACCTTCATCACTAAAAAGCTCAAAATCAACCGTCCAGAAGCTCTTAAACTCATAGAAACAAAAACAGAAGAAGCCAGGAAAAAATTATCAGAAGGCGAAAAGGTCATTCTACCCCAAGTAGGATACCTTTTCTCTCCAGACAGACAAAAAATTACATTAGTCCAGACCACTAATTTCTCTTTGCATCCCGAAAATTTCGGCTTTGGCGAAATACCAATTCCACCGAAAAAAACTCCTGAACAGCCACAGGCTACGGAGAAAACTGCTAAGAAAACGCGTAAAGTCAAAGAAAAAGTCCGCCAAAAAGCCGTATCTGCCAAAAAAACTGTTAAGAAAGTAAAAAAGGTAAATTGGGCTGCAATTGTGCGATCCGTATTCATCCTGGCTGCAATCAGCGCAGTAATCATCCTGATGATACTCTTTTACAAACCCATCGTTGAATTTGCAAAGGATATAATTACCAGCCAGAAAGATACAGAAAAGGTTGCCACACAAAAACCTGTGCCTGTTACACAGAAAGCTAAACCAGTGCAGGCTCAACCTGCACAGCCCAAACAGCAAGCCGAAACTACAAAAGTTGCCACAACAAGCCAGGTGCAAAAACAACAACAGGCTAAGCAAGACAGCGAAATAATTTCAAGTTTCAGCGTTAAAGCCAGCATTCCACTGGGCACAGGCTACAAAAAATATTATCCCATTGTCGGAAGCTTTATCAAACGGGAGAATGCCGAAAAATTCCGTCAGCAATTACTTTCCGAAGGCTTTTCTGGTGCTGTTATTCTTTCGGCAGGTCCTAACCGTCACCGCGTTAGCATAGGAGGATATGATACTCTAACACAGGTGGCAAAAGCCCGTGACCAATATCTTGCCAAACATCCCGGAGCAGGTATCTGGTTGTTAATCAATCAGCCCAATGGAAACTAAAATTGTTGCCAAATACTGGGAACAACTTGACAATAATAAGGTTAGATGCACACTTTGTCCTAATAACTGCGTGCTGCGAGAAGGACAACTTGCTCCGTGTCGCACGCGTATAAACAACAATGGCACATTATACACCATAGCTTTTGCCAATCCTGTGGCTGTCCACGTGGACCCCATTGAGAAAAAGCCGCTGGCACACTTCCTGCCCGGATCTCTGGCTTTTTCCATTTCCACTGCTGGATGTAACCTGCATTGTAAAAATTGCCAGAACTGGGAAATATCACAGGCATCGCCCACCGACCTGCCATATTATTACCTCCCTCCGGAACAAGTTGTGGAAAAAGCACAGGAAACAGGTTCGCAATCAATAGCATACACATACACCGACCCGGTAGCTTTCTATGAATATACCCTGGAAACTGCCAAAATTGCGCGCAGCCGCGGAATAAAAAACGTTATTGTCTCGGCAGGATATATCAACGAACAACCTCTGCGGGAACTGGCACCATACATTGACGCTGCCAACATAGACCTCAAATCCTTTGACGAAAGCATCTACCGACGCCTTAACGGCGGAAGCCTTGCCGATGTTTTGCGTAGCCTGAAAATCCTCCGTGAACACAACGTATGGGTGGAAATTACAAATCTCATTATCCCCGGATATAACGACGACGCCCAGATGATACGCAATATGTGCCAGTGGCTGGTGGACAACGGATTTGCTGATAGTCCTCTGCATTTTAGCCGATTTCACCCTGCTTATAAACTTACAGATGTTCCTCCAACACCTACCGAGACACTGGAAAAAGCTGTGGAAATTGCCCTGGAAACAGGCATAAAATATCCACTTATCGGAAATGTCTGGGGACATCCCCGCGAAAGCACTTTTTGTCCAAAATGTGGCAATAAAGTAATCTCACGCATCGGCTTTGAAATAAAAGAAGTAAACCTCACACCAGACGGCAAATGCAATAAATGCGGATTTCCTATTGCCGGACGCTGGGAATAAAAGCTAAATGAAATGTTGGTCAAATTTTTAAGTAAAAGAAATATCATTAATCTGATTATCTCGCTAATTCTGTCTGTGCTTATTATTTATCCTTTCCACACATACGGACTATTATATACCTCTGTTGTTTTCCTGCTTTTTTTCATTGTCTTACAATTATCCCTGCCCATAATGTCCACTCTGGAAGTTCCCCTGGGGGAGGAAAACCTTGGAGTATATTTTATTTTAATGTCTTCCTTCCTGGTCCTATCTCCGGATATGCATATTATTCCTTTTGTTTCCACTCTTATAATAACCTATCTTTTATTTATCGTTCTGATGAAATTTAACTCTGCCAGAGAAATAAAAGTGACATTTTTTCTGAATATCAGTCTTTTAACCGGCATTATAATTTTCATTTACCCTCCACTAATGATTATGGGATTTTTTCTTATCCTGGCAGCTCTTTTTACTTCTAAGCCCGGAAAAAAAATTATTATTACCATTATAGGTTATCTGACAGCTTTTTACCTTGGATCTGTTGCCGAAATGCTTTTGTGGCACAAAAGCTTTGCACAGGTATGGGATAGACTGACTGACATTCATCTTATATCATACAACCACCAATACAATATTATCTGGCTCTATCTGGCTATACTTGCTCTCCTATCCTTGATGATATTTATTGCGCAAAAAAACTCTTTTACTCTAAAAATCAGAAAGATATTCTGGTTAATTTTTATTTTCCAGCTAAATGCATTTGCGGCAAATTTATTTATCAGCGAAAAACCAATATTTCCTCTGGTTTATTCAGTGAGCATACCTGCAGCTTACTTTTTCCAGAAAATAAAACTCAAAAGCTATCTGAAAAATATTATCTTAATATCACTAATAATTTTTGTATTACTCCTGGGGTTTAATCTTATCTAAATAATCAAAAAGCCGCAGCTTTTCCTCTTTGTTCAAAGCAGTTATACTCAATGGTGGGTAATGCCCGGTTTGCTTGCCACGCCGGATTTTAAACACCAGACGCTGACCAAATAAACCCCTGCGCACTTCATAACCATCAAACTCCTGGATAGGAATTTTTATCTGGCGGTAATTACCTACAAATGGATGGGGATTATAAAAACGGATTATAAGGGTGGAATTTTTTTCTTCAAGGGAAAAGAAATGAGGTTTTGATAAAAGCAAAAACAAATAAACAGCAAAAAAGACACCTGCAAGAACGAGGTAAATATTCCGGTAATATGGCTCAAAAAAGCTGAACAAAAAAAGGACAATAAAAATTATTAACAGCACACCGTATGCTATGGTAATTTTTGCTACTCGCTTGAAATTATCTATTTGCATAAGATTAAGTTTTTAATTTTAAAAATTTATTCTCCTTGTTCTTTAAGCTTTTGTTTTTCTCTTTCCAGGATCTCTTCGGCCAATAATACTAATTTCTTTGCAATAGCTACAAGTTCCTGTGGTGTATAGTCCTCAGCTTTCCCGAGTGAATGGATTGTCTTATGCCTGACCTGATTACCTACGCGATAACTCTTTACTATTCGCATATAAGTTCCGGACTTCTTCCTTTCTATTCTCAAAAAAGCCATTGGGATAAATTTAAAATTTTGTTTCCTTCTCCAAAACTACAAAAAATTAGTCTTTTTTCCTGTATAGATTTTAATCTCAATCACTAAAATACTAACATTCATACATTCGTGGCTAACAAAATAATCAATCCTCCCAGCCTCCTTTTCTAAGGAGGAGAATTCGTGGCGCTTAATTTAGCCACTAATTACACGAATTAACACGAATAAATGTAGCGGGGTGCCCGGCAGATCCTTCGTGCAGTTATTTTTTAGCTAATGCTTACACAGTAAACAGTATCAAAAGGCTCAAAAGTAGGGGCAGAATGTAAAACGGCAACAGTGTTTTGGACAGCATAACCTTAAAGACCGACGGAGTGCGTGCCAGCAGGTTATCCTGCCTGCCGTCCACCTCGCGGACAAAAGTGTTCAGGTCATAGAGGTAAGCATCCGTGTGCGGACGATTATTCACAACCCACTTGTAAAGCTCACGGTAAAGTTTCTCTGTCCGCAGGAAAAATGCGTCTAAATACCAGAAAACCAGAACAGTAGCAACTAAGAATAAAGCTATATAGCCCATCATATCGTCGTTTCCGGCTACGCCTCCTATGGAGGAAAGCAATCCGCTTTTTGCCAGAGCCAGCACAGCTCCGAATATGAACATCATCCACGCCTTGACTTTAAAGGAATTGTCTGCCATACGTTTTATAACGTCCTGGATAAGGTCTAATTCCTTATGTATTGCTTTTAAGTCTGCCATAGCTGAGTGTTTTTTTAGTTTAACCGCAAGGGCGCAAAGGCTCGCAAAAGTCTTTTCTTAGCGTTTCTTAGCGTCTTAGCGGTTTTATTCCTAACCACAAGGAGCGCAAAGTTTCGCAAAGATTTTCTTAGCGTCTTAGCGTCTTGGCGGTTTTAGTCCTAACTGCAAGGGACGCAAAGTTTCGCAAAGATTTTCTTAGCGTTTCTTGGCGTCTTAGCGGTTTTATTCCTAACCGCAAGGAGCGCAAAGGCTCGCAAAGTTTCCTTAGCGTTTCTTAGCGTCTTAGCGGTTAACTTAATCCTTCGCCCTTTACAAAGTTATCATTTTTTTCCGAGATATTGTTTTGCTTTTTTTACGATTTCTATCACTGCCTGTTTTATGCCTGTGTCTTGATTTTGGTATTCTGTTATTGCTTTGGCTTTGTCTGGCACGATGTCAATT
>CAZYSM010000038.1:1528-23936 GCA_964649975.1 uncultured Bacteroidales bacterium | reverse complement strand
ATACAAAATTCTATCTCTGCTATATAGAGGACCCAGACCGTATTGCTAAGAAACGTATTTACGGAAATATCAAAGTAGCCATAGAATTTATGGATGAAAAAGGTATTGCCTATGATATCAAAAAACTGGAAGGGAGCGATCTGGCAGATGAAACAATAGAATTTGCTCACAAGATTGATGCTGCAATGATTATGGTTACGACCACTCGTAATCCGAAAACACTGGACTTTATGTTTGGAGCTGAAGAACAGAAAATCATAGCTAATAAATACGAAATTCCAGTAATGACAATTAACCCACGTGAGGGATTCCTTAAATATCAAAGTTTTAATTAATTACTATTACTTTTATGGTATGAAACATCCACAGAGAAAAATCTCTGTGGATGTTTTTTTTTGATTTCAAACAACAAAAAATAAATAGATGAATACTATTCAAGCGTTTCTTTTAGGCTTAGTTCAAGGGCTAACAGAATTTTTGCCAGTAAGTAGTAGTGGACATCTGGAACTGGGAAAAGCCCTGCTGGGAATACACGAACCCAGCCTGCTATTCACAGTAGTAGTCCATGGAGCAACCGTACTGAGCATAATAGTTGTATTCTGGAAAGAAATACTACGCCTGTTAAAAGCTCCATTTACTCTGCAATGGAATGAGGATAACCAGTACATAGTGAAACTATTAATCTCAGCCATACCTGCCGGCATCGTCGGATTACTATTCAAAGATCAGCTGGAAAATTTGTTCACTGGGAATGTTCTATTTGTTGGAATAATGCTATTGATTACCACAGCAGTTTTGAGCTTAACAACAGTAGCCAAAGATAAAAAGCGGGAGATTAACTACTGGGATGCTTTTATAATAGGTATATCCCAGGCTATTGCCATCCTGCCAGGCATTTCCCGCTCAGGTATGACTATTTCCACAGGCCTTCTCCTGGGTAATGACAAAAACCAGGTAGCCAAATTTTCTTTTTTAATGGTAATAATCCCTGTTGTAGGAGCTAACATAGTGGACTTAATGGGGCAGGACTGGAGTGGAGTAAATAACGATATTGGTATAACAGCCTTAATAGTGGGCTTTATAACTGCTTTTATATCAGGAGTTTTAGCATGTAAATTTATGATTAATATCGTACGCAAAAGCAAGCTGAGTTATTTTGCAATTTATACATTTATTGTTGCCCTGATTGCAATAATTTACGGATTAACACATTAAATATATATGTACGACTTTGAAAAAGGAGAAATATTACTGATAGACAAGCCTCAAGGCTGGACATCCTTTGATGTGGTAGCAAAGATACGTAATGCTATCCGCAAATACACTGGAAAAAAAGTTAAAGTAGGCCATGCGGGCACCCTTGATCCCATGGCCACTGGCTTGTTAATTATTGCTACAGGAAAAAAAACTAAAGAAATTAATTCATTACAAATCCTTGACAAAGAATATATTGCAACAATAAAATTTGGAGCAACAACACCTTCGTATGATGCAGAAACCCAACCGGATAAATTTTTCCCAACCAGCCATCTCACAGAAAAATTAATTGAGGAAACATTAAAAAATTTTCTGGGAAAACAAAAGCAAATTCCTCCAAAATACTCTGCAAAAAAAATTAAAGGAAAAAAGGCATATCAGCTGGCAAGGCAAGGAAAAGATTTTGAAATGAAACCTGTTGAAGTTGAATTTAAAGAAATTGAAATTTTATCATTATCTTTGCCTGACGAACTGACTGTTAGGTTAATTGTATCAAAAGGAACATACATAAGGTCTTTTGCTTACGATCTGGGGGTAAAACTCAATACTGGCGCTTATCTTACTGCACTCAGGCGCACAAAAATTGGTCAATTTTCTATAAATCAAGCTATCAGCATAGAAGACTTTTTGCAACAATTAAATCTAAAATAAAAAAACAACGATATGAAGCTCTCACAATTTGACTATTACTTACCCGAGGAACTAATAGCTATGCATCCCTCGGAAGACCCAGATAAAGACCGCTTAATGGTGGTAGATCGCAAAACAGGAAAAATTGAACATCGCCAGTTTAAGGATATTATTGATTATTTCTCGGAAGGAGATGTAATGGTATTTAACAACAGTACTATTTTCCCGGCTATACTAAAAGGAAAAAAAGAAAAAACAGAAGCAGATATTGAAGTTTTCCTTTTGAGAGAACTCAATAGTGAACAGCGCTTGTGGGATGTACTGGTTAATCCAGCCAGGAAAATACGTATAGGCAATAAATTGTATTTTGACGAAGGTCTTGTTGCAGAGGTGATTGACAATACAACTTCTCGTGGGCGAACGATTCGTTTCTTATATGAGGGCGATGATGACAAATTTTACAAATTACTTGATAAACTCGGATCTATTCCACTACCTCCATACATCAACCGTGAACCAACCAGGGATGACATAGAACGTCACGCCCATCCTTACGCTAAAGTTAGAGGATCGGTAGTAGCCCCTTCTGCTGCCATGCATTTCTCCAAGCTCACACTGAAAAAACTGGAACTGGTAGGAGTGGAATTCACAGAAATAACTCTCCATGCTGGCCTGGGTAACTACAGAAACATAGAAGTGGAAGACCTGAACAAACACAAGATAGATGCAGAGGAAATGTATATACCTGAAGAAACCGCAGAAATTATAAACCGTGCCAAAGATAATAAAAAACAGGTTTGCGCCGTAGGAACTACTGTCGTAAAAGCCCTTGAAACATCCACTACGACCACAGCTCGTGTGGAACCGTTTGAAGGTTGGACAAACAAATTCATCTATCCGCCATATCAGATTAAAATCCCTACAATGCTAATAAGCAATTTCCAGCTACCCAAAACACCTATGCTAATGATAGTCGCTGCTTTTGGTGGATATAACCTGATTATGGAAGCATACGAGACAGCAGTTAAAGAAGGATACCGGTTCGGTGCCTACGGAGATGCTATGCTGATTTTATAATATTCGCCAATCATCAATAACAACGGGCTGTTCCAGAGGATATTTGGAACAGCCCGTTTCTTATCACAACCCCTGCAAATATTCCAAAAACTCATTTACACATTTCTCAGGTGTGGCCCAGGAGGTTACAAGCCGTATTACAGAAGACTTTTCATCATAGCGCGACCATATATAAAAATCAAAACGCTCATAAAGTTTATTAATAACTTCATCCGGCAATATAGGAAATATCTGATTGGTAGGAGAATCAGTAAGAAAATTAAAGCCCAATTCACGTATGCCCTGGGCTAACTGCCTTGCCATCTTATTAGCATGATCAGCCAGAGAGAAAAACAAATCATCCTTAAATAAGGCGTAAAACTGTAAACCTATTAGCCTTCCTTTTGCCAGAAGGGCACCACGCTGTTTGAGAAAATAACGAAAATCCTGTTTCAGATTCGGATTTGTGATTACAATCGCTTCCCCTATAAGAGATCCATTTTTTGTGCCCCCAATATAAAACGCATCTGTCAGGCGGGCAATATCAGCCAGCGTCAAATCATTGCCTTCAGCCATAAGAGCCGATCCCAGACGTGCGCCGTCCATATACAAATACAAACCATGATTGAAACAAAATTCTGAAAGATCCTCAAGTTCTTTCCTGGTATAAATAGTCCCAAGCTCCGTGGAATTGGAAATAAAAACAAGTTTTGGCTTGACCATATGCTCATCATCCGGATGTAAAGCTAAAACCTCCTCTATTTGTTCGGGGGTAATTTTCCCATTTTCCGTGGTAATAGCGTTAATCTTATGCCCTGTTAGTTCTATTGCTCCTGCTTCATGTACATTGATATGGGCAGTTTGCGCAGCAATAATTGAATGATGCGGACGCAGCAGGGAACCAAGCACAATTAAATTTGCCTGAGTACCTCCGGAAACAAAATGTATATCTGCCTCAATGCCATTGAAATGTTTGAGAATAAGCTGCCTGGCCATATCCGAGTATTTGTCCTGCCCGTAGCCTTCTAATTGTTCAAAATTAGTAGCTTCCAAAAGCCTTAAAATTGTGTGATGAGCTCCCTCGGAATAATCATTTTTCAAACTATATTTCATAAGCTATGATTAATTTTGAGAACTAAGTTAATTTTTTTCCATAAAAAAATGTCAAAATTATATTAAACAAATTGTCCAAAAGCATAATAGAACAAATTTTTTTTTGATAAAGTATTTATTACTTTGCGGAAAAATTAAAACACGGAAAAATGCTGCATGATAACTTTGTTTTCCGCCACATTGGCCCTTCGGAAGATCAGATCTACCAGATGCTTTCGGATCTGGGCATAGGATCACTGGAAGAGTTAATGGATATGGTTATCCCTCAAAATATAAAGCTTAATAAGACCCTGGACCTTGATTCACCTATGTCGGAATATGAAATATTAAATCATCTGCGGGAATTAGGTCAGAAAAACAAGCTTTACCGTTCATTTATAGGAATGGGCTATTACGGAACCATGATGCCACCTGTTATACAGCGCAATGTACTGGAAAATCCGGCATGGTACACTTCCTACACACCCTACCAGGCTGAAATATCACAGGGTAGAATGGAAGCTCTGCTTAACTTCCAGACAGCCATTGTTGAGCTAACTAAGATGGAAATTGCCAACGCCTCTCTGTTGGACGAAGCCACTGCCGCTGCCGAGGCTATGAGTATGATGTATAATCTGCGTTCAGCTAAATTAAAAAAAGCAGGATCAAACAAACTCTTCGTTGATAAAAGAATATTTCCACAGACACTGGCTGTTTTGCAAACAAGATCAGAACCTTTCGGCATAGAGCTTATTATTGGCGAATTTGAGAAATTCACATTTGACGAAAACGTCTTTGGAGCTATAGTTCAATATCCTAATAGTGATGGAGAAATATATGATTATTCAGATTTTGTAAAACAAGCTCACGATAACGAAAGCCTGGTAGCAGTGGCAGCTGACCTTCTAAGCCTGGCTATACTCACACCTCCAGGACAATGGGACGCTGATATTGTCTTTGGTAGCACTCAACGTTTTGGTCTGCCAATGGCATACGGAGGACCTCATGCTGGATATTTTGCCACCAGAATGAAGTATGTCAGAAAAATGCCAGGCCGTATCATCGGTATATCCAAAGACCGTTTTGGCAATCCCGGATACCGTATGACCCTCCAGACGCGTGAGCAACATATCCGCCGGGAAAAAGCCACATCTAATATATGTACAGCCCAAGCATTATTGGCTAATCTGTCCGGATTTTATGCAGTTTATCACGGACCAGAGGGACTACGTAACATCGCCTTTAAAGTACATGCCAAAGCCGCAACCCTGGATCAAATATTATCAAAACTTGGATATAAACAGCTAAATAAAAATTATTTTGATACTCTGAAAATAGAACTTCCTCAGGATGTCACCCAAGAAAAAATACGGGAAATAGCACTAAGCCACAAAGTAAATATTAGATACTTTGAGGACAAGCGCCATGTAGGTCTGTCGGTAGATGAAATAACTTCCGTAGAAGATATTAATACTTTGATACAAATTTTCGCACAGGCAGCAGGAAGTCATACCGAACCTATCCATGACATCCAGGAAATAGAAACCTTTGACAGTAAGTTCCTGCGCGAAGACGATTTCATGCAGCAGGAAGTATTCCACAAATACCGTAGCGAAACCGAAATGATGCGTTATATCAAAAGGCTGGAAAAGAAAGACATTTCTCTGGCTGATTCAATGATTTCTTTGGGATCCTGCACCATGAAGCTTAATTCAGCTGTGAGTATGCTTAGCCTTACTGACCCACACTGGTCAGATCTTCATCCATTTGTTCCGCAGGACCAGGCACAGGGATACAAGGAATTAATAGAAGGGCTAAAGAAAGACCTGACTGCCATCACTGGATATTCGGATATATGTTTTCAGCCTAACTCTGGCGCAGCAGGTGAATACACAGGCCTTATGGTCATCCGTGCATACCACAGGGATAATGGACAGCCCCAACGTAATGTGATGCTTATACCAGCTTCGGCACACGGCACCAATCCTGCCAGCTCTGCTATGGCTGGAATGAAAGTGGAAGTAATACGTACCGACGAAAAAGGTAACATTGACCTTGAAGACTTGAAAAAGAAGGCAGAAGCCAACAAAGACCGCCTGGCAGGTTTTATGGTAACCTATCCATCCACACACGGTGTTTTTGAAGAGCATATCAAGGAAATGTGCGACATCGTGCATCAGTACGGCGGCCTGGTATATATGGACGGCGCTAACCTTAATGCCATGATAGGTTATACAAATCCTGTGTTTATAGGCGCCGACCTTGGTCATTTGAACTTACATAAGACTTTTGCCATTCCGCATGGAGGTGGCGGTCCTGGTGTAGGGCCTGTTGGTGTAGTGGAAAAATTAAAACCTTATCTGCCGTCTCATCCGGTAGTTAATACAGGCCGCAGTGATAAAGCTATTTCCGCAGTAGCAGCAGCTCCGTATGGCAGCCCGCTTATCCTGACAATTTCGTATGCATATATAAAAATGATGGGTGCAGTGGGCCTCAAACGGGCAACTGAAGTAGCTGTGCTCAATGCTAACTATGTGGCTAAAAAACTTGATAAATACTTCCCAATAGTATATTCCGGCGATAGAGGCTGGAATGCCCATGAGGCTATTGTAGATATCCGTCCGTTTAAACATTCGCTTGGCATCACGGAAATTGATGTTGCCAAACGTCTTATGGATTTCGGTTTCCATGCGCCCACTGTCTCCTTCCCTGTAGTAGGCGGATTGATGATAGAACCCACTGAAAGCGAAAGTAAAGAAGAATTAGACCGCTTCATTCAGGCAATGATCACAATATACAACGAGATAATGGCTGTAAAGGAAGGAAAGCTGGATAAAGAAGATAATCCGCTGAAAAACGCCCCTCATCCAGTATATGAATTAGTTGCAGATAACTGGAATCATACTTATCCACGTTCGCAAGCAGCCTATCCTGCTGAATTTGTAAAGGAAAGAAAATTCTGGATACCAGTAGCAAGGATAAATGATGCCTGGGGTGATAGGAATGTGATTGCCACATACAAAACAAAAGACGAACTTAAAGAGTTGTTGATCAAATAGCCAGTTAAAATACAAAAAAGGGACAGGCCTTGCCTGTCCCTTTTTTACATTAAAAACAAAAACGGTTATTGTTTCAGAGTAAGGGAAAGATTGTATTTTTTGGCAAAACTCTCCTGATATTTCTTAAACCGTTCGTTAGCAGCAGAAACTTTATCCTGTGCCTCCATCATAAGCCGCGAAACTTTCACAGCATCCTCACTTGTATATTCATTCTGGGGTTTTGACAAAAGATCCATAACTTGTCTCAATTCATTTTCAGACACTTGCTTATAAAAACGGATTAATTTTATAGTGGTATCACGGAATTCCGTGCTACCGTCAAAAGCCTTGACCTTCTGCAGAGTATCCAGAGAATGGTTTATTTGCTTAATAAGGGCATTATAAGCATCGTGCATCTCCTGAGAGTTATAAGTAGTAAAACTGGCAATAAGATTGTCCATCTTATCAATCACAGCTCTTTGCTGTGATATAAGCATATTATTGTACTTACTTGCTTGCTTTGGAGAAGGAGCGCAACCAGCTAAATAAAAGACAGTTAACAGAAAAATTATTTTGGTAAAATTTTTCATAATTAATAATTTTAATTTTCGTAGATTTGCGGAACAAATCTAATACAAATTTATTATTATCTAATAACAAATACGGATAAGACATCAAAAAGTTTAAGGTTTCTATCAAATTTTTTAAATTTTTTATAGAAAAATGCCAATTACATCTAACTTCATAGATTACGTTAAGATATATTTCAAATCTGGCAAAGGTGGTGACGGAGTAGTACATTTCCGCAGGGAGAAATACGTACCCAAGGGTGGCCCGGATGGAGGAGATGGAGGCCGTGGTGGCCATATTATCCTACGGGGCAACAAACAAATGTGGACACTCTTACATCTTAAATATCAGAAACATATAAAAGCTGAAAACGGTAAGCCCGGCGGAGGAGGCAACCGTACTGGCGCACGCGGAAAGGATATTGTAATTGAAGTTCCACTGGGTACTGTAGCCAAAGATGCCGAAACCGGAGAAATCCTGCTGGAAATAACCAAGGATGGTGAAGAAAAAATCCTTTTCCGTGGCGGAGAAGGCGGAAAAGGCAATACACACTTCAAAAGCCCGGTTAACCAAACTCCACGCATTGCTACTCCCGGTGAGGAAGGCCGCGAAGGCTGGGTTATTCTTGAACTTAAGATACTGGCCGACGTTGGACTGGTGGGCTTTCCTAACGCAGGAAAATCAACCCTACTATCAAGGCTAACCGCCGCCAAACCCAAAATAGCAGATTATCCTTTTACCACGCTTACTCCAAAAGTTGGAATTGTACAATACCGGGATTTTAAATCCTTTGTAATGGCAGACATTCCGGGAATTATAGAAGGAGCTGCCGAAGGAAAAGGTCTGGGCATAAGATTCCTGCGTCATATTGAGCGGAACGCTGTGCTGCTTTTCCTCATACCTGCTGATGCCAGGGATTATGAACAAGAGTACAAAATATTGCTTAAAGAACTGGAAAAATACAATCCTCAGCTGCTAAAAAAACGCCGTGTAATTGCCATCTCCAAATCTGACTTATTGGATGATGAGCTTAAAGACGAAATCCGCCAATCCGTCAATTTTGACGTACCCTGGCTTTTCATATCCTCGGTAACAGGGGAAGGCCTTACCCAGCTGAAAGACATATTGTGGAAAGAAATTAACATCGCCAGGGAAAGGGAAGAAATCCCCGAGGACGAAGTCAAACGCCGTTTATCCGAAGGCGAGGACTAATTCCAAGTCCTGCGGGCATTTTTTTCCTCTTTTTTTCTCATAGCCTCCTCCAGGTCTATATCAAAATAATTGGCTAAATCAAGCAAATAGCTCAATACATCAGCAAATTCCTCTTGCAGATTTGTTTTATCTCTGCCTGGTTCTTGATAAAGCCCACGATAGTCCCTTATTGCCCTGGCCAGCTCCCCAACTTCCTCGGAAAAAAGTAGGAACAATTCCAGATCATTGTTTTTGTCCCATCCACGTGCTTTTGTCAAATCTTTTACATAATTTTGCAACTGTTTTAAAGTCGGATTATGAGGAAATTTTAATTTTTCCATTTTTTATAATTTTAAAATCATTATAAAATAATTATGATTACAATTTTGTAAATTTGCTAAAATAGAAAAACAATTTTATAAATGTATAACATCATCATAAATAACTTAGCTACAATAAATTACAATAGAAAGAAACAAATTTTAAATATTAAATTCAATTCCAAAAATATTAAATTGGAAAAACTGGCAAAACTGAACTCCATAATAAAACAAATTATTAAAAATCAAAGAATTGTATTAATAATAGATTTTAATGGAAATTATAGTAAAAAACTGAAAAACGAAACAATTAATTTTCTGGATAACTTAAACATTTCTCATATTATCCTTATAAACAGAAATTCTTTACAAAATACTCTCAATAATTTTTTCGGACCTTTCCAACCATTGAAGAAAAACATTCCCATTACAACAGTCCGAAGCATTGACGAAGCAGTAAAAATATCCAATACGTTATAATTCAAGCAATAATTTTGTTAGGATAACATTAAACAACAAAATCAGCACATCGCTATAAACCACTGCTCTGGTACTTGCCCTGCCAACCTCTACGGATCCACCTGCTACATAATAACCCTGGTAAGAGGAAACACTGGAAATAATAAAAGCAAAGACAAACATTTTTATCAGGGAATAGGTAATATAAAAAGGATTAAAAGTATGATGCAAGCCTTCAATATATTGGGCCGTAGTCACGTAATCAGTCAGGAAAGTTGCAAAATATCCTCCAATAATACCGATAATCATACTCATAAGAGTAAGCAGAGGAAAGAAAAACAAGGAAGCCACTATCTTGGGCAGGACCAGGTAACCCGCAGAATTAACCCCCATAATCTCCAGAGCATCAATCTGTTCGGATATTCGCATGGAACCTATTTCGGAAGCAATATTAGATCCAACTTTACCCGAGAGTATAAGAGCAATCATAGTGGAAGAAAACTCCAGTAGCATGGAGTCGCGAGCACCCAGACCGATAACATATTTTGGCATAAGGGCAAGGGTAAGATTAAAAGCTGTTTGCAGGGTAATTACTGCACCCATAAAAGCGGAAATAACCATTACCAGTATTACAGAAGATACTCCAACTTTGTCAATCTCACGAACAATCTGTTTGAAATAAGGCATGGATTTTTCGGGCTTTTGCACTATCCTCCACAGAAAAATAAAATAAGATCCCGTGTGATAAAAAAAATTGATAATTCCTCTGAAACAACAGACATCTATTTTTTTAGAAAATTCCATGCTTTCAAAAGTTTTTGACTTTCATATTTCCAGGCAAACCTCTTTGAATACAGATACCGTTTGTGTTTTTCGCTACGTATAAGGTCAATATTCTCAATGACTTCTGCCACAGCCTCACTCAAACTATCAATATTAGGCAAAACAATCTTACCCAACGAAGGATGATCAGAATAAAATATGCGATGACTTACTGTATCAGTAGCCAGAGCAAATAAACCGGATTGAGCAAACAGAAAAACTTTATTTGTAATGGTATAATTTTTTTCTGGCGATATATAAGAGAGATAAATAGCCAGTCCCACATCAAAATTAGCAATAGACTTAATAAGCAAATCAACAGAAGTTGGCGGATGTAAGACAATAAAATCCTTATAGCGTGGATAGACCTTTTCTTTGAAGCGCTGGGTTACTTCTCCAAAAATATTCAAGTGTATTTTATTGCGGAATTTCTCCAGAGAAGGTAAGATGAACTCCAGGTCAGCGGAAAAATCCACTTTTTGAGCCAGCCAGACAAATTCCACTTTATCACTAAAAGAGGGACGGAAACTAAAAAAACTTTCATCATAAGCATTAGAAAGTGAAAAATGATAAGGTAAACGCTTAAGTCCAACAAAATCTATAATCTTACGCCCAACCAAATCAGTAGCATAAGTAAAATAAGAAGCTGAGGGTAGAATGCGCTTCAAAAGAAATCTTATTTTTATGAATTCCTCTTCGTCCATATTAATATGTTTCTCAGGGACAAAGCTTGCAGCATCAAAACCAAAAGGCACTTTAAATTTTCGGTGAGCAAAATATACTGGTATCAGTGCTGGCAATCCGTGAGCTATCAGCAAATCATACTCACCAGCTATCTTCCTGATTTTATGCCATATAGCATAAGATTTTGCATCCAGGGAAAAACCTGCTATTTTCAAATTGTTTTTAAATAAAGGATAAATTAGATTTGTAAAATCCCGGGTGAAAGACGAAAGAACATTATAACGCGAAAGATAGAAATAACGACGTGGCTGGACAAGTTTTATATGCCTCTGCTCTATCTCCCTTGCCCAGGGACTATAAAAAGCTATTAAATCAGATTTATAGAGCATAGAAGTAGCAAAATGCAACTGCTGAAAAACACGCGTGTCGTGAGTAAGATTACGGTCTGTTACAAATAAAATCTTCATAAATAGAAATTTGCAATGATTGAAAAAGATAACGGTTTAGTTCTAAAACAAATAAAATATAATGACAAAAGCAATATTGTCACAATCTTTACACGAAATTACGGAAAAAAATCTTTTATTCTCTACGGAATTAATTCCAGAACCCGTGGAAAAGTTCTCCGTGGTATAGTACAACCTCTTTATCCGGTTAATATAATCTTTTACCACAAACAAAACCGTAATTTAGCAAAAATAAAAGACATTTCATTATCAATAAGTTATACTGACATTCCAATAAATTTCAACAAAAAAGCTATTATGATTTTTCTGAGCGAAGTGCTGGATAACGTGCTTCTGGAAAATATAGAAGACAAGGATTTATTTGACTACACTATCAAAAGCCTACAAGTATTTGACCTGTCACAAAACAATTACGGTAATTTCCATATTATGTATTTGCTTGGGCTTATGCGCCATCTGGGTATTGAGCCCAAAAATAATTTATCCGATAAAAACAGGTATTTCAGCCTCAAGGAAGGTGTTTTCACTGATATTTACGATGCAACCCTTACGTTAGATTCTCTGCAGAGCCAGATTTTAAGCCAACTACTTAACAAAAGCATCACGGAATTTGACTCTATCAAAATTCCTCGCCCCGAGAGAAACCTTTTGCTAAAAAATCTATTAAACTATTTCCACTTTCACATTGACAAATTCAAAGAAATTAAATCACTGGAAGTGTTGGAAGAACTATTTGAGCAATAACTCATCCAAGGCTCTGCATATCCACCAGGCGTTTGTAATATCCGCCAAGGGCAATAAGTTCAGAATGCGTGCCCTGCTCTACAATCCGGCCTTTTTGAATAACATAAATTTTATCAGCATTCTTAACTGTAGAAAGGCGGTGAGCAATTACAATAGATGTGCGGTTACGCATAAGATTATTCAAAGCATCTTGCACCAGTTTCTCACTCTCGGTATCCAGCGAAGATGTAGCCTCGTCCAGAATGAGTATAGGCGGATTCTTCATCACAGCACGGGCAATACTTATACGCTGTTTTTGTCCGCCGGAAAGTTTATTTCCACCCTCGCCAACATATTCCTTAAAGCCAGCAGGCTTTTCCATAATAAACTCATAAGCATTAGCAATTTTGGCAGCACGGATAAGATCTTCTTCCGTGTAATTGTCTATGCCAAAAGCTATATTGTTCTCAATGGTGTCGTTGAACAGAATGGGCTGCTGATTAACAATTCCGAAAAGGCTGCGTAAATCCTTTAGTTTAAAATCCCTAACATCAATTCCATCAATGGTGATGGCACCAGAAGTGACATCATAAAAACGTGGAAGCAAATCCACGAGAGTTGATTTTCCTGCTCCGGATTCACCCACAATAGCGATGGTTTGTCCTTTTTCCACTTTAATGTTAATATCCGACAATACCTCCTTATCTCCATAGCTGAAATGGACGTGTTTCAGCTCAATAGCCTCTTTAAATTCCTTGATAGGACGTGCATCTGGCTTCTCCTTTATCTCAATATCCACGTCCAGTATTTCTTTGATACGGCGCATTGAGGCCAGACCTTTCTGCACAATGTAATAGGACTTTGTCAGAGCCTTAACAGGTGTTATCAGCTGTGAAAACACTACCAGGTAAGCAATAAAAGCCTCGGAAGTAAGAGCTGTTTTCCCGGCCAGGATAAGGCTTCCGCCAAAAAGCATAATGACCATAACCACAATAGTACCCAGGAATTCACTCAGCGGATGTGCCAGAAATACGCGACGTTCCACTTTTTTCATCAAACGGTAAAGTGAAAATATCAAATGATGAAATTTGGAAATTATCTTTTCCTCGGCATTGAAAGCTTTAATTATCCTCAAGCCGGTAATAGTTTCCTCTGTTTGATTAACCACCTCGCCCAGAGCTTGTTGCACTTCATAAGAACGTTTTTTCAAGTTCTGGGCAATTGTAACAATAACATAGCCTACAACCGGAAGGAATATCAATACAAAAATGGTCATAGGCACGCTCAAATAGAACAAATAAAATGTAAAAAACAAAATGGATACAGGGTCGCGGAAGACCAAGTTATGTATAGCTTCCACACTTTCGCGCACCTCAATGGTATCAGAGGTTATCCGGGTAAGGATATTTCCCTTGCGTTCGTCATTAAAAAAACCAATGGGCAGGGAAATTATTTTTTTATAAAGATTAGCCATCAAATCCTTGACAACACCATTACGCACCGAGGCAATAACATAACGTCCGAGATAGAAAAATCCATTTTTCAACAGGCTGGCCACCACTACCAACACAGTGATTGCCAAAAGAGCTTTTACTGGTCCCTGATGAATAATTATCTGACTGAGATAATAGTTAAGGTTATGTATGAGCACTCTGGAATTGAAAGTCCAGGGCAGCAAACTGGTTACAAGCTTATTAGGATTAAATAATACCCGCAAAAAAGGTATTACCATTGTAAAAGAAAACAGGGCGAATAAAACAGACAAAGCATTAAATACAAGATACAGAAGAGAATTTATCCAATATTTTTTTATATATTCAAGCAATAATCTGAAATCACTCATAATCAATTAATTTAATAAGCACGACCTTTTTTACCTTCCATATAATTAATAAAAGCAGTATTAACAACTTTATTGCCACCTGGGGTGGGAAAATCCCCGGTAAAATACCAATCACCTTTATGATCAGGGATAGCTTTGTGAAGGTTTTCCACAGTTTGATATACTATCTTTAGTTCAGCCCGGATGTCATCAGTATGAAGTATTTGTGCAATTTTTTCGGAAATCTCCTCATCGCTAAAAGGTGCATAAATTTCCTTAACGTAATTAACCACCTGCTCCTTGGGTAGATGCTGCTGCATTTTAGATTTATCATAAACCTGACGGATAATATAATGGCGGCCAGTATCCTTTAACAGCTGGATGGCAGCCTGAAAAGCAATGAGATTTTCCAGGTCAGCCATATCAATACCATAACAATCCGGATATCGTATTTGCGGTGCAGAAGAAACCACCACAATCCTGCGCGGTCCCAGCATATCCAGGATACGTAAAATACTCTGTTTAAGTGTGGTGCCTCTGACGATGGAGTCGTCCATAACCACCAGGGTATCTTTACCCGGCCGTATAGATCCGTAGGTGACATCATACACGTGCCGGACCAAATCGTTTCTATCAGCTTCCTGAGTAATAAAGGTTCTCAACTTAATATCTTTAATAGCAGTTTTTTCCACTCTGGGCTCAATGGATAGTATTTGCTGCAATTTTTCCTCGGATAAATTATCTTTATCCTGTAGTATCTGCTTGATTTTCTTTTCTCTTAGATAATCCCGCATACCTTCTACCAGTCCAAGAAAAGCACTCTCGGCAGTGTTGGGTATATAAGAAAATACAGTATTCTCAAGGTCATAATCAATAGCTTCCAGCACCTGTGGCACCAGCAGCCTACCAAGCATTTTACGCTCCTTATATATCTCAGCATCACTTCCACGTGAAAAATATATGCGTTCAAAAGAGCAGGACTTCTTTTCTTTAGGTGGATTAATCATCACCTCGTCAGTTTTTCCGTTACGTTTTATAATAAGCGCGTGTCCCGGGGTTAATTCCTTAATATCTTTCCCGTCAACCTCAAATATAGTCTGAATAACAGGTCTTTCTGAAGCAACGACCACAACTTCGTGGTTCTTAAAATAAAAAGCCGGGCGTATTCCATTTGGGTCACGGATAACAAAAGCATCTCCGTGGCCAACTATTCCGGCGATGGCATAACCTCCGTCCCAATGGGCACTGGCTTTTTTGAGTATATCCACCAGGTCAAGCTCCTGTTCAATCATAGCAGCAGCCTCGCGCGCAGAATATCCCTGACTAAGGAATTTTTCCTGCAAAGCTTCATTCTGCCGTTCAAGATAATAACCTATATTTTCCAGGATGGTGATGGTATCAGAATATTCCCGCGGATGTTGTCCTTTTTCCTGCAACTCACGGAAAATTTCATCCACATTGGTAAGGTTAAAATTTCCGGCCAGGGTAAGGGTCTTAGACTTCCAGTTGCTACGCAAAAGGACTGGATGCACCGAGCTTATATCATTAGCTCCAAAAGTACCGTAACGTAGATGGCCGAGCATAACTTCGCCTACAAATGGCAGATTCTCCTTTATCCATTGCAACGATGGCTGATTAATACCTGAAAGTTTCTCACGGATACGGTCGTTAACCTGATTAAATACGTCTTTAATGGGTTCACGTGCATTGGAACGGACACGGAATACATATTCCTTTCCGGGCAAGGATTCAAATTTTATAGCTACCAGACCAGCCCCGTCCTGGCCACGGTTGTGTTGTTTTTCCATTAGCAGATAAAGCTTGCTCAAAGCCCACATATAAGAACCGTATTTTTCGGCATAATAATCCAGTGGTTTGAGCAAGCGGATTAAAGCTATTCCACACTTATGGCCAATAAAATCACTCATTTTTCAAGTATTTTGCCCGGCTCAAATTAAAGGAAAAAATCAGTGAATAAAAAATAAACTCGCCTGCGTATAATGGCAGGCGAGTTTATATTAAATATCCTCCTCGGGATGTCGGGTTTTATAGGAGTTCCAGGCCTGTTCAAGCAATTTCTTCTCGTCCAGGGTCAAGTCTTTCGGGATTTTGTATTTCACTTTGACATATAAATCTCCGTGACGCGAAGGATGTTCATAAACAGGCATACCTAATCCTTTCAGGCGCAAAGTGTGTCCATAAGGCACACCAGCCGGGATTGGCACAGCAATTTCCTTACCCGAGAGAGTACGCAACCGGGCTTTCCCTCCGAGCATCACCTTGAATACGTTGACTTCCAGTTCGGTGTACAGGTCGTCGCCTTCACGCTTAAAAACAGGATGTGGCAAAATTTCCACTCTGACATACAAATCACCAGGTTCTCCGTCGGGATAAGGACTTGGTCTTCCTTTCCCTTTTATACGCAAAAGCTGATTATGACGGACACCGGGTTTTAACTTAATTCTTAACTTCTGCCCATTAACAATTAAAATCCTCTCGGTACCAGTATAAGCTTCGCTCAAAGTAATCTCGGCACGGGAATATAAATCCTCACCTTTTTTATTAACCTTTCTCTTTGAGCGGGTACGTGTCCCGCCCATACCACCGAAGAACTGTTTGAAAAACTCTGAGAAACCTCCTGAGGAAAAACCACCGAAGAGGTCTCCCAGGTCAAAGTCATCGTCTCCGGTGGTGTAATAATAGGTGCCTCCACCGGGATTAAATCCTCCAAAACCGCCGAAGCCAGCACCCGGACCACGTCCGCCATTGTAAATCATATCATATTTTTTTCTTTTCTCCGGGTCGCTCAAAACATCATAGGCTTCGGCAATATCCTTAAATTTTTCCTCAGCTTTTTTATCCCCCGGATTTTTGTCTGGATGATACTGCAAAGCCAGACGTCTGTAAGCCTTTTTTATCTCCTCAGTAGTAGCATTAGGGCTAACCCCGAGTATTTTATAATAGTCTTTAAATTCCATATCTTGCCTCCTTTTTTACATTCCAAAAGTAAATTTTTTACCAGGAAATTTTATTCTTTTTCAACTTTTTAAATATGAATGTATTTTGTTTTTTGCGAAAAAAAGTTCTAAATTTGCCAACTGCAAAGTAAACGAAAATCAGGAAAATTTGCATAACTATGAAAGAAGGTATTCATCCGAAAAACTACCGTCTGGTAGCATTCAAAGACATCTCTAACGGTCACGTGTTCATCACACGTTCTACCGCTCAAACAAAAGAGACTATCACCATTGACGGTGTTGAATATCCGCTGGTTAAGCTTGAAATCTCAAACACATCTCACGGTTTCTTCACCGGTAAAAAACAGCTTATTGACACTACCGGTCGTGTAGATAAATTCTACAAGCGTTATCAGCAATTTAAGAACAATAACGAAGAATAATTCAGCGGATTTTTTGTATCCTCTCAAAAATACTCTGCCTTCGGGCAGAGTATTTTTTTACTCAATTCAAAGTCTCAATCCCACCACAGTAATAACAATATGTTCCACAAACCATTACGCAAGAAACAATCCCAGCCGTTAAAAATAAATATTTTAACTCTGGGCTGTTCAAAGAATACAGTTGATTCTGAATTCCTTGCAACACTCATTAACAAAAACAATGCAAAAGTAGAATTCATTGACAATCCGTCACAAGCCACTGGTGATGCTATAATTATCAATACCTGTGGATTTATTCTGGATGCCAAGGAAGAAAGCATCTCTGCCATACTGGACGCTGTAGAAGCCAAAGAAAACGGCCAGGTCAAGAAAGTTTTTGCTATGGGTTGCCTCGTTGAACGCTATAAGCAAGAATTGACTGACGAAATGGCAGACGAAGTTGACGGATTTTTTGGTGTCAATGATATGCCCAAAATCATTCAGGCACTTGGCCTGGACTATAAAAAAGAACTCCACGGTGAACGTCTGCTATCCACACCTTCACACTTTGCTTTCATTAAGATTTCTGAAGGATGCGACCGTCACTGTGCTTTCTGCGCCATACCTGATATAAGAGGCAAACATAAATCCGTGCCCTTTGAAAATCTCATTTCACAGGCTCAATACCTTTATCAGAAAGGCGTAAAGGAACTAATTGTTATAGCACAAGACACCACCTATTATGGGATTGACCTCTACGGACGCCAGCGTTTACCAGAACTGCTGGAAGAATTTGCACGCATAGGCTTTCCGTGGATAAGGCTGCACTATGCCTATCCTACCACTTTCCCCAAAGAGGTTATTTCCATTATGCGAAAATATGACAACATCACGCATTACATAGATATTCCTTTCCAGCATATATCGGACAACATGCTCAAACTGATGCGCCGCGGACACACTGGCGAGGACATCCGCAAACTCATCAAATTTTTCCGTGCCGAAATACCTGATATTGCCATACGAACGGCTTTTATTGTCGGACATCCTGGTGAAACCGAAAATGATTTCCAGATGCTCAAAGATTTTGTCCAGGAAGCACAATTTGACCGACTGGGTGTTTTCACATACTCCCACGAGGAAAATACATACGGCTGGAAACACTACAAGGACGAAATCCCTGAGGAGATTAAACAACAGCGCGCAGCAGAAATTATGGAACTCCAGCAGGAAATATCATTCAATAAAAATCAGGAAAAAATCAAAACCACGCAAAACGTGCTTATAGACCGGCGTGAAGGACAGTATTTCGTGGGACGCACACAATACGACTCACCCGAAATTGACAACGAAGTGCTAATCAAACCCCAGCACGGGATAGAAATAGGTAATTTCTACAAAGTAAATATCTACGATGCCACGGAATTTGACCTGTTCGGTATAGTAGAAGAATAATCATTTCATTTCCAGGCGACCCTGAAAATAAAATCCGCAAAAACGGCGGCGGTGATAAGGGCTTAGGCCATATTTAAGCACAGCCTGGCGGTGTTCCCGTGTTCCATAGCCTTTATTTCGTGCCCAGTTGTATTGCGGATACTGTTCATGGATTTTCTTCATATACTCATCACGATGCGTTTTGGCAAGGATTGAAGCAGCAGCAATGGAAGCATAAGTGGCATCTCCGCCCACTACTGTTTTGTAAGGAATATCTCCGAAAGGCTTAAAACGGTTTCCGTCCACCAATATCATTTCCGGACTGACGGACAACTTCTCTAATGCCTTATGCATAGCTTTTATGGCTGCATTAAGGATATTAATTTTGTCTATCTCCTCATTGTCCACGCTTGCCACTGCCCAGGCAATAGCCTCTTTTTCAATAATCTCCCTAAGGGCCTCACGCTTTTTCTCCGAGAGCTTTTTAGAATCGTCCAGCCATGGATGATCAAATCCGCGGGGCAGAATAACAGCTGCGGCGTAAACTGGCCCAGCCAGAGGACCCCGTCCGGCTTCGTCAACCCCTGCAACAAGTATTTTTTCTGAAAAAATCTCTACTTCCATAGGCCAATATTTAAGACAAAGCTACATAAGAGAAAATTTATAAAAAAATTTTCTCAAAAAGCTTGCAATTTTGAACTAATGTTCATAATTTTGATAAAAAAATAAGAGAGACTAATGGCCAGACCAGAAAAACACCGGCGAATACACGAGCCACCACTCTTCACGGAATTCAAACCAGTCGGCATAGGAGGCCGGATGATAGAAACCATAGTTATGACAATAGACGAATACGAAGCAATCCGTCTGGCCGACCATCTGGGTATGAAGCACGAGGAAGCAGCGGAAGAGATGGAAATATCACGGCCAACTTTTACCAGACTGCTTGACAGTGCCCGAAGGAAAACAGCTGAAATGATAGTCACAGGCAAACGCCTGGTCATTGAAGGCGGGAATGTGCGCTTCAGGTTTATGATAGTAAGATGTGCTGATTGCGGACATATGTTCAGAACAAATATAAACGAGATACCGCAAACCTGTCCGGTTTGCGCATCGGATAAACTCATACTA
Organism: uncultured Bacteroidales bacterium; assembly: GCA_964649975.1. Classification (GTDB taxonomy): domain Bacteria; phylum Bacteroidota; class Bacteroidia; order Bacteroidales; family S143-33; genus S143-33. The sequence continues at coordinate 3,861 of CAZYSM010000038.1, read as the reverse complement.
ATGTCGCCTCCAGGAGGAGGTCATGGCTTTGGACACAGACACCGCCATGGTGGCGGTCCGTGGCATAAAGGACGAAAATTTTAAACCCTAAAACCAAACAACTATGCCTTGGGGAGATTGCACAGGCCCTTGGTGGGCACAAGGTGGTCGCGCACCACGTAGAGGACGCGGCTTCGGATGGGGTCGCGGAGGTTATGGCTGGGGATACGGTCCCTGGTGGGCTGACGAGACGGATTATACTGCGTATGACAAAGAAACAGAGAAAAACTACCTGAAAGCACGTGAGAGCTGGCTCAAACGTGCTCTGGAAGCCATCCAGCAACGTCTGCGCGACCTGGGCGAGGCGGAATAATATTCCGTGACTGGAAAGGACAAAGGCGGCGCCGCAAATAAACTATGCCCTGGGGAAGGGTGAAAGGTGCGGCTGCCGCCTTTTTTCTATTAATGAGTAACCACCTGTTTAGGCGACAATTTAGTAAAATTAATACTTGGCAAAATCAGCGGCGGAATACCACTATTAAGAGTAAAATTACTAATAAAAGTCCGCACAAAAGGAAAAGAAATAGCAGGCGCATTTATTTTAACAAACTCAGAATTTTTAAACTTCTCATCAATAGGCTTTTGCGTTTCAAACGAAGCATCTGCAATGACTTCCAGAATAAAGTCTTTTTCTTTACTTTCAAACTTTAAACGAAACTCAACAATAAAAGACCTTGGGTTATCAGAAAAAAAATGAATAATATAACCTAAACCGAAAGATAAATCCTCCGGGAGATTGTGTCTAAAAGGCTTATCATTAAGAAAATAAGTCTTTACTACTTTCAGGCCTAAAAAAGTAATTTGTCTTTGTATTATTTCAGAATTCACTTCCATTTATGCAGCAGATAAAATTGGTGTAAAATTACCTTGTTTCAGATTTTCAATAAATTTCATTTCACCAAAAAAAGGCTTCTCCTCTATTTCCACTAATTCGGTATCGTCAAGAATATCAAAAGCAAATATACTCTCATACACCTGAGGTAATCTGTCCAGATATTCCTCTATGGGAATAACATCCTCAGCATCAAAACTGTCATGAATGCTACTAATTTCATCAAAAACCGCCTGAGGGTCATCATCTATTAATTTCAGAACTTTATTTAACATAGATTCCAACTTATCCATCACTGGTGTAAATTAGTTTTTTATTGGAAAAATATAAATTATTTTTCTCTATAAAGCAATAAAATATTCTGGGATTCAAAAATATAAAATTTTTCTTGTTTCTTAAAAACGACTCTTTACCCAAATGCCTATAACTAACTCTATAATCTACTGCCTTTATAATTTTATACTCAAATATATTTTTCCTTTTTAAATATTCAATAATTTCTCCAATCCCCCATTCGTCTATTGCAACCTTTTTTTCAGGAGTATTTTTAAATTTTTCAGCTAACTTTTGTTTTATAGAATAAATCAAGTTTTTAAACTGCATCATTTGGGTTCTATTCCCCACTAAATCTAACAATTCATCATAATACACGTTAAGCTCAAACTCCAAAACATAATATTTTCCGTTATAATGCCTATGACCCCAGATTTTTGCAAATTCCAGATTATTTTGCCAGAAATAATATCCTTTACCCAAAAATCCATGCTCACTCAAAAAAGGAGCTTCTCTAATGACAAACTTTTCACCTCCTTTGCTGCTACAAGTATGATGTCCAATATCTTTTATTATCATTGCAAAAACTTTATCCTAAAAATAATAAAATTCTCCCAAAAGAAATTTTATATATTCGTATAAAAACACAATCAATGGAATATACACTTTTACTGGCTGTAAAAATTAATCCTGATAAAACTCTCAAAGACATATATTTCAAGCTAAAAAAACTCCTTGCAACGGAAAGAGTTAAATTCTACCCACTTAATGAACTTATGCTCATAATACGGTATATAGGCCAGATACCAATAGAAATCCTTTCTGACATAAACCGTCTTATTGCTCCTATTATCAACACCACGCCCAAAACTGAAATTACCATTGAAGGCGTTGACATTTATCCATACGATATTATGCCGCGTGTACTATGGTTCAGAATAAAAGAAAATCCGGTTTTATCCGGCCTGGCGGAAAAACTTGAACATACAATAAGAGACTTCACGGGGCACGAAGAAGATTTCACCTTCTATCCACATATCACCTTTGCCAGGATACGTTTTTTGAGAAACCCTGCCGTTATTGAAAGAATAAAAAATTTTTCGCAAATAGAACCAGTCACATTCCACATTAACCAAATCACATTATACCAGGTAGAAAAAACGCGTTCGGGCAACCAGTATATAGTGCG
>CAZYSM010000038.1:0-1428 GCA_964649975.1 uncultured Bacteroidales bacterium | reverse complement strand
ACTTCCGCCTTGCCAGAATCAAAAAAGATATCATACACAGCGATATGTCCGTCTTTGTCTATCCCCTTTTGCAAACTTTTGGCAGATACTTTTCCTGTTTCTGCAGCCTCAACCTCTATAACATCCTGGGTAATTAACGTGGTGTTAGAGAAAGCACTAACCATCTCAACAACATAAATATCTTTACCTTCAGAAGTAGTTTTTGCAATTATTAAAGCCGTATTTTCGCCAATAGGATCATAGGCAAAACCAAATCTTTTAAGGTTAAGATGTTCCCAGTCACCATAATAATTGTAATAAAAATTCCCTGCAGAACCTCCATCAAAATCCACATCTGGCCTCCCTTCCAATAAAATTTTAAATCCTGCATTTTTAAATGCTTTTTCAAAATTTTTCATAACATAGGCAGGATTATTATCAGGACTAACAGAATATTGCCATCGTTGTATTTTACCTTCAAGTTTCAGTGGGTTATCATAATTGAGTTTGGTTGGATCATTCTCAAAAACAGGAAGTTTATATTCATCCCATTTAACCACTTTGTAATATTCAATAAACGAACCATCAAACCGGGAAACCAGAGGATAATCCTTAGATCCGTCAATGTCAGATGTCCGCTGTGCATTAACCTGAACAACAAAGAAAAAAATCAATGTTGCAAGAAATAAAAATTTAATTTTCATAATAAATATGATTTGCGCCTCTACACCGCACTAAAAAGCCTATTACTAACTTATCCAGGGAGGTATAAAAACAATTTTGTCATTATTGTAAATTAACAACAATAAAATAGGATACACAAGCCATTTCTCTAAAAATGAAAAAATTTAACAATAAACAGCAAATGCTTCGGGCAACAAGTATATAGTGCGAAACAGGTTTTACTTAAGGATGCCGTAAAAAATGATTTATTTAATTTTTACAGAATTTTAAAAATTTTATCTTTGAATAAGACCAAAACTTTAAAACACATTATTATGAAACGCAAAAGAGTTATTATCCTGGGTGCCGCAGGACGCGATTTCCACAACTTCAACACTTATTTCCGTGATAATGAAGAATATGAGGTAGTGGCTTTCACTGCCACACAAATTCCGCACATTGACGACCGTAAATATCCGGCAGAGCTTGCTGGCAAATTATATCCCAATGGCATTCCGATTTATTCCGAGGATGAACTTCCGCAGCTGATTAAGGATTTGGATGTTGACGAGTGCTATTTTTCATACAGTGATGTTCCTTACCAGTACGTAATGAACCTCAGCGCTGTGGTAAATGCTGCTGGTGCCACTTTTAACCTCATCGGGCCAAAACGCACAATGATAAAAAGCACCAAACCAGTCATTGCAGTAGGTGCTGTCCGCACAGGTTGCGGCAAGAGCCAGACCTCTCGTAAAGTCATTGAAATCCTTATGTCCAAAGGCTACC
>CAZYSM010000037.1:9690-24596 GCA_964649975.1 uncultured Bacteroidales bacterium | reverse complement strand
CGGACTGCATCTTGCCTTGCGGCAATTCCCATGATTGTCATCATGGGTTAGGAATGGGTCGTCCCTGACGGGACTGATTTTGTGGCTAACCGCCACAATAAAAATAATTCGTGCATTAGTGGCTTTGTTTTTGCCACGAATTACACGGATGGAGGCAAATAAAAAAATCATTCCCGCCAGAGTTTTGTCTGGTGACAGCAATCCTACCATACTTTTTTAACAGAAAACTATTTAGTGGCCTTACATTGAACCACTGGCCACAGATTGTCTCATTTTCCTGGCTGTTAGGTATTAATCCTTAGTCATTTGGGTTCAATGTGATTGTATGTTTTATAGTCACGGAATTGGTGTGAGAATAGCAGCATAGCCTCCGCCCCATGACATATTAATATCAATAATAGAATTTCTGTTTACTATCATTGTACCAGTGCGGTATTTTGTCGGTTGATCTGCCGAAAGGGTGGTATCTGCAAAAAATTCCATTTTATACTTTCTGCCAGTCGGGAGGAAATTCAGACTTATTGATAGCTTACGCGTATGCTCTCCATTCATTACACCGATATACCATTTTTGTCCGTGGCGTCGAGCTATAGCAACATATTCGCCGACTTTACCGGCCAGAGGAATAGTCTGGTCCCATACTGTAGGAATACGGGCGATGAAACGGGTAGTCTCGTCGTTTTTCTCGTATTCAGTAGGGCTATCAGCCAGCATCTGCAACGGACTGTAATAGATCACATACATTGCCACCTGATTAGCCCTCGTACCCATCACCCGTGGATGTTTCCAGCTAATAGAAAACTGTTTAGCCGTAACATTACGCATTCCGCCTGGGGTGTAATCCATTGGTCCTACTACATTACGAATGAATGGCAGGGTAACATTATGAGTTGGTGTAATCCGCTTACTCCATTTATTATGTTCTGCGCCCATCACGCCTTCGTATGATAAGACATTAGGATAAGCCCGGCGCAGTCCTGAAGGTTTAAAAGCTCCGTGAAAATCTACTACAAGATGACGTTTAGCAGCCTCCCGGGCAGTTCGTTCGTAAAACTCCACCATTGGCTGGTCAGTCCTTTGCATAAAATCCACTTTTATTCCAGCTGCACCCCAGGCAGCGAAGCTATCCATAACAGTAGTCATATTTTTGTTAAGCGGTCCCCACAAAGTCCAGAGTATAATGCCCACTTCTTTGCTTTTAGCGTATTCAATCAGGTATTTTACATCCATATCCGGACGGAAATGGAGTAAATCCCATGTTGTTCTGGACCAACCCTCGTCAAAAATAACGTATTCCAATCCGTATTTTGCAGCGAAATCAATGTAATATTTGTATGTTTTGGTGTTAATTCCAGGTTTGAAATCCACACCCTCCAACTGACGGGCATTCCACCAATCCCAGGCTACTTTTCCAGGTTTAACCCAGGAAAAGTCCCATACTTGCCAGTTTGGACGTGATAATTTAGAAATCAGATCATTAGCAAGTAGATCTTTGTCCTGAGCCGCAATAATAAATACCCGCCAAGGCAGAGTACGGTCTCCGTTAATTCTGGCAATATAATTCGCCTGCCTGACAACTTTCTGGTCACGGTCAGTTCTCGGCAACTTAGGACGTAATTCCAGCGGAAAAGCAGGAAACAGAGCAGATAAAACACTATCCTTTTTCTGCAAAAACATTCCGGGATAACGATAGAGGTCGGCCTCAGAAATCAGGCATAATCCGGCAGATGATTTTACCAGCACAGGTAATGAGGCAAAAGATCCGTCTTTTATATCTGCCAGAGTTATCTTTAAATATTTCCGTTCGTAATGCGAGATAAGGCTTTTTTCCTGTGGGAAAAATACAGTATCTACAGCATCAAAATTCAATAGCATAGTTTCATCAAGCACTTTTATACTATCAGGAAAGTTAGCAATCCATCTATAAGCAACTCCATTATCAAATACACGTATTTCCCAGGCCAGCTTGTTGGTAAAACGCAATAGCAGTCCGTTGTATTCAACAGTATTTTCCTTTAACACTTGCAAAACTCTTAAATTTTCATTGCTATTATTATTACTGATTCTCAATGCTATATTATTCACGCTGAAAAATTTCTGTTTATCCAGATTTATTTTTAATGACAAAGACTGTGGTCTGGTAGCACAAACTACATAAATATTCCCGGAAGGGGCACTGACATTATATTCTCCGGCATAGGAATTAAGAATGTACCAGGAAAGAATAAGCATAAATAACAAACGCTTCATGAGATAAACGCTTTATAATATTCAAATAAAATTAGCAAAAAATATAGAAACAAAAAAGGCTGCCCTGAGGCAGCCCCATTGAATTAGTTAGCTTTAAAACCGAGATTTGCTTTTTGTTTCCTTTTAACTACCTGGTCTTTAATAAAAATCTCAGCAAGTGTCATATCTCCTTTCACTTCCACCGGAAGATTATACTTTTTGACCAGCTTTTCAGCTTTTTCCTTTTTCAGAGGGTGGAACTCATATTGCACTGCCAGACGTCCTTTCCGGAGTATAGCCGGGTCAATTTTATCTACACGTGCATTAAAGGTACAGATAATTTTCAGGCTCAGGGCATCAGCCAATAAGCCATCTCCCAGGTTAAGCAGATTGACCAGAGCCTCGTTAGCAGCATTTCCGCTTCCGCGTGGTTTGAGTATGTCCTCACAATCTTCCATAACCAGCACGCTATTACGCAACTTGGAAACAAAATCAAGCAGCTCTGGTGAACTTATACGGTGGGCAAGGTGCTGTGGAAAGAAAATAAAACGTTTATTAACAGTTTTCATCAGATGACGGAGATAAGTAGTTTTGCCAGTACCATAAGTGCCGTGCAGTAAAATAATACCATCCCGTTTGTCATCATTGAGAAAATCCTTTATTGCTTTATCCACCTCCACAAAATCATCATTATAAAAGTCCTCCACAGTTACCTCCACTTCCTTAACATTAAACGGTTTAAGGCGCAGCTCATCAAATTTGGAAGCATAAACCATGAAGAATTTGCTTTCAAAAGTTTCGGTTTTCTTTTTCGGGAGACGATTTATTAACTCTTTTATTTCATTTTCCAGGGTTAAATCAGAATATATAACCTTGACCTCGTCTTCTTCCAGAGATATAATCATTTGTTTATCAGGCAAATCCAGGATATATTTAGAGTTTTCCTGATTTAGCATATAAATCACATCATCCTTAGGTAATTTTTCTTTATCGGTTTCGGTTTCAACTACTTCGTACTTATGTAAAATATTTCCCTCATTTAGTTTAAATTCCTTTTTCAGAAATTCAAAACTTTCCTTCAGGTCTATCTCTACAATAAAATCCATCACGTTAAACAACCGTCCATATCTGTATAGATACAATTTTTCCGGCTCAATTTCGGCACGGAAACGGGAAACAAAAACTTCAAAAAGTTTATCATCCATAAAAAGACAAAATTTTAATTTTTCACAAAAGTACAACAATGGAAGGAAAAAATCCTGATAAAAAGATAGAGTAATTTTTTTTAACAAAAACTTATTTATCCCATGCCGAAAAATCCACTTTTACTCCCAAAACGGTAACATCATCTGTCTGAATATTATCACTTTTCCACTCGTCAAATGTACGGGCAAGTATTCTATATTGCTCCTTCATATCCAGATGAGAAATTTCTTTGAGTAGTTGATAAAAGCGTTTTCTGTAGAATTTTGAAAATTTATCTTTTCCACCAAATTGATCATAAAAACCATCGGAAAATAGATAAATTTTATCACCGTTTTGCAGATCAAACTCTCTGTTTTCAAAATCTTTATGATAAGAAGAATAGCCAATAAAGGATTTAACTCCTTTTAACTCAATAAGTTCTCCTTGCCGTATAATAACAGCCGGGAAATGAGCACCTGCAAAAATCAATCTATGGTGTGCAGTATCAAAGGTACAAAGAGCCATATCCAGACCGTCGTATATGGGAAGATTTTTATCAGTAGATCTGAATATGTTAATGATTTCCTGTTTTAATTCCTGCAGGATTTTTGCTGGATCCACAGTTTGGGCAGCAATAATACGAGATAACAAAGTATAGGCCATCATACTCATCAGAGCGCCTGGAACGCCGTGCCCCGTAGCATCACCCAATCCCAGGATTAAATAATCTTCCACTTTGTCAAAGAAGTAGAAATCACCTCCAATAACGTCCTTAGGACGGAAGAAAATAAAATGATCAGGGAAAAATTCTGATAACAAATTTTGTTTTTCAATCAGGGCACTTTGTATCTTCTGGGCATAAGCAATACTGTCTTTAACATGTTTGTGCTCGGCCTGGATGCGGATATTAGCCTGTTCCAGCTGTTCAAGAATAGTGTTAATTTCTTCGTTTTTCTGACGCAGCTCCTGATTTACCAGCTTTAAATTTTCAGCCTGGGCAAGTATTTCTTCCTTTTGTTGTTGAATTTCGGCAGTACGCTCCCGTACCAATTGTTCCAGTCTTTCTTTTTCTTTTACCAGAGATTGCAGACGCCAGCGGATAATTAAATATATTACCAGCAAAATCAGAAGCAGATATATTGCGTAAGCAACTATACTTCTATAAAAAGGTGGCCTTACATGGAATGCAAAAGCTATTTCATCAGTAGTCTGGCCAAATTCATTTTTGGCTTTTAGATGGAAGGTATAATGTCCTTCACGTAAATTCATATACTCTTTTTTGGTCTCTCCGATCCAGGGTGACCATCCGCTACGGCCGTGTCCCTCCAGCCAGGTGGAAAATTCTACACCACGGTCGGCCCAAAAACTTGGTAAAGCATATTTTATCGTAATGGTATTATCTTTATATGCCAGATCCAGAGATAAAGCGCGGATATCGCCAGGTGCTTTATAGATCAAAGAATCGTCATTGAGGACAATCTCATATATAAAAGGTTTAAAATGAGGTGAATAGTTGCAAAAATAATCCATATTGTAGCTTATATAACTTTCGTCGCCGATAAACCACACAATATTATTTCCGAAATATGAGAAATCCGAAAGATTGTGTAATACATCAAAAGTAGCGGAATCAATGCTCAGTCCTTTATCAGTGATGTTGATAAGATAAAACTTTGTGAAGTCCTTATAACTAACTAATGCACCATAGACACGGGATTTAATTTTTTCCAGGCCTACCACACTCTTATTGGCAAGGAAGCCGTTAAGAGGTGAAGATAAAAGGTGAAAGTTCCCTGTTGAATAGTCAAACTCAAATAATCCTTTGTCGGTGAGCAGCACAGGGTGGTTATCAATATTATGCACATCGGAAACATTTGTATCCGAGACAATTATTTTGGCCGAAGAGTCCTTTAAATCAAAATATCCGAATTGTTTTTTGTATAAAGCCACCATCCACAGATGCGATCCGTCTGCATCAGCCAGGGTGTAATGGCTATCAAAAGTGTATAAAAGTCTGGGCTGCGAGAAGCTACTATCCTTATAATCAATCTCATACAAAGAATAATCCTGTATAAAGAAAATAGCATCCTTGCGGAAAGGAGATTGTGCTAAGTTATAACCAAACTGGCGACTTATCAGATGAACGAGGTTATCTTTACCGATGTAATAAATGCCAGAATTTGAGGTAAAAATTACAAAATCCCTGTTATCAGAAAATTTGAACTTCTTAATGGTGAATACCTGCTGAGGCTGATAGTCATCAGATGTTTTCAAAGGCGTGAATTTGTTTTCGTCCCAGCGATATATTCCCAGATTGCTACCAACAAATAAATTTTTATTATCCTGGAAAAGTGAATAAGGCATACCTTCAAAACCAAAACTCTCGTTCAGAAAACGGAAAGGTAAGGCAGTACGTATCAGGGTAATACCACTGGAATGAGCAGCCCAGAGGTTATTATCCCTGTCCGAAAATAGATATTGCACAGTATTTGAGCGTAAACCATGCTTTTTATCCCAATGATATTTTATTTTTCCTTGTAAATCAATAATATAAATCCCATTTTCCACAGTACCGATAGCATAGGCATCAAAATCAGACAAATATTCAAAGCTATACAAAGTTTTACCGTATAAGGGTGGAATATCTTTTTTGAAAGAGTATGTTCTTACAGTTTTGCCAGTAGTAAGGTCAAAGAAAATCATCCCTGTTGTTGTGAATACTAAAACAATATTATTCCTGTATTTTAATATCCGGTATATCCATACTTTTTGCGGAATTGTATATGCGAGAATTGTATCCGAAGAAGGATAATACAAATAAAATTTACTGAAAGAAGGAATTGCAATAGCGCTATCCAGGCGGGAAAGGAAATAAAAATTACCGGTGAGGATTGTATCCAGTTTTCTGGTTTTAACGTCATAACGGAAAATAATAGTATCCCCCTGAAAGAGCACCTCACCACCAGATTTTTTCAAGGACCAAATACTGGAAAAACTGTGACTAAGCGAGGAATCCAGGTGCGAGGCAAGGCTTACATACTTAAAACCATTTTTTACATCAGGCAAAAGATATCCAAAATCACCAATACTCCCGTACCATAGAGTATCGTTGTCAAAATCAAGGCATCTGACAGTAAAGCCCTTACCGTCAAAATCATATTTATACCAATCCTGTCCGGAAAAAATATAAATACCATCATTACCTCCAAAATACATTAATCCATTACTTCCCTGGGCAATACTCCATATCTGCGATGATCCCTTGTAATCAGATGGTTTAAATCCTCTCAAGGAAGGAATTCCCGGCTGGGAAAAAGCGTTAAACACTAAAAAGAGAACAAAAAACAGTATTAAAAACTTAAATTTAGTCATAAAAATATTTTACTTGAATACCAAAGGTAATTGTTCATTTTAAAATAAAAAATTTTCCTGTCAATAAAAAACAAAAAATCAATTATTTTCCTCATTGGTATTTTCTAAAAATCTATCCCATACCGAGAAATCTACCTTTACACCTAATACTGTAACATCATCAGTCTGCAGTCCGTCCTCTTTCCAATTTTCAAAAGTTTCTTCAATTACTCTATATTGCTCATGTACAGGCAGATTGGCTATTGACCTCAGCAATTCATAAAAACGTTTTCTGTAAAATTTGCTTGTAAGATCCTTGTTAAATTGGTCGTAATAACCATCAGTAAACAAATAAATCATATCTCCATCCTTGAGTTCTACCTCCTGGTCTGTGAAGTCTTTGATATAATCGCAGTATCCAACGGTGGTTCGAATATATGGCAAAACCAGCAAATCTTCTCCCCGTGCAATAACAAGAGGAAGGTAAGCACCAGAGAAAAGCAATTTTTTATTTTTAATATCAAAAGAACACAAAGCCATATCCACTCCGCTATAAACCTTATTTTCATCTACCTGGTCAATAAAACTATGGATAATTTCCTGTCTGAGTGTTTCCAGAATTTGTGAAGGCACAGTAATACCTTTTGCAAAAATCTGATACAATAAAGTATAACCCATCATAGCCATCAAAGCCCCTGATACTCCGTGCCCAGTAGCATCGCCCACGCTGAGTATAAGATTATCTTTGACTTTTTCAAAAATGTAAAAATCACCACCTATGATATCTTTGGGACGGAAAAAGACAAAATGGTCGGGAAAATACAAAGATAATTTCCTTTGTTTTTTGGTCAATGACGACATTATAATACGCGCATAAGTAATACTTTCCACAAGGTGCCTGTGATCTTCAATAACCTTAATATGAGTTTTCTCCATCTGCGAGAAAAGCATTCTTATTTCCTCGTTTTTTTGTACCAGCTGACTGTTAATTTGCTTTAATTTTTCTGTCTGGAACAAAAGCTGTTGTTTTTGTTCTTCTATCTCTCTGGTACGCTCGGCCACCAGAGCCTCTAACAGGGCCTTCTCTTTAATTAACTTACGATAACGTAATCTGACAATGACATATACTAATAACGATAGCAGAAGGAAATAAATGACGTATGCTACAAAAGTTTTATAGAATGGTGGTTTTATCCTGAAAGAAAATCTCACTTCCGGGCTTTCCTGTCCGAACTCATTACGGGCTATTAAATGCAGGGTATAATATCCATCAGGTAAATTGTTCAGTTGCAAATCCGGACTATTGCTCCACTGTGACCAACGATATTTACCTACTCCTTCCAGCCAATAGGAAAACTGTACAGGCCGCTCGGTCATATAAGAGGGAAAACCGCATCTGATTGTAATGTTATTGTCTTTGTAATCCAGTACCAAATGCAATTTATTGAGCAAGGAAAAGGATGTGATGGGTAACACCGAATCCTGATTAATAACTATCTCGCTTATATAAGGTTTATATTCAGCACTAATATTACAATAAGCCTGAGGGTCATAAATAACAAATTTCCGTTTGGTCAGTAGCCATAACTTTGATCCGTAATAGGAAATATAATTCACACCAGGCAATGGCGAAAATAAAACAGAATCCACGCTAATCTTATTATTCTCTACAGTCAGCAAATAAAACCGGCTTTTGTCATTTACTGAGGCCAAAATACCATACATGCCCCCACCCAAATCCACAGCATCAAGGATATTATATCTACCCAGAAAACGATTTAATAATACTCTGGCTTTTACAAGTTCATGCTTTTTATAATCATATTTAAACAATCCTCTGTCGGTCAGCAGGTAATATTTACCATTCAGTATAGCACTGCCATTAATAGCCGTATCAGTAGAGAAAATTTTTAATGTAGAATCCTTTAAATCAAAATATCCAGCTTTATGGGAATACAAAGCAGTGAACCACAGATAATTGCCATCTGGTTTAAGCAAATAGTAATAATCGTCAAGAGTAGCAATCTTAACAGGCCTGGCAAAAGTCCCGTGATTATATCTCTGTAAGTACAAAATATTATCTCCGATGAAATACAAATCATCTTTTCTCGTAGACGGATCCATCACCGAATAGGTGAAAATATCGGAAAATTGCACGGCCTTATCCGAAGTATTTAGCATATACAATCCTGTGTTTGTGACCAGCACCACAGGCGACAATCCATCGGAAAAATGCAGTCTTTTTATCTGGAATATTTGCCTTGGCACTTCACCATCCGGCGTTTTTATTAGCTGCAAGCCATTATTTTTTAATAGATAAGCACCAATGTTAGTACCCAGGACCAGCAAGGAATCGTCCTCATACACACTATAAGGTTGGCCCTTCATACCCATTCGCCGGTCTATGATACGGAAAGGAAGAGCTGTCCTTATCAAACTAAGTCCATCAGAGGTACCAGCCCACAAATTGCCATCACTACTGACAAACAAACTTAAAACGGTGTTGGTAGCCAGTCCGTTATCCTGTACCAGATGGTATAAAAGTCTGAAATTATCATCCAGAATATATAATCCATTTCCTACGGTACCAACTGCATACCCCAGGGACAGTTTTTCAGCTGTATAAACAGTTATATTCTCTGAATTCGGAATTATCTCACGGTAATATTTTGTTTTTATAATTTTCTCTGTTCTCAAGTCATATAAAATTATTCTGTCATCGCTAAATAAAACTACGGTGTCTCCTTTATAATCAAAACCTTTCAGTATATGAGTATGTACATTAAGAGTATAGTTCTTTAGACTGTCTTTTCCGGGATAAAAAATGTGAAAATAAGGATAATCTGCAATTAAAATCCCAGATTTCAAGCGGGAAAGAAATACAAAATTTCCTGTGAGGAATTTTGTTAATTTCCTTTTGTTTTTATCGTATTTAAAAAGAATTGTATCAGAAACGAACAGAACATAGTTTCCCATCTGGCGCACCGTCCAGATATTAGTAAACGAATGGCGCAAAGACGAATCAACATCAATAGGATGATTAATAAATTTTTTGAACAGATCCGGGGTGAGGTATCCCATGCTGCTTACAGATCCGTACCAGATAGTATCGCCGGATATATCCAGGGAATGCACTATAAAATCATGTCTACCAAAATCATATCCCAACCAATTGTTCCCATCGTAGATATATAACCCATTGCTTGTGCCAACCCAGATTCTACCATCATAGCTTTGCTTGATGGTCCATATCTGCATATTGGAACTATACTCATCGGGCGAAAGCGAGCTTACAAAAGGCAAACCAATCTGCCCGCGAGCAAGGATAAAACTAAAAAGGGATAATATTATAAGCCAATATTTTTTCATAAACAGAAAATTAAAAAATGAGTATTTTTCTGCTTGTCAAATAATTATATTCTCCAGTTATAGACAAAAAATAAATTCCATCTGGCAAAACAGGCAAATCCTGTTCCAAGTTATTATTTTTCAACAAAAAAGCCTTAAAAAATAATCTTTTCCCTGCTATGGAATAAACCGAAAGAAAATACCTTCCTGGCCTGGGTGGAGTGAAATAAATATGTCTATTATCAATCTTCAACAAATTGCTATTAATCTCCCCTACAGCAGAAGTACTATCCATAAAAATATCATCAATTACCCTGCCATCAGCATATTCCGGATTAACCCCAAGGATATGAGCCACAGTAACGGCAAAATCCTGTGTTTCATATTCCTGATGCCCAACATAATTACGTTTTATATCCGGACCCAGGGCAAGGAACATTATATGCTGGCATCCCTCACAGCTACATCCGTGATTCTGGAAACCGCCGTGCTGGTCATCATGCCGTCCGTGATCATTGGTAACAAGTAGATAAGTTTTACCGCGGTAGAAATCATCCTGCTGGACAAAGTTCCACAGATCGGCAACGAGCGAATCTGCTATTTCAATAGCACGTGTGTAATAATCCCAGTTGCCAGTATGTCCGGCGTGGTCCACATCTGCCAGATACATCCACAGAAAACGCGGATGATATTCCTGCACAATCTGCTTTGTACGCTGTTCCACTTCTATATCCGACGCACCTTCACTCACAGTCATTGGCCAGTAATCAGGCCCATAGCCAGTATAGAAACTTTGACGCCACAGTGATGAAACATATTTCAGCGTATATATACAGCTGTCCAGTGGAGCATTGCGCTGCTTGCGGTAATATTCAAACACGCTCGGACGCAAAGTGTATTGGGTATTTTGTCCCTCTATGATTGTGTCGCGAGTGCCTGCCCATGATCCTGTCCACAGGGCAGGAATAGCCTGAGAGGTATAAGTCTTATGGCGGTTATAATATTTGTCAATTATGGTTCCGTAATGCGACAGGCTGTCCATATACGGAACAAAACGGCGCGCTGTATCTCCGAAAGTCTCGGTATAACGTGCCCCGTCTATTATGACCACAATTACGTTCTGTGCTGGCAAAGCCCAGACAAGCACAAGCAAAACAAAAGACAAAATTGATTTTTTTACCATAAGGCAAATTAATTTTGAAGGTAAAATAACAAAAAAGGCGCAAAAATGTGCCTTTTTGACTTACTGAATAAACAATTTTTTTACTATTCGTTTCTCTGGCAAAGTGAGTTCCAGAATGTAAAATCCGCTTACCATGCCATTTACGGGGATGGTCAAATATTCCGGAAACGTTTGCTGTCCCTGGTAGATAACCACTCCATCCATAGAGATAAGACGGTAAGACACAGAGGAATACTCTTTACGGAAGCTTATATTTACCGTTGTTGTGGCAGGATTGGGATATACCAGCACTTCATCTGTTATCTGGTTGTCATCCGGAGCTGTTTTTACAGAAAAGTCATCAATAGCCCATAATACGGGCGCCTGCCCGGAATAATGAAATCGGAAAAACACAGGAGTTTTTCCTGCTAAAAACGATATATCTTGTAAGAAAACATCTGCAAACTCGTTACTCCCTCTATCACCACGAAAAACATAAATTGGCTTCCACGACTGGCCGTCCTGTGAATACTCAACACTTGCCTGTCCATCAGTCATTTTCAATAACTGATTAAAAGACAAATACACTTTCCGTGTACCGAACAAGTCAAAAGCCTGGCTAATCAGTGAAGCATCCACTGTGCCCTGGGCAGCTTCCAGATAAGGATAGCCATTACTGGCCGATACTGATTGCAACCCACGGGCATTATTATCCGACACAGTCCATTGACCCTGTGCCTGCCAGCATTGTGGTAAAACGCCTCCTGCAAAGTCCGTGGAATAATCCGGTTTCTGAACATCTATAGTGTAAGACAAAGCAGTGGTATTGTTTTTCATATTTTCATCAACAGTGCCATTAGGGCTGGCTATCATTACTTTAAGCGTATAATTACCCGGTTCATCTGTCAGACCGATAAGATCAATAGTATCCTGTGCAAAAGGTGGCAGAATACCTGTCCATAAGAGGCTGTCGGTTTTTCCGTTAAGAGTATAATAAACTTTTGCACTGGTGAGAGTATCCTGGCCAAGATTTTCCACTCCAATATACATTGGGCGGTCAAGACAAATATCCGCGGTTTTGTAGATATAAACCGCTGCATCAGTGGTATATTCCGGATAAACAGGACTGTACCATGTACCTCGTCCGAAAGTGGCAGCTTTGATATGTTTTTCTGCAGGGTTATCGCCGTAGAAAATTTCCAGTTCGCGGACATCTGTCACAGGCAGGCCACTGCTGAAATCTATCCATTGTCCCAGGTCGTCGTTGGTATAGAAAACTCCGGTAAAAGTGCCCAGATATAAAGCGTTTTTATCCGAGGCAGTATCACGCACAATGCAGTTGAAATAAACATTTGGCAGGTTGCCGGTAATATCTGTCCAGATCTGTCCGCGGTCAGAGGATTTAAGCACAAAAGACCGGCTATTATCCTTGTCATAGCCTGTTATGTAGACCACGTCGGGGTCATCGTCACTGGTTTCAATACCAGTAATGCTGACATTAGTAAAAGGTAAATTAGCTGTTAGTTCTGTTGGCGTACTACTGAGGTTATCCATACGGAAAAGCCTTCCGTCCTTTTTAGCAAAATAGATGGTATAAGGGGAATTAGTCCGCATATCCAGCGCAATAATAGGCTTATCATCAGAAAAATCAGTTATCTTTTGCCATTTTACGTTGTTATTGTATCTTACATTATCCGTCAGCCAGAGGTTGACCATGCCCACGAGCATTTTTTTCGGGTCCTGGTAGCTCAACATATATGGTGTCACCCAGTATCCCTGATCTTTAATAGTGCTTGTTATCTTGCGAAAACTTCCGTCTTTCACTGATCGGTATATCTGGCCGTAATAGAGCTCACCAAATTTATAGTCATCGTCTGAGTAATCAATAATGCACTCCATACCGTCTCCCCCTATAACGGTCAGGAAGTTGTCCTGTCCCTGTGCCAGGGCTGTTCCGTTATCTTGGTATCCATTCATAAACAGGAATGGTTCATGTGCACTGGGGCCTATGCGGTACACTTGCGAGATAGACATTCCGCTTGTTATATCTGTCCAATTATATCCACCATCGGAAGTGTAATAAATTCCGCCGTCATTGCATGAGAAAAGTGTTCGGCCGTCCGGGGCAAAGCGCAGGTCGTGCTGGTCGGCGTGTACGGCTGGCGCACCATTACCTGTCCAGTGTGTATATATTTTAAAAGTTTTTCCTCCATCTGTGGATTTCCAGATATTAACGCCACCAGTATAAATCACTTTTTCATTATGTGGGTCAACAGCTATGCACAGGTCATACCATGCCTGAGAACCATTATCGCTACCATCAGGTTGATATCCAAGGATATTAGGGCTGGAACTCTGCAAGGAAAAAGTCTCGCCTGCGTCTGTTGAAAGATACAATCCGAGGAAAGGCGAGCTTGCATCGCCGTTATCATTGGTAGCCAGCACGTAAATACTCTTATAATTATCAGGGGTAACGCCTATAACACAGCGGGTAGCCTGTACAGGCAGGTTCAGATGAGAGGTAATATCAGTCCAGGTATAGCCCCCGTTTGTGGATTTAAACAAACGTCCTTCACCCGTGGCATATACAACGTCCGGATTATATGGCTGGAATTCCAGGTCTTTTATTCTCACATCAGCCAGGGTCCGTGTCCAGGTCTGGCCGCCGTCCTCAGTAACATATATTCCAAAGGTAGATCCAGCAATGATTTTCAAATGGTTATCCGGAGGCATAATCATCATGTTAACGGTCATATCCGAGTCAAGAACACGTGTCCAGGTCTGTCCGTAATCGGTGGACTTCCAGATACCCATTCCGCGTGCGTCGTAGTGGTCGCGGTCGCCAGTAGCCAGATAAATAACAGCCGGATTTTGTGGGTCCACCAGAGCATCCGAGGTGCCCAGCGTTGGCAGGGCAGCAGATAAATATTGCCAGGATTTACCATAATCAGTGGTACGCCAAAGTCCGCCAGAGGCGGTGCACACATAAAAAGTATTTTCATCCGTAGGGTCAAAGGCTACAGAATTTATCCTGCCCAGACCATTAGGCTGGCCTGTGTAAGTTGGCGGCTTGGTTATAGGGCCTAAGATCCGCCAACGTCCTTGCATAAGGGATTTAGGGCCTGAAGCTTTGAATTTCTCCCATTGTGCATACAAATAAGTAGGAGGAAGAAATTGTCCGTTTTTGTCGGCACGTGCCTCCCATAGATATTCCCAGCGTTTAAATTGTTTCCAGCCCAGGGCTTTAATTTTCTTTCCGTTACGATAAAAATATCCTTGCTGGATATGATTGTCCTTTTCCCATTTATTGAAAGCCTTTTGCAATTGATAAAAATCTGGCTTGGTCTTGGCGCCAGAGGATAAATACTTCATCCATGGCTGGGCAAAGAAACTCCCTGCCACAAGCATAAATAAAAAGAGTAATCCGCCTTTTTTCATAGATAAGAAAGGTTTTTAGATTTTAGTTATACCAAACAAAAACATTTTAATGGAGAATGAAAATCTTTTTTAGGCTTTTTAAAAAATTTTATTTGTGGCAGAACAAAATGCCACTAATGCGTTAATACTAACTCCTGCTTGGGAGAATTGTCCCCACCAGAGAAAACTCTGGCGGAAATTATCTATTCGTGTC
>CAZYSM010000037.1:7564-9590 GCA_964649975.1 uncultured Bacteroidales bacterium | reverse complement strand
CCATTCCTGTAATTCGTGGCAAACCTTATTTGCCGTGAGGCAAAAACAGGCCGAGCCGTGGCAAAACAAGACAGCGGCAAGCGGAATTTTACCGCAGAACTACCAATCGGATTGTTTGTGTATATCCATCCGTGATGTAATGGCACAAATAAACGCCGTTTTGCAGCCCTTGTGCATTGAAGGTGATTTGATAGTCACCTGGTGCCTGCATTCCTTTTATTAAAGTTGTAATTTTTCTGCCGTTAAGGTCATAAACGTCTATTTCCACATATCTTAGCGTTTGTAAATCAATACTGCCGTTTTCATCATATATTGGCACTGAATATTTGATTATCGTATTAGTAGAAAAAGGATTTGGATAATTGTTTAATAATCCCTGCCCATGAATAGGTTGCGTTCTCTCTCCGCTTATTTTGAATAACTTGCCGGATCCAGGTTCTAAACGAAGGTTATAGATTGATCCGTAAGAATTATTTTCAAATGGAACTTCCTCCCAGCTATTGTTCTGCACATTGAAAGTTTGCAATGAACTAAGTTTGTAATTGATAAAAATCTGTGTCTCTACAGGATTTTTATAGTCTTTGTTCATAATCATATAGTATTTTTCTGAACCAGTGGTATCACGGAATGTTCCAATGATGAGTGAAGCAAAGTCATCCGCCTGTATCACAATGCGCGGAGTATCTGCAGTATTGAGGCTGGTATCGTCACTATGATAAACCGCAGTGCTGGTCAGACGTAGCATGATTTCTTTGAGACTGTCTATTTCGGCATTAAGGCTCTGGATAGAAGGATAAACCGTATCTCTGTCCGGGTTGTGTGTCACGCCCCATGGATGATCCCAATGAAACCAGATTAATCCGTGAACACCATAAGTCAGGGATGTATAGACGAGCCAACGATGCTCGGCATGCGTTGGCGTGCGCCAGCTAATGTCCTCTCCGGTTTCTACGCCGTTCGTTCCTACTGCTTGAACAATATTGCAAAATGGCAGGTCATACAGTAAAGCAAATTTCCTCATCCTGCGTATTTGTTTGAGATAAGCAATATTGTCATCTCCATCGTTGTAAAAATTATATCTATCGTAGCTAAGTATTTCGGGTTTGGTCATACGAATAAAATTTTCAATGTATCCATCGTCACCAATTTCACCTTCAAAATATGGCCATAGGTTGACGAAACTCATTCTTTGTGGGTCTCGCTGGCGTATCCGGGCAATAACTTTTGCAATATTAGGAAATCCCGAAGGGAAAGGTTCATCACACAGATAATAGCCAATGAGCAGAGCGTCGTTTTTATACTTATCAATCAGGGAGTCCAACTGTCTCAATTGGGCTTCTGTAATATCCGGGGGACTGGCGTTTTCACTTCCGAGTAGAACATCCTCGCCCAGCATATCGCCTACATCTAACAGGTATTTAAAATGGTATTTGTGCACCATGTGTATTAGCGAATCATCATCCCGTACCCATAGCAAGATATCAAAATTTGCATTTTTATAATATGTAAAAACTGTATCCAGATATGGTGGCCCCTGGCAACAATAAGGTGGATTATATGCGCTAAGCAGAAACCGTGTCTGCCTCCAATATTTATCTGTAACATGCAAGGTAATAGATTTTTCTGCATAGAACGGACCGCTGATTTTAAGTGTTATTGGGAAATTCCCGGTAGTGTCAAATCTGACTGTCCATCTAAGTAGTGATGTGTCACCAGCAGTAACTAAAATTTGTGGATTGATATTGCCTTCAACTACTTCACTACCAGATGGCAATGTGAGATGAGCAGTGATATCAACAGAAATATCTTTATCGTTTTGGACTATAGCAATAATAGGAATGTCTTTATGAACTTTTATTACCGTACGCAAAGGATAAAAATCTTTTATGAAAACATCATTTTTTGGAAATTGAGATCGCATAATGAATAGCGAGAAAAGGGTAATAAATAATAGTAATGATTTTTTCATTGTTCTCATGAATGATTATTAACAATCTGCAAAATTTATAACAAAATTTTTACAAAT
>CAZYSM010000037.1:5856-7464 GCA_964649975.1 uncultured Bacteroidales bacterium | reverse complement strand
CAAAACCAATGGCAACTTGCAAAGGACAAAAATGGAATAAAAGTCTATGTTAAGCCAATGCCAGATACACATCTAAAAGCCTGTAAAACCATAACTGTAATTAATGCTCCTGTGGAAAAAGTTTTCCGCGTTATCCGGGATATAAAAAACGCTCCCAGATGGGTGGAAAATGTGTCCTATGCCCGTGAACTTGAAGCAGGCAAGGACTATTATTACTGCTATCAAATAATAAAAATCGGATATGGAATAAAAGACCGTGATATAATCACTTACGAAACTATACACCACTACAATGACGGAAAAATTAAAATTAGCATTAAAGGCGCGCCTGACCGATACCCGCGCCAGAAAGGAAAAGTTCGGATAGAAAAAGTCAATGGCTATTGGATACTGGAACCTGTAGGCAGAGACAAAACCAAACTTACGTATGAATTTTTCTCAGACCCAAAGAATATTCCCGCCTGGATAATAAATGCCTTTATCACCGAAACTCCTTACAAAACAATATATAACCTCAAAAAATTGGCAGAGAAAAAATAACCAACTTTTTTCTGGGGGCTTGTCCTAAATAAAGTTTACAGTTTTTTTTAACAGAGGAAAGACAAATACATAATAAAAAGTTAAAGTTTTTGTTTTGTATAAGGCTGTGTTTCATTGTATTTTTGCAAACATTAGATTAACTTTGAATAAAAATAATAACAGTTATGATTGACTATACCAAGTACATAGAGATTGACCCAAATAAACGTTTTGGTAAACCAATAATCAAAGGTACCAGGATTTCTGTCTATGATGTTTTACTGTGGCTTGCCGGTGGAATGACCAAGGAGGATATTATACGCGACTTCCCTGAGCTAACCGAGGAAATGATTAATGCATGCCTGGCTTTTGCTGCGGATAAAGAAAAAAGATTATTTTATGCATAAAAAAATTAATGGGATTTAGCAAAAAAATACTTCTTTAAAGAAAAATGCAAAAAATGAAACTGCTCTTTGACCAGAATATTTCTTACCGTTTGATAAAACGGATACAGGATATTTTTCCAGAGGCTAAACAGGTAAAAGAATTAGGCCTGGAAAATGCTAGGTATATTTTGAAATTTTTGATTATGCAAGGAAAAATGGTTATGTAATAGTCACATTTGACGCATATTTTTGTAATCTCTCCGCCATCAAAGGCACTCCACCTAAAATTATCTGGATAAGAACAGGCAATATTACTACGGAATATCTTGAAAAACTTATTAGAGAAAAAGCTGAGAATATAAAACTTTTTGCATCTGAGGATAAAGCATGTTTAGTAATAACGGAATAGTGCCGTCTTATTTATTCGCCTCCATTCCTGTTATTCGTGGCAAAAACAAAGCCACTAATGCACGAATGAGTTTCTGTGGTATATGAGCCACGAATATACGAAATGATTTTTCCTCGCCCTGAGTGCTCGTGTTTCACAGATAAATCATAAAACGATTTTGCGTCGTCCCGCTACGCGGGACTGATATTTTGGCGTGGCCGCCATGCCCCATAAATGAATTTATGGGTTAATCTGCGTCGTTTTGCTCCGCAAAACTCTTTTTGCCGACAGGCAAAAAAACAAATCCCGCCAGGG
>CAZYSM010000037.1:0-5756 GCA_964649975.1 uncultured Bacteroidales bacterium | reverse complement strand
CCCATGATGACAATCATGGGGTTTGCCACAAGGCAAAACCCAAATCCCGCCAGGGATGACGCAGATTAGCCCACGGTTTCAACTGTGGGATTGTGGCGAGAGCATAAAATCCATCTCATCATTAATCAGAAAAATCATCATTAAAGAAAAAAATATTTAATAAAAATTCTAAATTAATAATTATTCTAAATAATATTTTTTACCTTTGCTTTATCAAAAAATTCTGTAAGATTTTTCCCGCAAAAACATTAAAAGAAAAATCACTATATTTTAGTATTTCTTTTGCGAGGAATTATAGCAATATTTGTGTTTAAAAGAAAAAACAAACTTTCATAATATGATTAACAAACTCATTGAATTTTCGGTCAAGAACAAGCTGGCTATCGCACTGTTTATGGCAGTGTGGATAGGTCTTGGCTTGTACAGTATGAAAAACTTGAACGTGGACGCTGTGCCTGATATTACAGACAATCAGGTGCAGGTGGTTACTGTGGCACCTTCGCTGGCACCGCAGGAAGTGGAGCAGTTCATAACCTATCCTGTGGAGCAGGCAGTTGCCAACCTGCAAGGAATGAAAAAAATCCGGTCTATCTCACGCTACGGACTGTCAGTAGTAACTATTATCTTTGATGATAATTTTGACATTTATCTGGCACGTCAACTGGTGAATGAAGCTATCCAGAACGTGGATATTCCCGAGGAATATGGCAAACCACAGATGATGCCCATCACAACAGGATTGGGGGAAATTTACCAGTATGTGCTGGAAGTGGACCCAAAATATCAGGATTATTACGACCTGACAGACCTGCGTACAATTCAGGACTGGATTATCAAACGTCAACTTGCTGGTACAAAAGGAATTGTTGAGGTAAGCAGTTTCGGAGGCTTTGTCAAGCAATACGAAGTGGCTGTGGACCCTGACATTCTCAATGCTTACGACATCACTCTTGACGATATTGTAATGGCACTGGAACGCAATAACCAGAACACTGGCGGAAGTTATATCCAGCAAGGACCTTATGCAAAATATATCCGTGCCGAAGGTATTATCAAGGACGCTTCGGACATTGAAAAAATTGTTATTACTACCCGTAATGGTGTGCCTGTGCATATCGGCGACGTGGCACAGGTTCGTATCGGACATCCTACACGCTACGGAGCTATGACAAAAGACGGAAAAGGCGAAGCTGTGGGCGGTATTACCCTGATGCTCAAAGGGGCAAACGCAAACAAAGTTGTGGCAGAAGTAAAACACAAAATGAAGCAGATTGAAAAAACTCTGCCTCCGGGCGTGCATATCCGTCCTTATTACGACCGTTCGCAACTGGTGGACAGAGTTATTGCCACAATCACCGAAAACCTGACAATTGCCGCCCTGATAGTGGTATTTGTTCTGGTTATGCTGCTGGGAAATATTCGTGCTGGACTGATTGTCTCGTCCGTAATCCCGCTTTCCCTTCTTTTTGCATTTGCATTGATGAACGTTTTCGGAGTTTCTGCTTCGGTTATGTCTCTGGGAGCTATTGACTTTGGTCTTATTGTAGATGGATCAGTTATTATTCTGGAAGGAATGTTATTTTATCTGCATCATAAATACCTGAATAAAAAAATCAATCAAGCACAGGCAGATGAAGCCGCTATTTATTCCGCACAAATGGTCGGTAAATCTGCCGCTTTTGGTGTGCTTATCATTCTGATTGTGTATTTTCCGATTATGGCACTGCAAGGCATTGAAGGAAAGATGTTCAAACCACTGGCAATGACCGTCAGTTTTGCACTGCTGGGAGGATTGATTTTGTCCCTTACTTACGTGCCAATGATGTCCGCTCTTTTCCTTAATAAAAAAATAAAAAAGAATTTTTCGGATAAAATTGTGGATAAATTCCAGAAAATAGGAATGCCCGGACTGGAATTCGGAATGAACAACCGCTTGCTTGTTCTGGGAATTGTAGGTGTTTTGTTCCTTTCAAGTATATTTATTTTCACACGTCTGGGAGCGGAATTTGTTCCGTCTTTGGAGGAAGGAGACCTTGCTATGCAGATTACACTTCCGCCCGGCAGTTCACTGAACGAGAGTATAAAGATTTCAACACAGGCAGAACGCATTTTGTTAAAGAAATTTCCGGAAGTTAAATCTGTGATTTCAAAAATAGGTACCGCAGAAGTACCAACAGACCCAATGGCTCTGGAAGACGCTGATGTAATGATTATTATGAAAGATAAAAGTCAGTGGACTACGGCAAAAGACCGTTTTGCAATGGCTGACAGTATGAAAAAAGCCCTGAGCGTGATAACTGGTGCTACTTTTGATTTTACCCAGCCCATACAATTGCGGTTTAATGAGCTTCTTACAGGTGCAAAGTCAGATATTACAATTAAAATTTTTGGTGATGATTTGGACACGCTTTTCCTCTATGCAAATAAAATTGCAGATATGATACAGGGCATACCCGGTGCTGCGGACATCAAAGTGGAGCAAGTAGCAGGATTGCCACAGGTGATTTTCCGCTACGACAGGGAAAAACTTGCTCAATACGGTTTGTCTGTCAAGGATATTAATGAAGTGATTAACACTGCACTGGCTGGTAAAATTGCAGGAACAGTCTTTGAAGGCGAAAAACGTTTTGACCTTGTGGTGCGTATGAAACCCGAATACCGCAAAGATATTCAGAACATTCTGAAAATGACTGTCAAAACACCTTCTGGCGAACCTATCCTTCTGAGCCAAATAGTAACGCCTGAATACAAAGCAGGACCTATGCAAATATCCCGCGACAATACCCACAGACGTATTACCATTGGTATTAACGTCAGAAACCGTGATATAAAAAGCCTTGTGGACGAGATAGAGGCAAAAATCAACCAGAACCTTAAACTGCCACCCGGATATTACATAACCTACGGAGGACAGTTTGAAAACCTGCAACAGGCTACAAAACGCCTGACCATTGTTATGCCTATTGCATTACTATTGATTTTTGTTTTACTTTATTTCACGTTCCATTCTGTAAAACAAGCAATTATAATATACAGCACTATTCCACTGTCCATCATAGGAGGCGTTTATTCCTTGTGGATACGTGGTTTGCCTTTCAGCGTATCAGCAGGCGTTGGATTTATTGCCCTTTTCGGTGTTTCTGTGCTTAATGGTATTGTGTTGATGAACGCCTTTAATAAATTCAAAGAACAAGGTATGGGACTAATGGAGAGAATACGGCACGGGGTTTTTGATATGATACGTCCTATCTCACTGACTACCCTTGTTGCGGCATTAGGTTTTATTCCTATGGCAGTTTCAAACCAGGCAGGGGCAGAAGTGCAACGTCCTCTGGCTACTGTTGTAATCGGTGGAATACTGGTTGCAGCTGTATTTACAATCATTGTTGTACCAATATTGTATTACTATGCAAACCGTGGAGAGTTGAAAAAAGAAAACAAAAACCGCAGAAATGGCACAAGCGCAGTAGCTGGCGGTATAGCCACTGTGATACTGGCTCTGTTTATGCTTATGCCCTCTGCTGTCAGGGCGCAAGACCTTAATCCAGTGCCATTGTTCCACAATAACGACACTGTCCACATATCCATAGAAAAGGCTAAACAGCTGGTGCTGGAAAGAAACCCTATGCACAAAAACGCACTTCTGGAAATTAAGCAAACACGCCTCAACCGTGCTTCAACTTTTGACCTTGGAACTACGGAATTTAGCTATGAACACGGACAGCTTAACTCTGCCGCTATTGATTACAATGCCACCATTAGTCAAAATTTGGGAAACCCTCTGGAAAAAATTGCACTTAACCGATATTATAAAGCCGCAACCGACCTGATTATGCAGAAAAAAGTCCTGACAGACTATGAACTTGAATTTCAAGTTTGTTCCGCTTATAACAATTTTATATATCATTATAAAACAGTAGATTATCTAAAAAAGTTTGTGGATTTGTATAAAAAAGGTCTGGACATTGCCCGCTTGCGTGCAAATGTAGGCGAGGCGTCCGAAATAGAAGCCGCTGTTATGCAAGAAAAATACAATAGTGTTTTGTGGCAATATCAAGATGCGTCTCTGGCTTTGCACATTGCCCTGTCAAAGTTTAACACAGTGTTATTTGCTGATACAGTGACATTTATCCCGGAGATAGGCAATCTCAAATGCCAGTTAAAGAAAAGCCTTCTGGACACCGCAGACATCCGACAGCATCCTGAACTGGAATATTACAGGCGTCGGCTGGCATTAGAACAACAAAATATAAACGTGGAAAAATCAAAATTTTTCCCGTCAATTTCCGTAGGATATTTTAATCAGCAAATTGACCTTGTTGGCGGATTTCAAGGATGGAGCGTTGGCGTGAGTGTACCTTTATGGATTTTCTCACAGAAAAAACAGGTCAAAATTGCACAACTCAATTATCAAATTGCACAAAATCAGTATGAATACGCCAGCAACCGTATTTTCAAGGAATATCACACGTTAATGGATCAATATCTGAAACTGTCGCAAAAGCTTGACTATTACGAAAATACAGGCTTGAAGCTTGCCGAAAAAATTATGGAAACAAGCACAAAGCTATACGAAGCCGGACAAATTGACTACGTGGAATATCTCCAAAACCTGCAAGAAGCAATGACTATTGAGCAGGCTTATCTGTCAACACTTAACCGCTATAATGCTGTGGTTATCACATTAAATTATTACACTTATAAATAAAAATCAAAAACACAAGAATATGAAAACCGTAAAAACATCAATACTACTGGTTGTTTTAGCAATAGCTTTCCTTATGGGGGCATGCAACAAGGAAAGCGAACTGTCGTCAGAAACTTCCGACACGCTTAAAGTGGAAATCACACCAGAAGGATATATAAAATTTACACCTGAACAGGCAAAAGTTGCTGGAATAAAAACAGACACGCTCAAACTGAAAGAACTATCAACTACTGTTTTAGCTTCCGGCACTGTGGAATCTTCCCCGGGAAATAAAGTAAATATTTCATTGCCAATGGAAGGCTATGTGCATCAGATTTTTGTCCGCCACGGAGAACCTGTAAAACAGGGACAGCCATTGCTTTCAGTGCAAAATCTGGCATATATTGACATTCAAACAGAATATCTTAAACTAAAAGCCCAGCTTATCTATCAGAAAGGCGAATATCAAAGACAAAAGAAACTCTACGAGGAAAAAGCCATTCCACTGAAAACATATCAACAAACTGAAAGTCAATATCTTTCGCTTTTGTCAGAACTTAAAGGACTGGAACAAAAACTCAAAATTCTGGGCATTGATACAGACAAAATTAATCCGGACAATATTAGCGACCAGATAATTATCCGCTCACCTATCAAAGGAATTGTTGGCGAGATAATGGTAAATGTGGGACAATTTGTCCAACCGTCCGATAACATTATGATAATTACCAATCCTGTGGGCTATATGATTATGCTCAATGTTTACGGGAAATACCATTCGTTGATAAAGCCAGGACAAAAAGTGGAATTCACAGTTACGGGCAGTTCCCAGCCACTGACAGCCACAGTAGTTACAGTCAGTCCGGTGCTGGACCCACAAACAAAGACATTTTTCGTCCATGCCGAACCAGATAGACACTATGCGCAGCTGACCGAAGGTGCTTATGTCAGTGGCAAAATCCTTGCCCGCACTTCCAATGTTTATGCTATTCCCAAACTGGCAGTTATTGACATGGGCGACCACCAGATTGTTTATACCGAGGTTAAGCCTTACACTTACAAGCCTGTG
>CAZYSM010000036.1:15778-25047 GCA_964649975.1 uncultured Bacteroidales bacterium | reverse complement strand
CGATATTATCGGAACAGCTATTTACCTTGGCATTGCAACCATTATGCTCGGTTGATCAAATTTTTCTATCTTATAAGAAAAAAACGTCCGTATGAAAATTACTATTCTCTTTGATAATGAGGTGAATAGCAGTCTGCGTGGGAGCGGAGTGAAAGCTCTCTGGGGCTTTTCGGCTTTTATTGAGACAGATAGCGGAAATATTCTTTTTGACACAGGTAGCAACGGACGGATATTGCTACATAACGCCCGGGTGCTTGGCATTGATTTGACTGCGGCGGACTGGCTTTTTATCTCACATCCGCACTGGGACCATATCGGCGGATGGGACAGCGTGGCAGAAGTCAATCCGCACCTGAAAGTTATTGTGCCAGACAGCCTGTCAAAACATCTAACAGCGGATATGCGGAAATTTTTTTCCAGCGTGCAGGTCAGCGGGTCTGAGCCAATGCGGTTTGCCACGGATTTTTATTCCACAGGCACAATGATGCCCGAAGGCGAACAGGCTTTGATTATGCGTCAGCCTTACGGACTGGTGATTGTGGCAGGATGCAGTCATCCGGGCATAGAAAATTTTATGGCACGGGCAAAGGAAATGTTTCCGTCCGAGCAGATTTATTACGTGATTGGCGGATTTCATCTTTTGCGTGCAGACCGCCAGACAATAGAAAAGTCCCTGCAACGCTTTGATACGCAATACATAACGCCCACACATTGCACCGGAAATCTGGCAACGAGTATGATAAAGGAACGGTTCGGTTTGCGGCAGATTTCCGGCGGTGTGGGGCAGACTGTCAATTTGCCGTTTGACTGATATTATTCCATTCTGACGATTTTGGGTTGGAATTTTCCCACTATGTCAATCAAATCTTGTTGGGCGTTGATAACCTGATTAATGTCTTTGTATGCCATTGGCACTTCGTCCAGTCCGCCGCCGATGAGTTCTACACCGTGTTTTTTCAGCACGGCTTCCAGGTCCTTGCGGGTGAAGGTCTTTTTGGCTTTGTGCCGGGACATTGCCCGTCCTGCTCCGTGCGATGCGGAATTGAGCGAACGTTCATTTCCGCGTCCCATTACGATGTATGCCGGCGAGACCATATCCCCGGGGATGATGCCCAAATTTCCTTTGCCAGCAGGCGTAGCGCCCTTGCGGTGGACAATCACTTCCTTGCCCTGATGAGTTTCTTTCCACGCAAAATTGTGATGATTTTCCACCAGAGCCACAGGTTTTATGCCAATAGCCTGAGCCAGACGGCGATGTATATAATGATGGTTTGCCCGGGCATAATCACCTGCTAAGGTCATTGCCTTCCAATATTCCTGACCTTCTTCGCTATTGAGTTCCAACCAGGAAAGTTTCCTGAGTTGACCTGGCAGATTAAGCCGTTCTTCTGCAATTTTTGAATAATGCTTGGCGATTTCGTATCCAAAGTGTCGCGATCCGGAATGAGACAGTATGCCAAAGTATTTTCCGGGCTTTATGCCCAGCGGATTGTCCGGCATTGTGATTTCCACGTGTCCGAATTCTACGAAATGGTTTCCACGTCCGGACGTGCCAAACTGCCGGATAGCGGTCTGGTGGTGCTTACGCAGGAATTTTATCTCGCGGAATTCCGGGCGTTCCAGCACGGGATCATCCGGGCGGTCTTCAAACTCATCTGTGCCGAAGCGTGTATTTTCTGTCAGGATTGCTTTGATCATATCACGATAGCGTTCCAGAAAATCCGGCTCTAATTCGTAGATTGTCAGGGTCATACGGCAACCGATGTCCATTCCTACGGCGTATGGAATAACCACTCCGTCGGTAGCCAGCACTCCGCCGATGGGCAGTCCGTAGCCCTCGTGAGCGTCCGGCATAAGCGCACCAGCAACTGTCACGGGCAGGGACATAGCCCTCTCTATCTGCTCAATTGCTCCACTCTCTATCGGCACTCCACCAAATAAGGCATAACTTTTTGGACTGAATTCCAGTGGATTAACTTCCGGGGCAGACTGATATTTTTTATCTTTAGATTTCTTTTTTTTCTTTTTGCTCATAACAGCAATTTTTATATAAAGCTAAAAAATTTCAGGAAAAATTTTTGTTATTTATTTTCAATTTTACTTTAATTAAACCTGGTAATGAGTTGGTAATAAGTTTTTTTGTAGTTATTTTAAGGCGTATGCAATCAGTATTCCCAGATAATTGCCAATTGCATAGCCCAGTATTCCTGTTAGCAAACCAGAGATGATAACATATTTGTTTTTTATAGCGCTGGCAACCACAGGCACAAAAGGCGGAGACATTATAAAAGCTGTAGTTACGATTATTGTGGAATCGGCATCCACTTTGAAAATGGCAGATAAGATGATATGAATAAAGAAGCTGATAAAAATTGCCCAGGCCACGTAATATAAGATATAGGGTGAGCTGTGAATTAGTTTGTTGAATTTACCGAGGCTGGCTACCGTGAGTGAGAAAATCAGGATGAAATACATTCCCAGCTGGAAAGTGTTTTTCAGATTGCGTATTTTTTTGAATAAAGAGGCAATAATTGACAAAGTGGTAATGGAAAGAATAACAATTGGGTCAAAATAATTTTTTGGGAAAAGAGTAGCTATACCAGCGCTTATGAGAACGATTACAATTGTTATTGCCATTGCTATTGCCAGGTCTCTGAGGCTGCTTGCCTTATGCATATTCCGGTAAGCTTTTGGAGAATCGTCATAAGCTGCTATACTTTTTTGCTGAAGTAAGAAGTCATTTTCGTTATTATTCTCAATATCAGGGAATTTGGGTAATATCCACAGAAGAGTTTTTTTAGCATAGGTTAACAAATATAGTAAAAAAACAATACTTATTAATGTGTCAGAGGCGTGGGTAACAAGGTATTCCGAAGGGGATACATCCAGGGCTGTTTGTAATGATGCCAGGTTGGGCGTTCCGCCAGTATATACTCCTACTAACAAACCTGATATTTTCCAGGCATCGGGTATATGTTTTCCGAATAGAAAATATCCCGATACTACAGCTGCTATAACAGCAACCAGAGCCAGTATTGTTGCTATCAGAGTTGTTCCTGCTATTTTTTTAAATTTTCTTATATCTATGGAAAACAGAAGTAGAGGTAAGGCTAGGGGAATCATAATAGAAGCCAGGGTAATTTGTGTTTTTTCCATAGAGTCAGGAATAATTCCGATATTACCGAGTATTAGACCAGTGGCATAACATAAAATAATTGGTCCTATTTGTGCCAGAATTTTTACTTTATAGCTGGCATATAATACCAGAGCTGGAAAACTGATTAAAAACAATATCAACAAAATTTTTCCCAACATAAGTCTTTTGCTTTAATAAATATTGGCATTCTTTAAATCCAGAACAAAATCTTCCCACAGATAAGCTTTGTTCTTTTTGAGCTTTTTCAAAATTTCATTTTTGTGGCGGTATGCAGCCTGTATAAGTATTTTTGCAAATTCTTTTTTATTCATTGAGTTTAATTCATTTGGGTCATAATTTTTTACAATATCATTATAAATAGGTTGGGCTATTACATAGCACATAAGCGAATCATCCTTGTCGTATAGCAGGCTGCAGTAGTGGTCTTTAAATTTTTCAAGATAACTTATTTTGCCAGTTTTAGTATTGTTGAACACATTATTACTTTGTCCTGTTCCCTGATTATTTTGTAATATAAAATATCCAATGACGCCCAGTATTATTATTACAGCTACTATGACCAATATTCTGCGGAAAATAAATATTGCCACAAACATTGCAATGATGGTCAACAGTAAAGCTATCAGGTCAATGTTTTCCATTTTTCTATAATTTTTGATACTTATGTTTTTTTCTAGACGAAGTTAAAGATAAAAAATAATAAATTCCATAGGTATTTTGACGAGCAGAGATATTATTGTTTTTGAATAAATAAGTTAGCGAGTGGGTGTAAAATAGATATATTTGTTTGATTCTCATTCCTATAGTAATGCCAGCTGCAGCAGGATTGAAGCCTGATTTTTTTAGAGTTGGCAGATTAGTTTTTAATGTTTTTTTTGTTCCTGCCTCTTCAAAAATTAGTTTATGCCAGCCCCAGAGATAATATTCACCATAGATGCCTGCCTTGAAATAACTGTTTTTTAATCCGGGAATTTTGTAAATAAGATATACAGGGGTGAATAAGGAAATTAAAGTTAACTTACTTCCTTGGTTTGAGAAAAAATTGTGGTTGAAATTGTGCAAAGAATCTACAGAAATGGATGCACCATCAAAATATATATCATAGCTAAAACGGTATTTTTCAATATTAATAACCGGGAAGTCTATTCCGAATAAAATTTTATGAGCTTTAGGCGTCAAAATATGCGTTATACCAAATTTTCCCGAAAAATCGTATATGCCTGATCCCAGGCCTTGAACGCTTGTTCCAAGTATATCGCTGCCTTTTCCGTTCAAGGTATTGTATTGAACAGAAATTATAGGGCGGTAAATTATTCCCTGTCCATATAATGATAGATGGAGGTTTAATATGCTGAAAATCAGCGGTAAGATTAGTTTTGGCTTTATTTTACTGAAAATATCCATTTTATTTCTTTATGCTAAAAAATTTTTTCACTTTTGAATGATAGTTTCCAAAAATATAAATTTTTTCTTATGGAAAAAAAAGAGTTGAAAGTCAGTGCTATACAGGAGGGAACAGTTATAGACCATATCCCTGCAAAGGATTTGTTTAAGGTTATAAAAATTCTGGGATTGGAAGATTGTAAAGAACAAATTACTTTTGGAACAAATCTGGAAAGCAAAAAACTTGGTAAGAAAGCTATTATAAAGATTGCGAATAGATTTTTCCGCCAGGAGGAGATTAATAAAATTGCATTGATTGCACCAGATGCTAATTTGAATATAATAAAGGATTACAAAGTGGTGGAGAAAAAGAAAGTGGTTCTTCCTGACGAGATTACGGGTATTGTGCGCTGTTATAATCCTAATTGTATAACCAATCACGAGCAGGTAACTACGAGATTCACAGTGGTTTCGCGTAAGCCATTACAGCTGAAATGTCATTATTGTGAAAAGATAACAGACGAAAATCATATTGAAATTATTTGAGTATGTTTAATATTGATAGTGAAAAAGTTAAAGAAATTGTCCGGAGGCTGGAGGAATTTAATAAAATTGTGATCATAGGCCATACCTCGCCTGATGGAGACGCCGTTTCTTCAGTTTTGTCTTTATATCTGGCTTTGAAAAAGATTTCCACGGCAGAGATATATCCTATTGTTCCGGATGAACCACCTAATTATGTGCTTTGGTTTCCGCATATCAAGGATTTAATACGTGATGGGCGTGCTCCGCAGCTTATTTCTACCGCAGATTTGATTTTTTGTCTGGATTTTAACGAGCCCAAAAGGGTTAATCATCTCTCTCAGTATCTCGTTGATTCCAGGGCTGTAAAAGTGCTGATAGATCATCATCCACAGCCTGATTGCCAGGCAGATTATATTTTTTCCTATACAGCTTCCAGTTCCACTGCCGAAATAGTTTATTTTTTCATTAAGGCTATGGATGAGAAGCTTATGGATTTGGATATTGCTACTTATCTTTTCTCTGGTATTCTGACTGATACAGGAGTTTTTATTCACGACTCTGCCGATTATCAAACTATGAAGGTAGCCTCTGACTTGATGAAATTGGGCGTGGATAAAGGCCAGGTTATTAAAAATTTGTATAACAATTATAGTGCAGACCGTATGCGTTTAATGGGTTATCTTTTGCATAAAAAAATGGAGGTTTTTCCGCAATACAATGCTTCAATAATTAGTTTGACCAAAAGAGAGATGAAAAGATTTAATTTCCGTTTTGGCGACCACGAGAACATTGTTAATATGCCACTGTCTATTAAAGAAGTTGAAATTTCTGTTTTTCTTATGGAAGTAAACGGCAAAGTAAAGGTATCTCTGCGTTCCAAGGGTAAATATAATGTCAATCTTATTGCCCGTGATTTTTTTGCAGGTGGTGGCCATAAAAATGCTGCTGGCGGATCATTTGAAAAATCCATTAATAAGGCTCGTAAGTTTTTGATTAATAAGGTTTTTCCAAACTTAAAGGATTATGTTTTATGAGATATCATTATTTAATTTTGTTAGTATTGTCACTATTTTTTTCTTCCTGCATAAAAGTAAATAAACCCAGGCCTGTCCGGGATAAATACAAGGATTATTCACAAAGATTGATAGAAATAAACCGCTATCTGGTAAAAAAAGACCAGGAAATTATTGCAGAATTTGTAAAGCGTAAAGGTTGGAATATGCATCCGGATTCCACTGGATTGTGGTATGAGATACTGGATCAGGGCACAGGTTCTTATCCAAAAGATGGTGATGAGGTTGTAATTGATTATCGTGTAGAGTTATTGAACGGGAAAATATGCTATTCGTCTGATTCTCTTGGAGAAATGAGTTTTAAAATTAATCATAGTAATGTTATCCGTGGAGTAAATGATGGAGTGCAGAAATTGCGCGTGGGAGGTAAAGGCCGTTTTATCATTCCCCCATACCTTGGCTATGGTTTGTTAGGAGACCAGAAATGTATTCCTCCCCGTGCTATTATTTTGTATTACATAACTTTGAAGTCAATAAAATAATTTTCATTAATAGAGTGCTTAAAATCACAAAATAGGCTTATTTTTAGAGCTTTTTGCACAAGTTTTTCGTATATTTGAATAAAGGAAAAAAATTAAGTGTCATGAAAAAAATTTTACACATACTGTTTCTTGTGTTCCTAACAGGATTGTTTTCCTGTGGCGTCCAGTCTGTTGCTACCAACGGAGGTTATGATGATTTATACATCACCTCCGATACTCAGGGCAATCAGACGCAGGCTTATTCTTCTACACTTCCCAGTGGTAAGGACAACACCCAGGCTCTTACGCATAATACTGCTTCCGACCTTGACACCATGGCATTAACCGATAATAATCAGTATAAATCAGCTAATGATACTGACGATTATCTTTATCTGGATGACCAGTACGACACCAGGATGAGACTCCTTTACGGTGGTTATTATCCTTCCTATTACGATTACGACTATTATTATTTCTACAATCCGTATTGGTACCCAGGTTACTCTATGAGAGTTTATTCATTTTATGGTCCTGGATACTGGGGATCCTCCTATTATTGGGGCTACTGGGACGGATATTGGGATGGCTACTGGGATGGAACATGGGACGGTTACTGGGATGCCTGGTATTACGGTCCGTATTATCCTCCATATTTTTACAACCCATATTATTACGGAACGTATTATTATGGAACATACAACTATAATAACAACGATTATCATTCCGGAAGAGATCGTTCTTACGGACATCGTATTGCTAACAATATGAATGCCAGTTCTGTTCCACGCACCAGGGCCCGCACAATTACAGACAAAAGAAGTTCGGTGGAAAATTCTTCTCGTGTACGTAATACATACACTGGGCGTAGTATTACTCGTTCCCGTTCCGGAAATTCCAATACCCGGACACGTTCGCTCAGCCAGTCTCGCAGTCGTTCTTATACCGGTTATAGACCAAGTCGTACATACTCGGGTACTTCTTCACATACTTACTCGGGATCCCGTTCTCGTGTCAGTACTCCGTATATGAGTGGTTCGCGTAGCCGGAGCTATAGAGAATTTAATCGTAGTCAACGCTTTAATACCTCACGTTCCCGTAGTGAGTGGACTACTCCTTCTGGTAGAAATCGTTACAGTTCTGGAATTAATCATAGCTATTCTTCTCCAAGGACACGTTCGTATTCTCCGCCTGCAACACGTTCGTATTCGCGGCCAAGTTATAGTGGAAGTTCATTTTCTGGAACCAGGAGTAGCTCAAGCTTTTCACGTTCAAGCGGAACGAGCTCTCATAGTTCTTCCGGAAGTTCTCATAGTGGACGCCACAGATAGTAATGTATTCTCTTGTAAATTAATTGTTTAACTTTAAAAAAGATATTGCTATGAAAAAAGTTATTTTAACTTTGACAGGGATCGTATTGGCCATTTTCATCTTTGCTCAGAATGAATTTGACGCATTACGCTTTAGTCAGATATATTATTATGGAACAGCTCGTTCTATGGCTATGGGCAATGCTATGACCGCTTTGGGGGCAGACCCCGGAGCTGTTGCCTATAATCCTGCTGCTATTGCTTTGATGCGCAAGTCGGATTTTAGTTTTACTCCAGGTTTTAAAGATGCTCAGGCTACAGCAGATTTTAATGGTCACAAGCAAAAAGATTTTCGTTACAGTTTTACTTTTAACAATTTTTCTCTTGTTTTTGCCGGACGTAAACATAATGGCTTGATTAGACATTTTAATTTTGGTGTGACATATAATCGCATCCGGGATTTTAATCAGAAATTATGGATTGAAGGCATTAATGACAAAGGATCAATGCTGGATGATTTTATGTACAATGCCAATGGTATATCCCCGGATAATCTGAATCCTTTTAATACTTATCTGGCTTATTGGACATACCTTCTGGATGTTGCTGACAGCACGGATTATACCTACACCAATCCATTGTGGATAGCTGGTGGGCCTTATTACGGAGAAACACAACGTAAGATGGCTAAACAATATGGAAATGGTCATTCACTTGATTTTACCGGTGGTGTTAACTTTAATGATTTTGTTTATGTTGGTTTTTCTTTTGCTTTTATTGGAATGAATTACAGAAGTATGTCGGAATATTCCGAATTTAACTTTAACTCTGCAGTGGATCTGCAACAGTTTAAATTTAATGAGAACTTGCGCGATGAAGTTAGCGGTTTTGCCGGAAAATTAGGTGTTATTATTACTCCGGTCAAGTTTCTAAGGATTGGAGCAGCAGTGCAATCTCCTTATTTCCTTGATGTTAAGGACGTTTATTATAGCTCTATTGAATCTAACTGGACTACTCCGGATGATCAGGGTAATACGAATTATCTGGAGGAATCTCCTGTCAATACCTACAATTACCGGATTGTTACTCCGTGGAGATTTTCTGGTGGCGTGGGATTAATTATCGGAAAAATTCTGGCTGTTGACGTGGATTACGAAAATGTTGATTATTCAATGATTAGGATGGATGCCAATGATTACTCTTTTGCCACGGAAAATCAGAATATTATGAGCTCTTTTAATTCCACAGATAATATACGTGCAGGCGCAGATTTGAGGATCGGTGCATTTCATCTCCGTGGAGGTTATGCTTATTACGGAAGTCCTTTTGAACGTATGACACCTGTAATGGCATTTTCCGC
>CAZYSM010000036.1:0-15678 GCA_964649975.1 uncultured Bacteroidales bacterium | reverse complement strand
CGGATTAATAAGCACGGGCAAAAATAACTCTCCGGTGTGAGGGTTTACCAGTGATCAGGTCCTTGCCTTCTTCTTTAATTTCCTCTATTGGTAATGCCCG
The DNA here is from genome assembly GCA_964649975.1 of uncultured Bacteroidales bacterium. Taxonomy (GTDB): domain Bacteria; phylum Bacteroidota; class Bacteroidia; order Bacteroidales; family S143-33; genus S143-33. The sequence continues at coordinate 15,578 of CAZYSM010000036.1, read as the reverse complement.
TATTGTTGCTTTTGTCAGTTCTTTTATACGTGCTTCGGTTTCGGCTGTGCCATCCCAGTGAGCCACTACAAAACCACCTTCAGCTATACGCTGCTGGAATTCCTCCCAGGTATCCACGTAATAGGTATGTTTCTCGCGAAATTCCAGTGCTTTATTATAAAGGTTCTGCTGAATATCCTCAAGGAGTTTTTCAATCACCTCAACGATATTATCAACAGGGTAGCTTTGTTTTTCCATTGTATCCCTGCGGGCTAATTCCACGGAACGGTTTTTCATATCACGTGGGCCTATAGCCAGGCGGACAGGTACACCTTTGAGCTCGTATTCGTTAAATTTCCAGCCAGGAGTTTTGTTGGTATCATCATCAAATTTTACTGTGATACCTTTTTCTTTCAGTCCTTTTATAATAGGTTGAACGTATTCTGTAATTTGTTTGAGTTGTTCGCTGTTTTTATATATCGGAATAATCACTACCTGCAGCGGTGCTATTCGCGGAGGCAATACCAGACCTTCGTCATCCGAATGTGCCATTATCATGGCTCCAATCAGACGGGTAGATACACCCCATGAAGTAGCCCAGACATATTCCAGTTCCCCCTGACGGTTGAGGAATTTTACATCAAAGGCTTTAGCAAAATTTTGTCCAAGGAAATGTGATGTACCCATTTGCAGAGCTTTTCCATCCTGCATAAGACCTTCTATGGTAAATGTCTCCACAGCTCCAGCAAAACGTTCGGAAGGACTTTTAGTGCCTGGTACAACAGGAATTGCCAATAGGTTTTCAGCAAATTCGCGATATACATCCAGCATTCTGCGGGCCTCCTCTAAGGCCTCATCATAACTTTCGTGGGCAGTGTGGCCTTCTTGCCATAGGAATTCAGCTGTACGTAGGAACAGACGTGTTCGCATTTCCCAGCGCACAACATTGGCCCATTGATTAATCAATATTGGTAAGTCACGATAGGATTGTATCCATCTTTTATAAGTGTTCCAGATAATTGTTTCAGATGTTGGACGGACAATATACTCCTCTTCAAGCTTTGCCTCAGGGTCAACAATTACGCCCTTGCCGTCGGGAGAGTTTTTCAAACGGTAATGTGTTACCACAGCTGCTTCCTTGGCAAATCCTTCAACATGTGCCGCTTCTTTTGAAAAAAAAGATTTAGGAATAAAAATTGGGAAGTAAGCATTTTCATGGCCTGTTTCTTTAAAACGACGGTCAAGATAATCCTTGATTTTTTCCCAGATAGCAAAGCCGTATGGTTTAATAATCATACATCCGCGTACATCAGATGGCTCTGCGAGTCCGGCTCTAATTACAAGATCTTGATACCATTTGGAATAATCTTCGTTTCTTTTTGTAATAGTTGCCATATACTTCTGCTTTTAGAAATTGTTGGCAAAGTTAATAATAATTTATTGGTGAACAAAAAACTTGACAGGGTGAAAGCGGTCTTATACTTAAATGTCCTTTTAGCTATCTCTTGCAGTTCCTTATATAAATAGCCCAACTGTTATGGCCGTCCATGGAGTAAGAGTAAGTTACTCAGGATTATGTTATGCTGCAAGTTTATCCTTGAAAAGGCGACTGGAGGAATGTTTTGTTCATATTTATTTTGTAATTCGTGGTAAGAAAAAAGGGCCGCCCTATCTGACGGCCCAATGAGATTGTCCTATATATTATAAACGGAGCTGGCCAATTCCTTCTCTTATGATTACAGGTTCCTCTTCAGTGAGGTCCACGACAGTTGATGGTTCGTTATTACCCAGCCCTCCGTCAATGACTACGTCCACAATGTCTTTATAACGTTCCCATATTAAAGATGGGTCGGTTTGGTATTCCAGGATTTCGTCCCTGGCATGTACTGAGCTGTTTATAAGTGGATAGCCCAGCTTTCGGGCAATTTCTCTTACAATATTATTGTCTGGAATACGGATGCCTATTGTATTCCTTTTATTTTCAAGTAGTTTTGGGATTTTTTTGCTTGCAGGTAATATAAATGTAAAAGGTCCTGGAAGATTATGTTTTAGAATTTTGAATACGTCTTTTGTCATAGGTTTTACATAATCAACTATTTGTTCAAGGTCGGAAAATAATAAAGAAAATTCAGCTTCTTTTGCCTTTACACCTTTGATCAGCGAAAGCCTTTCAATAGCTGGTTTGCTGGTAATACTGCAACCTATTCCGTAAACCGAATCAGTAGGATAGATAGCCAGTCCATCGTTTTCAAGAATTTCCACGACTTTCAGAATTTTGCTCTCTTGTGGTGTCTGAGGATGAATGTGAAGTAGTAATCCCATAGTGGTAGGTTTTTATGATTTGTGATTCTTATAATCAAAGTTAAAAGTTTTTGGCTTTTTTGCAATATTTTGCTATACTAATACAGAGAGTATGCTTTTAGACATTTTTTGTGTTTATAATTTGGTTAATTCAGATAAAAATTCTTTTTTTGAAAAAAAAGACTTCAAGGTCTTTTTTTTAGAAATAATATAAAAATCAACAAAAAGTAATCCAAAATGAGTGATTCAGATAAAATTTTAAATGATCTTGAAAATAAAAAATATGAAGCCGGCTTTAAGGCGGATATAGAGGAAGAGGTATTGCCGCCTGGGCTGAATGAGGATATTATCAGGAAAATATCTGCTATGCGCGGTGAGCCGGATTGGATGCTGGAGTTCAGATTAAAAGCTTATAATTACTGGAAAAAGCAAACTATGCCTCGCTGGGCTCATTTGGAAATAGAGGAGATTGATTTTCAGGCCATAAGTTATTTTGCCGCGCCCAAGGGTACAAAAAAACGTTATGATAGCTGGGATGAAGTTCCGGATGAAATAAAAGAGATTTATAACAAGCTTGGAATACCACTGGAAGAGCAGAAAGTATTGGCTGGCGTTGCCGTAGATGCTGTTCTGGACAGTGTTTCAGTCTATACTTCTTTCCGTAAGGAACTGGAAGAGATGGGTATAATATTTATGCCGATCAGTGAGGCTATTCAGGAGCATCCAGATCTGGTGCGTAAATATCTTGGTACAGTTGTTCCTTATACAGATAATTTCTTTGCTTCGCTTAACTCTGCTGTATTTTCTGACGGAACATTTGTTTATATCCCAAAAGGTGTGCATTGTCCTGTGGAGCTTTCGTCTTATTTCCGTATTAATAATGCTGAGTCCGGACAGTTTGAGCGCACACTGATTGTTGCTGACGAAGGAAGTTATGTTAGCTATCTGGAAGGCTGTACAGCTCCTATGTATGATGAGAATCAGATGCATGCGGCAGTTGTGGAGCTCATAGCAATGAAGGATGCCACAATTAAATATTCCACAGTGCAGAACTGGTATCCTGGAGACGAACAGGGCAAAGGTGGTGTGTATAATATGGTTACCAAGAGAGGCATTTGCAAAGGTGATAATTCCAAGATTTTCTGGACACAGGTGGAGACGGGTTCAGCTATAACGTGGAAATATCCCAGTACTATTCTCAAAGGTGATAATTCTGTCAGTGAGTTTTATTCAGTGGCTGTGACTAATCACTATCAGCAGGCAGATACTGGTACAAAGATGATACATATAGGCAAGAATACCCGTAGTCGTATTGTTTCCAAGGGTATTTCCCTGGGTAAGAGTAGTAATGCTTATCGCGGATTGGTTGAGATAAAGAAGACTGCAGAAAATGCCAGGAATTTTTCCCAGTGTGACTCTTTGCTAATAGGTGATAAATGTGGTGCTCATACTTTTCCGTATATTGAGGTGGATAATACCACGTCCACAGTGGAGCACGAGGCTACTACTTCAAAAATTTCCGAAGAGCAGATATTTTATCTTCAGCAGCGTGGCCTTGATGAGGAACAGGCTGTTGCTTTGATTGTCAGCGGTTTTACTCGCGAGGTAATGAGTCGTTTGCCTATGGAGTTTGCTGCAGAAGCCAAGAAATTGCTGGAAATTACTCTTGAAGGTAGTGTTGGCTAAACCTAATTTTTTTCGCCATATGCTTGAAAAAGTATTAAAGATAATTCATCAGTTTGAGCAGATTATAATTTTTATCCTTGTACTTTTGATGGGAACTGTGGTTCTATTTTCCACAGTGGAGTTATGTATTTTTATTGGAAAACAGCTGTATCATGCCACTATGGCACCTCAGTTTCTGTTGGATAAAAAGGAATTGCTGAAAATTTTTGAGCTGTTTTTTACAGTACTTATAAGTTTGGAGCTGTTTGAAACTGTACGGCTGTATCTTAAGGAGGATGTTTTCCATGCTGAATATATTTTACTTGTGGCTTTGATTGCCATTACACGAAAAGTTATAATCCTTGAATACGAAAATGTGAGCCCCTGGATACTTATGAGTGTGGGGGTGTTAATCTTTGTACTTGCCGTAGGTTTTTATTTCTTAAAAAGCGGACAATCTAAACAAAAAATATTAAAACAAAAAAAAGAACAATAATATGGAACCTTTATTAAAAATAATTGATTTACATGCCGAAGTTGAGAGTAAAAAAATCCTTAACGGTATAAATCTGGAAATATATCCCGGAGAAATCCATGCTATAATGGGACCCAATGGTTCTGGTAAGAGTACTCTGGCTTCTGTACTTGCTGGTAAGCCCGGGTATAATGCTACGAAAGGCGAGGTTTATTTTATGGGGAAAAATTTGCTGGAAATGAAGCCCGAGGAACGGGCGCGTGAAGGACTTTTTCTGGCTTTTCAGCATCCTATTGAAATTCCGGGAGTTACTTTGATTAATTTCCTTAAAACAGCTGTAGAAGAGATATACAGACATCGTGGACTGGAGCCGCCGTCTGCTGCTGAATTCCTGCGTATGTTACGTGAGAAAAAAGATCTGGTGGAATTTGATGCAAAACTGGAAAACCGTGCTGTTAATGAAGGTTTTTCTGGTGGTGAACGTAAGAAAAATGAAATGTTGCAGCTGGCTGTTTTGGATCCTAAGCTGGCTATCCTTGACGAGATTGACTCCGGATTGGATGTTGATGCTCTGCGTCAGGTAGCTAATGGGGTAAACCGTCTTCGCACTGATGAAAACGCCTTCTTGTTAATTACTCATTATCAAAGGCTTCTGGATTACATAGTTCCGGATAAGGTCCATATCCTTTACCAGGGGCGTATTGTAATGAGCGGAGATAAAAATCTGGCTCTGGAAGTAGAAAATAAAGGTTATGATTGGATAAAAAATTCCCAGACCGTTTAACTAAAAATTTAAGGTTATGCCTACAATGACAAAAGATAAATACCTGACTAAGGAAGATTTTATTGACATATTAAAAGATAACGGACAGCCACTGGCTGATGAAAGCCTGCGTAACTCGGTATGGCAGGATATACAGCGGCACGAATTGCCTCATACTAAAATGGAGGACTGGCGTAAGACCAGTATTAAGCCTCTATTGGAGCATAGTTTTTCTTATGGACGAAAGGTGGATATTGACCGCCATACTATTGAGCGCTTTAATATAAGCGGGATGTATTCCAATGTGCTGGTTTTTATCAATGGATATTTTTGTCCTAAGTTATCAAGGATACTGGATAAGGACAATCTGGTGGTTTTTTCTAACATGGCCGAGGCCAAGAAAAATTTTCCACAAGTTTTTGATAAATACTTTAATGCCTCAGCAGCGGAAAAAGTCCATCTTTTCTCTGCTTTGAATACTTATTTTGCTGCTGATGGGGCTTTTATATGGATTAAGGAAAATGTCAAAGTGGAAAATCCCATTCATATTTATTTCCTGTCCGATGGTGAGAATAATAAAATAATTTCTCAATTACGGAATTTAATTATTGCTGGGGCAGGTAGTAAGGCCTCTGTATTATTTTCTTATCATCCCTTAAGCAGGGATTATATGTTTAATAACTCTGTTACCGAAATTTTTGTTGAGCCTAATGCTCGTCTGGATTACCATGTTTTCCAGGGTGAGGGCTATGACAGCTTCCATATAGATTTGACAAAGGTAAACATAGAACAAGGAGGCCAATTTTATTCGCATTATATAACCCTTTGCGGACAGCTTATGCGTAATGATTTGCATGTAAAATTTCTTGGCCCGGATGCTTATGCCGAAATGAACGGTTTGACCATGCCTGACCATGACCAGGTGCATGATAATACGTTATTTGTTCATCATGCTGTGGGCGGAAGTGTTAGTAACCAGTTCTACCGGAATATTGTGGACAATAGTGCCCGTGCAGTTTTTTACGGAAAAGTGCTCATTGATAAAGGCGCTAAAAACAGTCAGGCATATCAGCTAAATAATAATATTTTGTTGACCCCAAATGCTAAGGTGCATAGCAAACCTCATTTGATAATTTATAATGATGATGTTGCTGCTTCACATGGCTCCACTACGGGGCAGATAGACCGGGAAGCATTATATTATATGCAAACACGTGGTATTAGTGAGAAAAAAGCACGTACCTTGTTATTGCAAGCTTTTGCTAATGAAGTGCTTGATAAGATTACAATTGAGATTTATAAGTATTATGTTCGTACTTTGATACGTAAGCGATTGCAGGGTGATAAGGTTGAAATGCTCTGTGCCAAACTTGGGCAATGTCGTTATGAACCAGATTTTGAATAAGAAAGAGCCGCTGACCCAGCGGCTCTTTTTTATTGATTTCTGATTATGAAGTTTACTTCTTTTATAGCTTGGTTTCCGAGTTTATCTTTTGATTTTACTCTTAAGTTGAATTTTTGTTCAGCACTTTGCGTAATGATAGTTATTGGATGATTGTATAATATAAACGGTGAGTTATTTAAGGAATAATAAGTCTGTTCTTCGCCTGTTTTTTCGTCCACTGCACCCAGGTAAATTTTAGTTTTGCTTGGATATACTGGAATGGTGTCATTCCCTTCTATTTTCACCTCGTATGGTTCTACACTGAATATAATTTTTATTTCTGGAGGTGTGTTATCAACATATATTTTTGATACTTTTGTTTGTTCAAGATTACCTAAGTCATCTTCTGACCTGTAATAAATGTTGTATAAACCTTCTTTATCCAGTAAAAATTTACTTTTGAAAGGTTTAAAATCTTGATTATTAATAGCATATTCAATCCGTTTGATTTTTGAATATCTATCCGAGGCACTGAAAGAAATTAAAGTATTTGAGCTAATAAAAATGGTATCTCTGTCAATAAATTTAGGGGTTCCGATGTTTATTCTAGTTATTGGTGCTGTGTTGTCAATAAAAACCTTAATAGTTTTTACTGCGGATTTATTTCCTGCGATATCTGTAGCATAGTAGAAAATAGTTCTTAGCCCATAAAATTCTGAGAGGTCAATTTCATCTGTATATGTGTATTTTTTTCCGTTAATTACATAAAAAATATTTTTAACTTTTTTATTATCAGTAGCTTTAATAGTGAGTTTGGAATATGGAGAGACATAGTAAATATTATTTTTCAAATCGTAATTGCCTAAAATTTTTATCTTTACTTTGGGAGGCGTGACATCTATGTAATATCTATATGTCTTTATATCTGACTTATTGTTAACATAGTCGGTAGCGTAGTAATATAGGGTATGATAGCCCTCGGTACCCTGAGTGAGTAATATTGGATAATTATAACGTCTGAAAGGACCATTTTTTTTGAGGCTATAATATATGGCTTTAACGCCTGTGTGGTCATCCTTGGCAATGAATTCAATTTTGCTTTTCCTGCCTAAAATACTATCACAGTTTGAATTTATTGCATGAAATTTTACAATTGGAGGTTTGGTATCCATGTAGAAAGTTTCTTCAATGGTATCGCTGCAATTACCCACAATATCACATCCGAAGTATTTTAGTTTCACTATCCCTGATTTATTTAAGGTAATAGGTCCTTGATATACTCTGAATTTATTGCTGTCTATAGTAAAGTATATTTTATCCACTCTGGAAAGGCCATCTATTCCTGATAATTTGATTTTAGTGTTTTTGCCTAGAAAAATATGTCTTCCTTTCCGGTATTTATTATTAGCCTCTACTGCATATTTTATAAGTGGTGGCCGGTCGTCAGCCCATATTTCAAATATTGCTTCCTGGAAAGGCCCTTTAGGATTTTTTACTCTGAAAGTATTAATCCCTTCTGTATCAAAGTAATAGGGGTTGGCAAATTTCGGTACTTTGCTTTTTAGTAATATATCTGTGCCACTTTCGTCAGGCTTATCAGAAATCCAGAAATATACAGGCAGTTTTTTGTTATAATACAGTTTGTTATCTGTGGTATCCAGATAAATTTTATATTTTTGCTGGGCGTGTGCATTTATTAAAAGTAGTAATGCTGCAACAACAAAGAATATTTTTTTCATTTTTGATAAATTTTATTTTTTAGTAAGATAAAAAATTAAGGTAAAAATGCTGAAAAAAATTATTTTATATTTACGGATGATAAAATTTTCTCATACTATTTTTGCATTACCTTTTGCATTGATTGGTTTTTTCCTGGCTTATAAACAAGAGCATCCATCCTGGATTTATTTTTTATTAGTATTATTAGCCATGATATTTGCACGTAGTGCAGCTATGGCTTTCAATCGTTATGCCGATAGATATTTTGACAAACTTAATGCCAGAACTGCATCAAGAGAAATACCAAGTGGTAAAATTTCTGAAAAAAATGCTTTGATTTTTACTTTTTTTTCTGCTGCTGGTTTTATTATAACCACTTATTTTATGAATCGGCTTGTTTTTTTATTGTCCCCTGTAGCTTTATTTATAGTATTGGGATATAGTTATACCAAGCGTTTTACAAGCTTGAGCCATATTATATTAGGTGTTGGGCTTGCCTTGGCACCTATTGGTGCTTATTTGTCTGTAATTCCCAGGTTTGCTATCCTTCCAATACTTTTTTCTTTTGTAGTACTTTTTTGGGTTGCTGGCTTTGATATAATTTATTCATTACAGGATTATTATTTTGATAAAAAAATTGGACTTAAATCTATTCCTGCTGCAGTGGGTAAGAAAAACGCTTTGATAATTTCCCTTATCCTTCATATAATTTCAGCAGCTTTGGTGATAATAATTGGAATATATTTTGATTTCCATTGGTTGTACTGGATAGGTGCAGGAATTTTTATCTTTTTACTTTTTTATCAGCATCTAATAGTAAAGGAAGATGATTTATCAAGGGTGAATATTGCTTTTGGAACAACTAATGGCATTGCCAGTGTGATATTTGCAACTTTTGTAATAATGGATATATTTTTTTGAAAAAATGCATAAATACTTTATAATTGTAAAGTAAAAAAATCCATATAATTTGAAAAAAACTTTTTACATATTTTTAATACTTTTCTTATTTAGTAAACTTTCTTATTCTCAGGCTATTGACTCGTCTAATTACGTGGCTCAGTGGATATTTAATAATATTTTACCACGTGTAACCTGGCCTGACGAAGATAAAATTGATACTTTTAATATTGTTGTTTACGGAAAAAATACTGATGTTACGAAGTATTTGCGTCAGTTGGCTAAGCAGCGTACTATTAAGGGAAAGCATATTAATGTAATGCATGTATATCGGATTGGCCAGATACCCCTCCAGATAACACATGTAATTTATGTTGAAAGAAACAGAAATGATTATGTCCCTTCTGTAAAGGAAATGATTGGCAATTTGCCTATTCTTTTAATCACCTATCAATCCAAGGATAGGGATTATTTTATGATAAATTTTACTTTCAGGGATAAGAATAATCAGTTTGAGGTCAATAGTTTTAATATCAAGCAGGCTGGTTTAAAACTGGATGAAGCTTTGCTAAAATTGGGTGGAACGAAGGTAGATGTGCAGGGCTTGCTCAGAAAAAAGGAATTACAACTTATTGAAAAAGAAAAAGCTCTTAACCGTAAGCAGGACTCATTGATTAAACAGCGTAAATTGCTTGCCCAGAGGGAGCAAGAACTTAATAAGCTCCGTGCGGAACTGGATAAAAAACGTCTGGAGCTGGCACAAAAGGAAAAACAGCTGGAGGAAGAGAGACAGAAATCTGGGCATCTTAGTGAGCTTATTGGACAACAGGAAGGTATATTAAAACGAAATGAATTAATATTGCAGGAGCAAAATAAACAAATTCAAGAAAAGCAAGAATTAATAAAAAAGCAAACTAAGGAAATTAAGAAGCGTCAGAAAGAAATTAAAGAAAAAGAATTAGAGTTAAGGGAAAAATTAAAAGAAATAGAGCATCAGAAGAGGGTTTTGCGCAGCCAGAAAAGTATGATTAAGAGCCAGAGGATAATCATTATTATCAGTATTATTTTCTCATTTATTGTGCTGGGGTTGCTTGGAATGATTTTTCGTTCTTATAATCGTATCCGCCGTCTTAACGAGGCTCTTAGGGAGAAAAACGATCAGATTGAAAGGCAAAAAAGCGAATTGGAACTCCAGGCTCGCCAGCTGGAAGAATTTAACAAGGAATTGGAAAAATTATCGTTGGTTGCTGCCCGTACAGATAACTCTGTTATCATTATGGATAAGGATGGAAATTTTGAGTGGGTTAATCCAGGTTTTACTCGTCTCTATGGATATACTTTGCAATTGCTTATAAATGAAGTTGGTAAAAATATTAGAGAGATAAGCGGTAATCCCAAAATTGAAGAATATATTGATTATTGTATAAAAAACAAGACCACTGTTACTTATGAGGTTAAGAATCATACACGTGACGGAAGAATTGTCTGGGTACAAACTTCTCTTACTCCAATCCTCAACGAAAAGGACGAAGTGGTTAAACTATTTGCTATAGAAACCAATATTACCAAACTAAAGGAACAGGAGAGAGAAATACGTCAAAAGAACGAAGAGCTTAAACGTCAGCGAGATATTCTGCAAGAGCAGAAGGAACAGATTGAGATGCAGAATAAATTGATTAAGGACAGTATTAGATATGCTAAGACAATCCAAGCTGCCATATTGCCTCCCAAGCAGATTATTGACAAATACTTTGATAACTTTATTATCTACTTGCCACGTGATATTGTTTCGGGTGATTTCTACTGGTTTACCCAAATCTCGGAGAGTAGATTTTTTATGGCTGTGGTAGATTGTACAGGTCATGGCGTGCCTGGAGCTTTTATGTCCCTTATTGCCAGCCGTATGCTTAGCGAGATTATCCTTGAGAAACGAATTTATGACCCTAAGGAAATATTGAATGTTTTGAATGAGACTGTTATTGAAACTCTTAATCAGCGTCATACGGATAATAATGACGGTATGGATGTTTGTCTGGTAAGAGTGGATAAAGCCCAGCAGGATAAATACCAGGTGGTATTTAGTGGTGCCAAGCGTCCTTTATTTTACTACAGACGCAGTGAAGGACGAGTTAATATTATTAAAGGTTCCCGTAAGCCTATTGGTGGTATCCGGGCTATGCAGAGCCCATTGGAATATGAAAATTATTCTCTTGTTCTGGAAAAGAATGATGTTATTTATTTGACTTCTGACGGTATGATTGACCAGAATAATCCTAAACGTAAACGTTTTGGAACACCTCGTTTCTTGGATTTATTGAACGAAGTAAAAGATTTTGACCTGGAAAAACAAAATGATTATATTCAGAAAGTTCTGCGTGATTACATGAAGAATGAGCCTCAACGTGACGATATTACCATAATGGGCGTTATGTTCAAATAAATTCTTTCCTTATGAATACCTTTGGTAGGCTTTTCCGTTTTACTTCTTTTGGCGAATCCCATGGTAAGGCTATAGGAGGAGTGATAGATGGCTGTCCTTCAGGTATTGAAATTGATTATGATTTTATCACCGAGCAATTGAAGAGAAGACGACCGGGCGCTTCTAAAATAGCATCTTTGCGTAAAGAACCTGATGAGGTGGAATTCCTCTCCGGTATTTTTGAAGGAAAAACTACAGGTGCTCCTATTGCTTTTGTTATATATAACCGTGATCAGCGCTCAAAAGATTATGAAACTTTCCGTGATATTTTCCGGCCTTCTCACGGAGATTATACATATTATGTAAAATACGGAAATGTGGATTACCGTGGAGGTGGACGTTATTCCGCTCGTGAAACTGCCGTAAGAGTTGTTGCTGGTTCCATAGCTATGTTAGTCCTAAAACATTTGGGGATAACTGTTAATGCATATGTCTCACAGGTAGGCGATATCAAGCTGGATATTCCTTATTCCGAATTGGATTTAAGTTTGACTTATACCAATGATGTAAGATGTCCGGATACTGCTGTTGCCAACCGTATGTATGAATTGATGCATGATGTTAAAACCCGTGGGGATACTGTGGGTGGCGTGGTCACAGGGATTATTCGCAATTTACCTGCGGGATTGGGGGAACCTGTGTATGATAAATTTCACGCTCGTCTTTCTTATGCTATGATGTCCATTAATGCAGCCCGGGGATTTGAAATAGGCGAGGGTTTTTCCGCTGCTGCCATGTATGGTTCGCAGCATAATGATGCTTTTTACATTAATGAGGACGGGCAGATACGGACACTAACAAATCATTCCGGAGGTGTGCAGGCTGGCATTACCAATGGGATGGATGTAGTGTTCCGTGTGGCTTTTAAGCCTGTAGCAACTATATTTAAGCCACAGCAGACGGTTACCAGGGACAAGAAAACAGTGGAGTTTGTGTATAAAGGACGTCATGACCCATGTGTGGTGCCGCGAGCTGTGCCTGTGGTAGAGGCTATGGCAGCAGCTGTAACGCTGGATTTCTTAATGCTTCAGCGGGCTGTCCGATTATAATTTTTGTATTGTGCCATCCTGGATACTATAAGTTGTTGCTGGTATTTGTTCCAGTATCTGCCTGTCGTGGGTTGCTACAATTACGCTTATTCCATAGCTGGTCAATTTCTGTAATATCCCGATAATTTGAGCAGCTGTTTCGGTATCCAGGTTTGCTGTGGGTTCATCAGCAAGCAGTAGAGGAGGGTTATTCAATAGTGCGCGGGCAATGGCTGTTTTTTGCAGCTGTCCGCCTGATAGTTCATAAGGCATGGCTTGAGTGAGGTCTTCTATTTCCAGCATTTTTACTATCTCATAGATTCTGGTTTTGATTTTTACTTCATTAGTCCATCCTGTAGCACGGAGCACAAAATGCAAGTTGTCATAAACATTTCTATCGTTAAGAAATTTCATATCCTGGAATACATATCCTATCTTTCTTCTTAAAACCGGGATTTTTCTTTTCTTTATTTTAAGTAAGTTAAAGCCTAAAACTTCTGCACGTTTGCCCGAGACAGGCACTTCTGCGTATATACTTTTCAGAAAAGTTGTTTTACCAGATCCTATTTTTCCGGTAAGAAAAATGAATTGGGCTTCTGCTAATTGAAAATTTATATTTTTTAATACCAGATGTGTATCGTATTTTATGCTAATATCTTGATAATCAATTAACATTATTCAAATTTTTCAATTTTACCAAAGGGGGTGGATTTTATCAATTTTTCAATTTCTTCTGCAGGAGTTTTTAAATTGTAATTTTTTATAAGATCAGGAATTTTTTTATGAATTTCTGAGAGCTTAACAAATTGTATTAATGAAAAGTTTTCGTCTCTTATTTCCACAAAATCCGTAACTTTGTCAGTCCCTTTTGTTTTTAAAAAATACATATTTGTTTTTTAAATTATTTCCCAAAAGTAAAAAAAAATTTAGTTTTGGTTTAAATTTTTCAAACGTTTTCGTGATGAGGAAAGTTCTAATTTTAGGTGCAGGCCTGGTTGTAAAACCTATGGTTCGTTTTTTACTGGATAACGGATATTTTGTGACATTGGCTGATATGTATAAAGCCAAGGCCGATAAGATTTTGAAGGGGCATCCAAATTCTAAAAGTGTTGCCTGGTCTGTGGAAAATACGGATATGCTTGATGAAATGATTAAAGACCATGACATTGTAGTCAGTATGTTGCCTTACCGTTTTCATCCCGATGTTGCCAAACGTGCTATTGCTCTGGGCAAGAACATGGTAACCGCTTCGTATGTAAAGCCACAGATGCAGGCACTTGACAGTGCAGCCAAGGAAGCTGGGGTTATAATTCTGAATGAGATGGGTTTGGATCCGGGCATAGACCACATGTCTGCAAAGAAAATAGTTGACCAGGTGCACAGCCGAGGAGGCCAGATAGAGGAGTTTTATTCCATTACCGGTGCTTTGCCAGCACCTGAGGTGGCTGAGACAAATCCGTTTAAATACAAGTTTTCGTGGAGCCCTATAGGGGTTTTGCTGGCAGGGAATAATGATGCCCGTTATATCCGCAAAGCACGTCAGGTGCATATTAATTCCGAACATTTGTTTAAACTGCGTTCTTATGTACAATTTCCGGGTGTAGGTTTCCTGGAAGTTTATCCAAACCGGGATTCTGTGCCATATAAAACTTTATATGATATTCCTGAGGCTCAGACTGTTTTCCGTGGGACATTCCGTTATCCCGGATGGAGTGATGTAATTGATGTCATGAAGAGAGTAGGGCTTTTCAGGGAAGATGAAGTTGATGCCACGGATATGACTTATCGTCAGCTTCTTGCTTATCTACTTAATACAGACGTGGACAGCCTGGAACAGGAATTTGCAAAAAAAATGGGCTTGCCCGAAGATTCGCTTCCGTGTCGTGCTATGAAATGGCTTGGCCTGTGGGATGATAAAAAAATTGGTGTGAAAGATACTGTATTGAACATTACCGGAAAATTAATGATTGATAAAATGATGCTTCAGGGAGATGAGCGTGATATGGTAGTGATGATGCATTTTTTCCGGGTTAAATATCCTGATGGTAAACATGAGGTTATCCGTTCTACCTTATTGGATTTTGGCACACCTAATACCGACACTTCAATAGCTCGTACGGTTTCCTTGCCAGTAGCTGCAGCTGTTACAATGATATTGGAAGGTAAAATAAATCTGACGGGAGTACATATTCCTGTTTTGCCAGAAATATACAATCCAGTACTTGATAAGCTTGAAAACCTGGGAATTAAAATGGATGAAGAATTTGGTTTGCCTAATTCGTATTCAATTTTTTAGTATTACAATTGCATTTTCTTAGGGTTGTCTAATAGGTAAAAATGAAGTTTGGATAATGTGCTGATTTTTTTATGAATTCTCATTTTTATCAGGATACAATTTTTAAAGGAGTTTGTTGATTTGTATTGTTTATTTCCAATGTTTTATTTTCGTTTAGTCCCCTTCTGCTTACGAACAGACGGGGACTTTTTTAGGCAGCTCATCAATTTTATTGTTGTAAAGAGTATTTTTATAATTTACAATTATTTTTTATTTTTGAGTAAAAGCAGAATTTTATATTATGGGACGGACTATAGCAATAAGCAATCACAAAGGTGGAGTGGGTAAAACCACTACTGTTGTTAATCTGGCAGCAGGCCTGGCAAAAATGGGACGCAAGATTTTGGCTGTTGACCTTGATCCTCAGGCTAATCTAACTTTTTCCTTTGGTATTTCTAAAGTTCAGGTGTCAATTTACGATGCTCTCAAAGGAAAAGCTGAGTTGCCTATTTTAAATATCCGGGATAATCTGGATATTGTGCCATCCAGTCTGGACCTTGCCGGTGCCGAAATGGAACTAAATGCTGAGGCTGGGCGGGAATATATTCTG
>CAZYSM010000035.1:0-28066 GCA_964649975.1 uncultured Bacteroidales bacterium | reverse complement strand
TAAAATCCTTGCAGAGGTTTATTTGTGAAACTGGCTTTTCAGGCTTAATCAATGGAATTTCATCAAAGCTAATGAATCCGCACCAGTTTTTTATGTGGCACTGGCCAAAGCCGAGGCAGACCGCAGCCGTAGACCGACCCGAGCCATAGGCTGCTTTTCTGATATTGGGTTGTTTTTCAGTAGATAGCTGGGGTATTAGGATAAGTGTAAAGACAAAACTGGCGAGGGGCACGCCCAAAATAAAATAAAGCCCGACAAAAAATTGCCGGGCTCGTGGGTGTTATTCCTGAGTTTTTTTGTAGTCTTCAAGGAATTTTTGCAGACCGATGTCGGTCAGGGGATGTTTGAGCAAGCCGAGGATAGCTTTTAGCGGTGCGGTGACAATGTCTGCGCCAGCCTGAGCCGCCTGAATGATGTGCTGGGTGCTGCGGATGGAAGCAGCAAGAACCTCGGTCGGAAAGCCGTAATAGTTGTATATATCAACGATTTGCTTGACCACAGAGATGCCGTCGGAGGAGATGTCATCCAGACGTCCGATGAATGGCGAAACAAATGTGGCACCTGCCTTGGCAGCCAGGATAGCCTGTCCGGGCGAGAATACCAGTGTGCAATTGGTGCGTATTCCTTTCTCACTCAGGTATTTAATAGCTTTAACGCCGTCCTTAATCATCGGGATTTTGACCACAATGTTTTCGTGGATTTTTGCCAGATCCTGAGCCTCGCGTATCATTCCTTCAAAGTCGGTTGAAATGACTTCGGCGCTGACCGGTCCGTCCACGATTTCGCAGATTTTGCGGTAATGTTCAAAGATAGCGTCCTTGCCTTTGACGCCTTCGCGAGAGATGAGCGTGGGGTTTGTGGTCACGCCGTCCAGTATTCCAAGGTCATTGGCTTCCTTGATTTCGTCCAGATTGGCAGTGTCAATAAAGAATTTCATAGTTTATTGTGTTTTAGTGTTTTTTCTTTGGTTGATTGGAAACAAAGACCAGGGTTGCACCAAAGCCATAGCGGGCAAATGATGCGTCCTGATAAGGAATTTTTTTACGGTCAAGGTATGCGCGGATTTCCTGCCTGAGACGTCCGTTTCCGCGTCCGTGGATAAAGACGATTTTCTTGACATTATTGTCCAGCAGTCCTTCTTCCAGCTTGTCCTTAAAGACCTGCATCTGGTATTCCAGCATATCCTTTGGTGTCATTCCGCGGGTGTCGTCCAGCAGCTCGGTAATGTGCAAATCAATCTCCCACAGTTCGGGCTTGCGTCCGCTGTGGAATTGCCGCGGCTGGTTGAGGCGTTTGTTTTTGACTTCCTTTTCCTGCTTTATTTTGTGGAAATCGTGCTGACGCAGTTTTTCAATAGCTTCTTCCAAAGGGTGTTCTTCCAAGATGGAATAAAACAGTACCCGGGTTTCAAAATAATCATTGTCAATGTATGAGCTGAGGGAAAATATTTTCTCAGGTTTTATGCGGATACGTGCAAAAAGCGGTTTTTTTAGTTGGTGCGGTGTGCGGCGGAAAAACAGGAATTGGAACACAATTTCCTTTAAGTCATTGATTTTTTCTGCATCAAAAACTTCCAGCAGCTCCATCAGGTTTGGTTGCAGATGTCCCGGAGTGGAACGCACGTTCTTTTCCTCAGGGAATTGATAAACATAAAGCAGATGCCAGTTGCTGTCGTTTACCAGATAAAATTCAAATTGTGTGTCGCTGACCTGATGCGGATTTTTCGGCACAACAGCCAGATAAATGTTTGTTTCCTCGTTGTCTTTGATAATATCCGGTTCGTCATATTCTATGAGCTGATGGCGTGGTACTTTTTCCTCCTGGGCAGGCTGTGAAGTTTCGCCAGTATAGTCGGGTTCGGAACTGACTACAATGAGCTTGCTTATAGGATAGGGAAACTCAAAGCCTTCGTCGGTTTCCACAAGTGCGGTTTGATTATCAATAATTTTTGTAACTTTGCCACCGCCAACGTCATCAAGGAATTTGACGCGGTCGCCAGGTTTTATGTTAGTTGACATCTTATTAGCTTTTTATTAATTGATTTTGCAAATTTAATACAAAAAATGGAAACTAATCCACGGAATATAAAAATATCACAATACACTTACGATTTGCCAGAGGAAAGGATTGCCAAATTTCCTCTGAAAGAGCGTGATTTGTCTAAGTTGTTGATTTACAAGAATGGAGAGATAAGTCATACAGTTTTCCGCAAATTGTCTGAGGTATTGGACAAGACCCTGCTGGTTGTCAATAACACGAAGGTTATTTATGCCCGGATGCTTTTCCGCAAGCCTACAGGAGCAAAGATTGAGATTTTTTGCCTCAATCCTGTTGAACCGGCTGAGTATAATCAGGCGTTCCAGGTGCGAGGTGAGGCAGTGTGGGCGTGTATGATAGGTAACCGTAAAAAGTGGAAAAATGGAGTTTTAACCAAGACGTTTTCCGCCCGGGGCAAGGAATTTTCCATTACTGCGGAATACCTTGAACCATACAAGGAAAATACTCATCTGGTGCGTTTTCGTTGGGACGAGGATTTGACTTTTTCCCAGGTGCTGGACAATATTGGTCTGGTGCCTATTCCTCCGTACCTGAACCGTGAGGCAGTGCCTCAGGACAGGCAGACCTATCAGACGGTTTATTCGCGTGAGCAAGGGTCTGTTGCAGCTCCTACCGCCGGACTGCATTTCACTCCGCGTGTGCTTGATAGTTTGCATCAGAAAGGAATTGAAATGGCAGAGGTGACCCTGCACGTGGGCGCCGGAACATTCCGCCCGGTCAAATCCGAGACCATTGGCGACCATCCTATGCACACGGAATATTTCACAGTGGAAGCCGGACAGATCCGCAAAATACGTGAAAATCTGGGACGGATTACAGCTGTTGGTACAACCAGTATGCGCACTCTGGAAAGCCTCTACTGGCTGGGGCTGAAAATGATGTCCAATCCGCAGGACAGGTTTGTGGAACAGTGGACACCTTACCATATGCATGCAGACCGTCCTGTGGCAGAAGTGCTGGACTTCCTGCTGGAATATCTGGAAAATACTGGCAAGGAACGCCTGGAAGGCTGGACACAAATTATCATTGTGCCGGGATATGAGTTTAAGATCGTGGATAATCTTATTACAAATTTCCATCAGCCGCAAAGCACGCTCCTTCTGCTGGTAGCAGCTTTTGTAGGCGAGGACTGGCGGAGGATTTACCAGTATGCCCTGGATAATGATTTCCGTTTTCTCAGCTATGGAGACAGTTCCTTGCTTTTTGGCAGGAAGTAAACCGCCAGAAGACGGGTAATTTTTCGTATAAAACCGCTAAAAGACCTGGTATTTGGCGGTTAGTTGTTAAGGAAAATAAAGTCTATAAAATTGTCCTTTGTAATAGTCTTTATATCAACCTTATAGGCTTCAATAAAAGAACGGGGTTTACCTTTTCTGCTACGGGACCATTTGAATTCATAAGCTTTTAGTTCGGTCTGATATTGTTCTACATAGTCAACTTCTGCCTGAGATTTTGTCCGCCAGAAAAACATTTGTGTGCCGGGTTTGTGGTAAAAAAGCATTTTTCGTCTTTCTGCCATAAGAAAATTTTCCCATAAAGCGCCAATATCATTGCGTTTGCTAATAGGATTGAAGTTGTTTATCAGAGCATTACGTATGCCATTGTCATAGAAATAAATTTTCTTGCCTTTTTTGATTTCTTTCCTCAGATTACGGCTGAAAGCTGGAACTTTAAAAATTATATACGCCTGTTCAAGCAAATAGATATAACGCATAACGGTCTCTTTATCAATTGAAAGCAAGCGTGAGAGTTCGTTATAAGACACCTGTTCCCCCAGCTGCAAGGCAAGAGCTGTAAGTAAATTTTCCAGAATATAGGGCTTTTTCACATTACTAATTTTGAAAATATCTTTAAGCAAATATTCTTTGCTAAGCAGGGAGAGGATTTCTTTTTCATATCCGGGTTTTGTCACCACTTCGGGGTAATAACCGTATATAAGCCTGTGTTCCAGCAGGGCTTTTTCCTGGATTAGACCATGGTCTGAGGCAAGCTCTCTGAAAGCAAAAGGAAAAAGATGTATATCCACTTTGCGTCCGGTCAGAGGCTGGCTGATTTTATCCGTTAGTTCTATGGCAGAGCTGCCCAGGGCAATGATGTTTAAATCCTGGAAGTTATCATAAAGCAGTTTCAGAGTAGTACCAATGTTGGGTATGAGATGGGCTTCGTCTATTACAATGGTTTTGTTGTCTCCAATAAACTGTTGTAAATGAGCCAGATTGTTTTTTGATAATTCCGAAGCAATAAAACTGTCATCCCCTGTCAGATATATTGAGGGTTGAGGCAGACGTGGTAATAAATTTTTTACCAGAGTGGTCTTGCCCACCTGACGGGCACCTACCAGATATATTATTTTTTTCAGTTTCAGGTATTTTAAGATATTTTCCTCTTGAATTCTTTTAATCATGAGTTTTTTTCTCAAATATAAGAAAAAAAGAATAAAACCGCCAAAAGTCAGGTAAATTTTCGTATCAAACCGCCAAAAGACCGGGTATTTATAGGTTAGTGAATTCTTTTTGGTAGGGAATATCAGGGAAAATGTTAAAAAAAATAATTGACAGAGAGGATTTTTTGTGATAAATTTTTGTAAACGCAAAATCATGGATTATGAGAAAGATTTTATTAGTTTTTGTTTCTCTGTGGCTTGCTTTGCTGGCTGCTGGGCAGACCTCGCAGAAGCTGACAGCGGATAAGATTTTTAAGACAGGTTCGGGTATGAGTATTATGTGCAAGGCCGGGACCAATGTTGAATTGAACAAGGACGGAAGGCTTATTTCGTGCACGCCTGCCCGGGCAGTTGTTTATCACAGTCCGAAAAATTTTAAATATGTTGTAGCGCCGGGTTATCCTTTGCAGCTGGATGACCAGGGACATTTTTTGAGCTTCCGTCTTATGAACAATGCTGTGGTGGAGACGGCTCTGGCTGATCATTACAGCGCTCTGGGTGGACATGACATTAGTTTGTATCCTTCGGGCCTGGTCAAGAGTTTTGTGCCAAAGTTTCCCATTGTGGTTCATAGTGCCAGAGGAGATTTTTTGGCAAAGGCAGGCGAGACAGTTACTTTGTATGAAAATGGCACAGTAGAGAGCTTTGTTCCGACAAAGGATATTTCCGTTAAAGATAAAGATGGTAAATTGCATAAGGTTAAGGCAGGAACAAGGGTTGAGCTGGATGATCACGGATATTTTAAGAGCTAACAGACTTTTTGGCAGGAATAACAAAAAAGGCGCCAGCACGGCGCCTCTTTTTATTTATTTGAATTTGCTTGTTTTACAGGTAGAGGTCAAAGTAATTTGTTATTTTTTGCATCAGGTGCAGGCGGTCTATACCTGTAACTCCGTGTTCTTGATGCGGATATGGATAGTAATCCACCTGAACACCGAGTTTTTGAGCTTTCATGAGCAGTCGCATAGTGTTTTGCGGAACCACAACTGGGTCAATCTGTCCGTGGATGATGAGCAGATGGCCTTTGAGGTTCTGTATTTTATTGAGCACGCTTGTCTGGGCATATCCTTCGGGGTTGGATTGTGGGGTGTCCATATAGCGTTCGCCATACATTACTTCATACATACTCCAATCTATGACGGGACCGCCTGCAACACCCACTTTGAATACGTTGGGATAGGTTGTCATCAGTGAGGTTGTCATAAATCCGCCGAAGCTCCATCCGTGGACGCCGATACGGCTGGTATCCACATAAGGCAGGGATTTGAGGTATTCCACGCCTTTTATCTGGTCCTTCATCTCGTTGACACCCAGATGGCGGTAAATCACGCTTTCAAAGGCAAATCCGCGATTGTCGGATCCGCGGTTGTCAAGGGTGAACATAATATATCCTTTTTGTGCCATGTAGTAGTCCCACAGGCGTGCTCCGCCAAGGTAGGTATCGGTTACGAGCTGGACGTGTGGGCCGCCATAGACATATACCACTACAGGATATTTTTTTGTTGGATCAAAGTCCGGTGGCAGGATAATACGGTAATATAGTTTTGTGTGTCCGTCGGCAGCAGTGAGGGTTCCTATACGCATTTTGCCCATGTTGTAGTCAGCAGTGGGATTAGGAGCATCCAGCAGAGTGCGAATAATTTTTCCGTTTTGCGTGAGCAGAATTTTGCGTGGCACATCGGTGCTGGAATAGCTGTCCAGAATATATTTACCATCTGCCGAAGGTATAATGTGATGTGTTCCGTGGTCAGAGGTAAGTTTTGTCGTTTTGCCTGAGTGCAGGTCCACACGGTATCCGTGGCGCTGGATAGGACTGTCTTTTGTACTTGTGATGAAGACATATTTACCGTCGGAGGAGAAGGAAACGAGCGAGGACACCTCCCATTGTCCTTTGGTAAGCTGGCGGATAAGTTTTCCGTCGGTGTTGTAGAGGTAAAGCTGCTGCCATCCGTCGCGCTGACTGAAATAGAGGAACTGGTCGGGATGGCCAGGTACAAAGTACAAAGGATGCAGAGGTTCAACGTATTTAGGATTTTGTTCCTCAAACAGGGTTTTAACGAGGTGTCCGTTGTAGATATTATATTTGTTCATCCACAGGTGGTTCTGGTCGCGGTTAAGTATTCCGATGTAGATATATTTTTCCGAGGGGTCCCATGTTATAGAAGTGAGGTAATGGTCGGCAGGTTGTCCTGTTTCCATGTATGTTATCTCATTGGTTTTAAGGTTATATACGCCGAGTTTTACCTGTTCGCTGGTGCGTCCGGCAAAAGGATATTTAAAATATTTGACTTTTGCGGGGAATACTGTATAGTCAATGACAGGGTAGTCCTCAACCATGGATTCGTCCTTGTGATAAAAGGCAATGTAATTTCCGTCTGGTGACCAGAAAATTCCGTGGTCAATACCGAATTCCTGGCGGTGGACATAATCGCTTCCGTTTGAGATGTCTTTGTTTGTGTCAAAAGTAATCTGGTGCTGGTTCATCAGGCTGTCGGTGTAAAAGAGGTTATTTTCCACGGTATATGCCACTGCATCGGCTTTGGGATTATAGAAAATATTTTTTGCATTTTCCGGGAGTTTGAAAATTTTGACAACGGTGTCTTTTTTCAGGTCATAGATAATTACGTTGTTCTGGCTGATGAGATAAAAACGGTTGTAGTTTATCCAGTTGACGTGGATAATGTATGGAATTTCAATATTCTGCCTTTCCAGCATTTTGTTCAGTTTATCCAGAGAGAAAATAATTTTCTCGTTACTGGATTTGACTGATTGCTGTACCAGTTTGTTGTAATCTTTGATATAGACGAAGTCGTGTGAGTTAGCCCGCCATTGCAGGTCGGTCAGGTTTTTGGGATATAGGTCATATCCAAAAACTGCTTTCCGGAGTGTAAGCTGCTTTTTTTGAGCAGCCATACCCAATGTTAATAGTAAAGAAAGGATTAGAATTTGTAAACGTTTCATAGCGCAGAATATTTTTATTTTTGTTTTAAGCCAAATTTGAGGATAAAAATTAAATATCGGTTTGGAATTTTATTTAAAAATTTTAAATTTTGTAAACAAAATTTAATTAATCTTTGATATGAAACGGGTTTTCTTTTTCATAGCTTTTTTGACCGTGTTATTTAGTTGCAAGCAGACGCCCAAACCTCAACATACACAGATAATTGTAAATATAGATGATAGCACAGGGATTTCTGAGAACAAGGTTTATGTGAAGTATAAGATACCTTTGCCTATGGATTTATTTAATTATTTTTTGAAAGATGGGCAGTTTAGATATGATTTTCTGGTGCCTTCTGGTATTGTGGATAAGTGTTTGAATGAAAAACACAAAGCATTGATGCTGGGGTTGGCAAATGCTGATCTGGCTTTTTGTACAGTTACGGGACAGAATCAGCTTTCCAGAAAATATTTCCAGTTATCAAAGGATCTGGCTTATGATTTGGGAATTGATGTTGGATATACCAGTAAGGTTTATAACAGGTTTATAGAAAATATGGATTATCCCGACAGCCTGCAACGCCTGGCCAACGAAGCTTATTGGCGTACTTGCAATTATCTTGAGGATAATCACAAATACAATATTTTGCCTTTTGTTGTAGCTGCTGGCTGGTATGAGAGTATGTACATTTTGATTAAGGCTGAGGGAAAGGAGATTTATTCTGATGATATTGTATCACTGGTGCTTAAACAGGAAGAGGGCTTTAAGCATGTTCAGAAATTTTTGTATGATGCGCAATTGGAGACATCGGCAAATTATTACTATCAGGATATCAAGAAAATAATTCAAAATATCCAGAAAATTTTAGATATTTACAGACAATATTACTCGGATGTGTCTCATCGCAAACAGCTCTATAATGAGTTGATAAACAGTATTTTTGAAACCAGAAACAATTATCTAAAAGGCATTTTGTAATGACAGAGAGGGGTAAAAAATTCCGCAAGGAGGTAATAAAGGTAGCACGGGAGATTTTCCGTAAATATGGTTATTCACGTACCACTATGGAGGATATAGCCAAGGCCTTGAACAAGGGTAAAAGCACTTTGTATTATTATTTCCGGAGCAAGGAAGATATTTTCGCTGCTTTGATAGAGGAGGAAGGAAACAAGATACAAAATGGATTGTTGCAGGTGATAAACCGTAAGGGCGATACCCGCACGTTGCTCCGCAGTTATATCCTCAAACGAATGGATTATTCAAACAAAGTGGCAAGATATTATGATGATGTCAAGGATGAATACCTTAATGTTTATCATGTGATTGACAAGTACCGCAAGCGTTTTGATGAGTTTGAGATTATGGCTCTGAAAAATATTCTTTTGCGCGGTATCCAGAGTGGTGAGGTACGAATTAGTATAGATGAGCTGGATGCTGTGGCTTATGGCCTGGCTTCGGCTATTAAAGGCCTGGAAATACCTTTTTTCATTGAAAGCAAGTATGCTTATTTCAAAGAAAGGATAAATGTTTTGCTGGAAATATTGTTCTGCGGCATACTAAAAGATTGTCCTTATAAAGGAGGCAATTAAGCCTTGATTTTTTCTTGTAACTCCTGGATTATTTGCGGGCTAAGTCCCGCTTTTTTTGTTAGATAAGTCTGCCAGCCCTGATAGTGATTTTCTACAAGCCAGATAAAGTATTCCATAGCTTTTGGGTCGGTGCTGGAAAAAGATGCCAGGTAGTCTGCCATTATGCATTTGTTGGATACCCCGGCAATTTTCTGCAAAAAGGCTGCAATTATTCCTGTCCGGTCTTTGCCAGCTGTGCAATGGATTAATACATTACCTTTGTTCAGGCCAGTGTTGACTGCTTCAAGAGCCTGACCTATTTGCCTGGCAAAAAATTCCAGATGGCCGTAATAGAGATTTTTGAAAAAAGAATTATCTCCCACAAAATCAATTGTTTTCTCGTGCTGGACATAGGAAATAGGAATGTGTATGCGTTCCACGTTTTTTATTTCCACTGCCGGAATATTGAAATACTCGTGGAAGTCCTCTTCTCTCAGGTCAATAATTACTTTGATATTGTATTTTTGTATAATCCTTTGTATGGTTGAGGCATCGGAAAATTCTGGCATTGCCGAACGGAATATAAGGCCGGGACGGATGATAATCTTGTCCTCGCAGTAATTGGGTATCAGGGCAATATCACGGAAGTTGAGAATGGGATAAAATTTCTTTTCCAGGCTGGTAAGGAATTTTTTAATATGATCATGGTCCACTTTCACTCCTGCCAGTCTTTCTATTTCCCCTACAACAGGTGATAACCTGGATATTAGCAGGTCGTATCTTGTTTTGAGGTATTCCAGTGTGTGATCGTGGTTGTACTCATAATATATGTCTTTTTCCCAGTAAGTCAGCATGGTGTCGTATAGCAACTGGTCGCGTACCATACGGATATTGTGTTGCGGTAGTATTGCGTTCAGGTGCGAGAAGGCATCTATCATGCGCATATAGCTGTCATAGGCACGGAAAAAATCTTTTTTTGTGTAGTAATTGGAAAAGTTGTATGCCTCCACAAGCAAGTTGTCAAGGAAGTATTGAATTTTTTTACTGGTAAAGTCCTGGGACAAAATTATGGATTGTAGCTTGGTTATGAGTGTGTTGTCTTTATCTACTGCCAGGGTGTTGTCAGTTAGATTTTTTTCTGATATATCCAGCAGGATTGCGTCCTTTTCAAGGTTGTCTGGCAGGGAGAGGAAAAAATCCATTTTGGTAAGGTTGTCGTTGATTATGATAGTGCCTTGCCAGCGAAAATAGGAGAAAATAAGTGTTGGAAATTTCTGTCTTATAAATTTTTCAAATTCTGTGATGAAGTCTTGTTCTGTTCCGGGATTTCTAAGGTAGATATATGATTTTGATGTGGAAAAGAAATTATCCCTGTTCCGGGTGGTTGGGCTTAGCAGTAGCATTCCAATAGCATGTGGAGATTGCTTCACAAATTCTATAATTTCCTTTTCCAGACGACGCAGTTGATAATTCATTATTTAGCTATTTCCTTTTTGATTTCGTTAAGCAGGTTAAGCGCATCAATGGGCGTGAGGTTATTAATGTCCACGGAATTTATTTTATCACGTATTTTTTCCAGTATTGGGTCACGTATTTCAAAGAGTTTGAGCTGGTATCCTTCGCGCTGGGAACCGATTTTTTCCACGGGTTTATGCAGTTTTTCCCTGGCCTGACTTTTTCCTTCCAGATCTTTGAGTATTCCACGGGCACGTTCAATGACGCTGCGGGGCAGGCCTGCCATTTCGGCTACGTGTATGCCGAAGCTGTGTTCACTTCCGCCGGGCACTACTTTACGGATAAAGACAATTTTGCCGTTGACCTCTTTTACAGCCACATTGAAGTTTTTGATACGCGGATAAGCGTTTTCCATTTCGTTGAGCTCGTGGTAGTGAGTGGCAAAGAGTGTTTTTGCCCTGGCATGGGGATGCTCATGGATATATTCCACAATAGCCCAGGCAATGGAAATACCGTCGTATGTACTTGTTCCACGTCCCAGCTCGTCAAAGACCACCAGGGAGCGTGGTGAGAGGTTATTAAGGATAGAAGCTGCTTCGTTCATTTCCACCATGAAAGTACTTTCGCCCAGGGCAATATTATCCGAAGCACCTACGCGGGTAAATATTTTATCCACGATGCCTATTGTAGCATGTGTAGCCGGAACAAAGCTGCCTATCTGTGCCATGAGCACAATGAGAGCATTCTGCCTTAGGTAAGCGGATTTACCAGCCATGTTGGGGCCTGTGAGGATAATTATTTGTTGCTTATCCGGGTCAAGTATCAGGTCATTGGGGATATAATCCTCGCCCAGAGGTAGCTGCTTTTCTATTACGGGGTGTCGTCCGTTGCGTATTTCAAGCTTGAGGCTGTCATTCACGTCCGGCTTGGTGTAATTGTTTTCTATAGCTATATTGGCAAAACTTACCAGGACATCCAGCCGGGCTATCAGAGAAGCATTTTGTTTCAGGTCAGTAAGATAGCTTTGCAGGGCATCCACCAGGTTTTCAAACAAACGCTGTTCTATTTCAAGGATTTTTTCTTCGGCACTGAGTATTTTTTCCTCGTATTCCTTGAGTTCGGGGGTTATGTAACGTTCGGAATTGACCAGGGTTTGT
The DNA here is from genome assembly GCA_964649975.1 of uncultured Bacteroidales bacterium. Taxonomy (GTDB): domain Bacteria; phylum Bacteroidota; class Bacteroidia; order Bacteroidales; family S143-33; genus S143-33. The sequence goes on along the minus strand of CAZYSM010000035.1, from coordinate 16,444 downwards.
TTGCGTATCCATTCCTGCGGAACGCGGTTTTTGTGGGTATTGGTCACTTCAATATAATAACCGAAAACTTTGTTATAACCGATTTTCAGGCTTGGTATGCGTGTTATTTTGGACAGGCGTTGTTGCAGTTCGGACAGATAATTTTGTCCTGAGGAGGAGATATTACGCAGATCGTCCAGTTCTGGGTCAACGCCATCGGCTATAACTCCGCCTTTGTTGACCAGTGCCGGAGGGTCATCTTGTATTTCTCTGGCAATACGGCTGCGGATAGCATCAAGGGCTTTTAGTCCGTTGATAAACTCTTGTAACATAGGTAGTTCGTTATCCGGAGCTTGTGCCAGAGTATCCCGTATTTTGTCAATAGCTTCCAGTGCCCGGCGCAGCTGTACTACCTGACGTGGATTTATCCGTCGGGTGGCTATTTTACTGACCAGGCGTTCCAGGTCGCCTATTTCATTGAGTTGCTGCTCAATATCCTGACGTACACCGGGGTATTTTATGAGGTATTCCACTGTGTCCAGGCGTTGGGCTATTTTTTGAGGGTCTTTCAGCGGAAAGGCCAGCCAGTTTTTGATCAAGCGGCTGCCCATAGGGGTATAGGTCTTGTCCAGGATGTCTATCAGTGCTTTTCCTTTTTCGTGGAGTGGGCGGAATATTTCCAGATTACGGTAGGTGAAACGGTCTATCCATACATATTCATCCGTATCCAGGCGGCGTATGCCACGGATATGTGGCATGTCCTGGTGCTGGGTAGTGTCAAGGTAGTGGATCAAAGCACCTGCGGCTTGCACGGCCAGTGGAAATTCCTCTATGCCAAAACCTTTGAGGCTTGTAGTACCAAATTGCGTGGTCAGCCGCTCGTAGGCCGATTCGTAGCCTATCATCCAGTCGTCAATGGGATAGGTGTAGTAATCACCAGCAAAGGCTTCATTGAACTGTTTTGCCTGCGAACGTTCATAAAGAATTTCCCTGGGCCTGAGGCTGCTCAGCAATTTGTCAATATAATCAGGTGTTCCTTGCGTGGCATAGAAATCGGCAGTGGTTATATCCAGGAAAGCTGCTCCTATGCTCTTTTTGCCAAATACTACCGCGGCAAGAAAGTTATATTCCTTGTTTTCCAGGATATTGTCATTGAGGGAGACTCCTGGGGTGACCAGCTCGGTAACGCCGCGTTTGACGAGTTTTTTTGCCTTTTTAGGGTCTTCCAGCTGTTCCACAATGGCCACACGGTAGCCAGCCCGCACCAGTTTGGGCAGATAAGTATCCAGTGCATGGTAAGGGAAACCTGCCAGGTCAACATAAGAGGCTTTTCCGTTGGCACGTTTGGTCAATGTTATGCCCAACACTTTGGAAGCGGTGCGGGCATCTTCCTCAAATGTTTCATAAAAGTCACCTACACGGAATAGCAGAATAGCATCAGGATGTTGTTTTTTGAAGGCAAAATATTGTCGCATCAGAGGTGTGTCAGCTACTGGCTTCATATTTTTGTGCAATGAGTTTTAACCAGACAAAGATAAAAAATCCTGTGCGTTTTTGCCATTTAATCCTTTTGTTCCTGTTGCAGTCGTTTTAATAGCGCATCAGAGTTTTTTACGGAATTTTTTAGCCATTGCAGGATGATTTCATCCTTTTCCTTATCGGATAGTTGCCAGGGTATATCCGAGGCGCGTAGCTGTGCTGTGATCCAGTGCAGGGTGATGGCAGCTGATACTGATATATTGAAGCTTTCGGTAAATCCGTACATCTGTATTTTCAGGAATTCGTCGGCGTTTTCCATTACTGTTTGCGACAGACCTGGCAGTTCGGATCCAAAGAATAAGGCCACTTTGCCTGGCCTCAGGTCAAATTCTTTTAGTTCCACATCATTGCGGTGCGGAGTAGTGGCTACTATCCGGTATCCTTGCTGCCTGAGTTTTTTTATTGCATCAAGGGTATTGTCCTGATGCTGGTTATATTTTATCAGCGTAAGCCATTTATTTGATCCCAGAGCCACCTCTGGATTAACGCGATATTCATTCCGGTTTTCTATTATATGTACATCCTGTACCCCCAGAGCTTCGCATGTGCGCAGCACAGCACTGGCATTGTGCGGTTGGTAGATATCTTCCAGTACCACAGTGATATAGCGAGTACGGTATTGTATGATTTTTTCAAAAAGTTCCCAACGGTGCGGAGTAACAAATTGTTTAAGGAAATCTATTTGTTTTTTGACGTCCATGGTGGTGTTTTTTAGATTTCAATAACAAGCCCATCATAAGCTGGCTGAACAGGCTGGGGCAAAGTATCCAGCAGTTGTTGGTGTGTGCCAATAAAGTGCCCCATATGGGTGAGATATGCTTTTTGCGGATTGATTTTTTCAATGGCTTGTAGAGCTTCGTCCAGATTGAAGTGGGAATAATGGGGTTTTGTGCGCAGTGCGTTTATGACAAGGACTTTTACTCCCTGTAATTTGTCGTATTCTTCCGGAGGGATTTCCTTGGCATCGGTGATGTAAGCAAAGTCTTTAATCCTGAACCCAAAGATTTCCATTTTGTAGTGCATAACCCGTATTGGAGTAATTTCCAGATTTTTAACCTTGAATGGTTTGTTGTCTATTGGATGGAGTTCAAATTGCGGAGCACCGGGATAGAGGTCGTCCTGAAAGCTGTAAAAGAACAGGCATTTTATGGCGTTAAGGGTTCTGGGATGTGCGTATAGGTCCATAGGCCGCTGCTGCTGAAAGATAATGGGGCGGAGGTCGTCCAGTCCGCCCACGTGGTCACGATGTTCGTGTGTAATGAGCACAGCGTCTATGCGGCGTTTGTTGTAAAAGTTGATGAATTGTTGTCTCAGATCCGGCGAAGCATCAATGAGCAGAACAGTGTCCTGGTCTTCCACCACGGCAGAAGGCCGTAGGCGTTTATCCCGCGGGTCTGAGGATGTGCATACCGGACAATCGCATCCTATAATTGGAATGCCCTGTGATGATCCTGTTCCCAGTATGGTGATTTTCATTTTTCCGTATTGTTTTCCTGTGATTTTGCTTGTTCCCACAGCTTATCCAGATCGTTAATAGTCATTTTGTCCATATCTTTGCCCTGTTCGCGGGCTTTTTGCTCAATGTAGTTAAATCTGCGGATGAATTTTTTGTTTGTCCTTTCCAGAGCATCTTCTGGATTAATTCCATAGAGACGAGCTGCATTTATCAAGGCGAAGAGATAATCACCCAGTTCCTCTTGTGCTTTTTCCCTGTTGCCGGCTTTCATCTCAGTTTCCAGCTCATTTAGTTCTTCCCTGACTTTTTCCCATACATCGTCGGCTTTTTCCCAGTCAAAGCCGATGTGGCTAACTTTATCCTGTATGCGGTATGCTTTGATCATTGCCGGGAGAGCAGAGGGTACTCCGCCCAGAACGCTTTTGTTTCCGCCTTTTTCTTTTGTTTTGAGCTTTTCCCAGTTTTTCAATACCTCCTCTTCGCTGCTGACGCTTGTGTCGCCGAAGACGTGGGGATGACGGTAAATTAGTTTTTCGTTAAGGGCTTTTATGACGTCATGAATATTAAATTTACCCTGTTCATCGGCCATCTTGGCATAAAATACCACGTGAAGCAGCAGGTCGCCAAGCTCTTTTTTTATCTTGTCCCAGTCGCGTTCAGTGATAGCTTCAGATAGTTCATAAACCTCTTCAATGGTGAGAGTGCGCAGGGAATCAAAGGTTTGTTTTCTGTCCCATGGACACTTTTCCCGTAATTCGTTAAGAATTTCTAACAGGTCTGCGAAAACTTTTAGCGTTTTGTCCATTTTTCCCTATCTTTGTAATTACGTATGATTTTGCAAAGATAAAATTAAATAAAAAACTATCCGTCTGTTATCGTTTAAATTGTTCTTATGGAATTTATAATTGGTCTGAGACAACATAAGCTTTTTGGATATACGCTTACGGCTTACTGGATAGAGAATCAGCCGGAGAATAATTTTTATAAGGTTGTGCAAAATATTCTTCCCCAGGATGTGAAAGCATCGCCGGATAAATTTACAGATGCTCAAAAAGAAATAGTAAGGCTTATTGATGAATTGTCCGAAAAAAGAATTTACAAGAAATTTTTGAAGGTTAGAAATACCTCAATAACAGATTTTTATGATAATATTGACAAGAAATATCTTGAGGATTTTATTTTTCCGTATGTAGGGGAGCGGTTGAACCGTATTTTTAAGATTGCTCATTGGGAGAATATTAAAATTTTTTTGAAATCATACAGGTATAATAAGGTTTTTGTTGAAGACCAGTTGTTTTACGTTTTTGAAGAGCTGGAGCCGGTTTTTTATTTTGATTTGGATAATGATGAGTTACGTTATACTTTGAAAATATTTCATCGCGGAAAAGCTCTTAATTTAAGGGATAAAGAGATTGAGGTAATCAGTAATAATCCGTGTATTTTTTTGCAGGATAACCGTATTTTTCACATTGATAATCTGAATTGCAAAAAGCTTCAGCCTTTTTTTGATAAGGACTTTATCATAGTCCGCACAAATATTAACAAATATTTTGAAGGATTTGTCAAACGTTTGATTGCTGATTATCGTGTTGTGGCCAAAGGTTTTGATATTGAGGAGATACATCCGCAAAAATATGCTCTTCTTTCTCTGGAAAAGTTTGTTAATAAGAAATGGGGGCTGGCCCTTTATTTTTATTACGACGGCTATAAATTTAAGCCTTCTGATAAAACAAAGGTATATGTCAGTCTGGATAAAGTTAAAGATAGATATGTCTTCCGTAAGCTTTGCAGGGATTTAAGCTGGGAAGAGAATACTATTTATGCTCTGAAACAGAGTGGATTGAGACCCACCGCCATGGATGGGGTTTATTCTCCACCCATGGAAGAAACCGACCCAGAGAGACAGTTGCATAACATAATTTTGTGGCTTAACAATAATGCTGGTTTGTTGGAAGATTTACAGATAAAAGTCAAGCAAAAGACTGATAAAGAGTATTTTGTGGATAGGGTAAACCTTGAATTGCGGGTGGAGAAAAAAATTGACTGGTTTGATATATATGCAACTGTGCGCTTTGGTGATGTGGAAATACCTTTCCTTGACCTGAAAAATTATATCCTTGAGGGCAAACGCGAAATTGAACTGCCTAATGGCCAGGTGGCAGTTATTCCGGACAAGTGGTTTGCCCGGTATAAAAACATTCTACTTTTTGCCCGGAAAGACAAGGATAAAAAGCGCTTAAAGCTGGCTAAAACACATTTTACTGTTCTGGAAGATCTGGACGTGCCTGAGATAAAAAGAAGTGATATTTTTAAGCTTATTGAGAGTTTTAAAGCTAAACAGTGGGTTGTCCCGGAAGTGCCTTCGTGTATAAAAGCCAAATTGAGAAATTACCAGAAAAAAGGTTATGCCTGGATTTATCATCTGGCAAAAAATAATTTTGGGGGCTGCCTGGCTGATGATATGGGCCTTGGTAAGACTATACAGACAATCACTGCCATAGCCAAAGCTATGGAAGAAGAAAGAAAACGCCATAATGCGCAACATGGTCAACAGGCATTGCAAACATCTCTGTTCAAAAATAATGGTAAGGGGATTACTAATCTGGTTGTTGTTCCTAAATCGTTGATACATAATTGGATAAATGAATTCAGGAAGTTTGCACCGGATATGTCTTTAATTAATTATTCCGGGACTAACAGGGTGAAATTGCGTGATAAGTTGTTGAATTATGATATTGTGCTGACCAGCTACGGAATAGCACGTAATGATATTGATTTTCTTTCGCAGATTGATTTCTTTTTCATTGTTCTGGACGAAAGTCAGTATATAAAAAATCCGCAGTCCAAGGTTTATCAGGCTGTACGTAAGTTGAAAGGACGGCATAGGCTTATTCTTACCGGAACACCTATAGAAAACAGTTTAAGCGATTTGTGGACACAGATGAGTTTTGTTAATCCAGGACTGCTGGGTTCGTATAATTTTTTTAAGCGGAATTTTATCACTCCTATTGAAAAGAATAATGATACCAGATCCAAGAATGAGCTAAAACGCTTGATTATGCCCTTTATTTTGCGGCGTACCAAGCACGAGGTTGTCAAAGACTTGCCTCAGCTTATTGAACAGACTGTCTATTGCGAGATGCACGAAGAACAGGCCTTGCTATATGAGATGGAAAAATCCAGAGTGCGTAACGAGATCCTTAAAGTTTATGAGCAAGGAAAGCTTAAGGAATCATCAATATACGTGTTGCGCGCTTTGATGCGTTTGCGCCAGATTGCCAATCATCCCAGGATTATTGATGGAAATTATCAGGGACCTTCGGGAAAATTTGATATGGTCATTGATAAAATTGAAACCGTATTGCAGGAAGGACACAAACTTTTGATGTTCTCTTCTTTTGTCCGCCATCTGGAACTTTTCCGTGAATATTTTGAACAGCAGGGTTGGCCTTATGTAATGCTTACGGGCGAGAGTGAAAACCGCGAGGAAATTATCCGCACTTTTCAGGAACAGCAGGATGTCCGTCTTTTTCTTATATCGCTCAAGGCAGGAGGAGTGGGGCTGAACCTCACGGCAGCAGATTATGTGTTTATTCTTGACCCGTGGTGGAATCCTGCGGCTGAGCAGCAGGCTATTAGCCGTGCACACCGTATTGGCCAGGAAAACCCTGTGATTGTCTATCGTTTTATTTCCCTTGGTACCGTGGAAGAGAAAATACGTCTGTTGCAGGAGAAAAAACGCGAGCTTTTCACCGAATTTGTGGAGAGTGCCAATATTTTTGCTCAGCTCTCGGAGGATACTGTGGTAGAACTTTTTTCTTGATTTGTGGCAGTAGATACGAAAAACGGGGGCGTCCTTTTTGCGCCCCCGTTTTTCGTTTTAGGGTAGTGTGCTGTATTTTTCGTAGTTGTCAAACACTTCCCAGATCTTTGGTTTGTAAGAGCTGCGGTCGTGGCGCGGGCATTCTTCTGATCCGAGGATGTATTGCATGGTGTAGGCCACGTCGCGCAGGAAGGAATAGGCACGTTCATAACCTTCGCCCATATTTATGTAAACAGTTTCGCCGTCGTGGATATATCCGCGGTGTAGTGCTTCAAAGAAGCCCAGTAGGCCTACTGCCGAGGCCGGACCGATGCGGATAACTTTCTCGTAAGCTACCAGGCGTGCTATATCCACAGCTATTTCTTCGCGTACAGCAAAGATTTCACCGCCACTGCGTTTTACCAATCTGGCCATAAATGGGTATAATACAGGTTTTCCGGTGGCCAGTGTCGGTACAATAGCCTTAGGATTTTCATAAACAGGATAATCGTTTTCCCAACCTTCGGGGAAACCTGCAGCTTTTGCTTTTTCCCAAGCTTCGGCCTGTGGTGCGCATTTATCACCCTGGCACAGCAGCATGCGCGGCATCTTGCCAAGGATGTCGCCAAAATCGTGGAAAGCTTTTTCCATGGCAAATGGGCTTGTTCCGCCGCTGATGGCCTGGATATATACATCAGGCATACGACCCAGCTGGCGTTTTATTTCAAAGGCCTGGGTCTTCTTGGCCTCCAGACGCAGCGGATCAAGGTTGCCACCGCTGATGAGTATGCCGTGTTTCTGGGCATATTCCCTGGCTACACGTTTGGCTTTGCCATAATCCCCACGGACGATGCAAACTTTTTGTCCCAGAGCGCCTATGTGGGCAGCGTTTTCGTCCAGAGCATCCTCTGGCATAAACACTGTGAGGGATATTCCGGCTTTGGCCAGGTAATAGGCAAAGGCCGTGGCAGTATTACCTGTGGATGCCACGACATATTCCTTTATTCCGTGTTCTTTGAGCACGCTGGCTGCCAGGGATGCACCTTTGTCCTTGAAGGTGTGAGTGCCAGGGCTCAGGTCATTGCGGCTAACATATACCTGAAGGTTAAGTCCATACTTACGTTTGGCATAGTCTTCAAATATATCCCAGCGCTCTATTGGTGTGGCACCTTCGCCCTGTGTTACAATATTTTCTTTATGTTCAAGAGGAAGAAAATCAAAATAATGCCATAAACTTGATGGTTCTTCGTCGCTGTTAATGAGTTCGTTAAGTTTGTTTTTATCTGTGTGGTAAACAGTATAAATTTTATTATCGCCGCATTTGGGACATTTCTGTCCATTGGCAAACCATTCCTCAAAACCGTCTATCTCATGCCCGCAAGAGCGACAAACAAAATGAAATTTTTTCCCCATTGCTCTAAATGTTTTTTATTCAGAAATTTCAATCAAAAGTATTAAAATAATTTAAATTTTAAAAGCAAACTATTGTAAAGCATAATTTTTCACGATGAAGTGTGGATTAAGCAGGTTCTCCTTGTTGTATGTCAGTTCCTGGTCAGAGTCTACCAGTGTAACTTTTCCGCCAGCAAATTTGACAATAGCGTGTCCGGCAGCTGTGTCCCATTCCATTGTTGGGCCAAAACGTGGATATTCGTGCGCAGCACCTTCGGCAACCAGGCAGAATTTGAGCGAACTCCCGATGCTGATGATTTCGTAGCTATCGCACTGTCCAGCTTTTATCTCAATGTATTTTTTTGTCTCCTCGTTCATGTGCGAACGGCTGGCCACAATGACATATCCTCCTATGGGAAAGGTGGAGGGCAATTTTTCTGCTTTTTCTATTGCCTGGTTAATACCAGAAAAAGTCTCTGAAATATCCGTGGCTTTATAGCTGCCTATGTCCTGGCTGGCAAAGTAAAGAAGTTTTTTTACAGGAACATAAATCACTCCAGCTATTGGCAGTTTATTTTCAATAAGTGCTATGTTAACTGTGAATTCTCCATTGCGTTTGATAAATTCCTTGGTGCCATCCAGAGGGTCCACCATCCAGAACAGATCCCAGTCTTTGCGTTGATTGTAAGGAATATCTTTCCCTTCCTCGCTCAGTATGGGCAGATTGGTAGGTGCCAGCATTTCTGCAATCTTTTTATGAGATTTTTTATCTGCCAGGGTGAGCGGACTGTTATCAGCTTTCATCTCCACCTGAAAGTCGGCAGAATTATAAACATCGCAGATTTCTTTTCCGGCTTCTATAGCAGCATTTATGGCGGTTAGTAAAAGATTGTTTTTATCCATTAGCTTAGCTTTTTTTACGGATTTGACGGAGGTAGAATTTTTTTCCGTGGAAGTCGGTTTCAATTAATTCGCCTTTGTCAATGAGTTCTTGAACTTTTATCCACGGAATATTGTATTTGACCAGGAAACGGTCCAATGCATCAAAACTCATAGGATGCACCGAGGTGATGGCCAGTATCTCGTCCAGCGGGTCTTTGGAAGCTGCAAATTCGCCGGGGTCTGTTCCTGTGAGCAGTTCCACATTTTGCACATATTTTGAGAAAGCCTGATAAGCATAGTTCACGGCATTAGTATCGGCAGGTTCCACGTCTTCTGCTGGTGGACGTGTGGGCACTCCTATATAAGCCACGTGCGGATTAACCTGTCCGACATATTGTGCTATTTTTTCAATTTCTTCCGGTGCATCATTTTTGTCCTTAACCAGCATTGTTTCACTGTAAAGGATGCTCTGGTATTCGGCAGCAAAGATGAGTATTCCGTTGAGGATTTTTTCAAGATCAAGGTCTTTGTATGGTTTGTCCAGACGTTTCCATACCTGTGGGGTTATGGCATCCACTTTGACGCTTACCAGGTCGGCCTGAGCCAGTTCGTCCCTCACCTGTGGGTCCCACAGAAGCGATCCATTGGTGATAACAGCTATTGGCAGACCAAACATTTTCAGCTTTTGTATCAATATACCCAGGTTAGCATCCAGTGTCGGCTCTCCATCAGGCACTATGCTGATATAATCAATTTTTTCGTTTTTGTCCGAGAGTTTTTTCAAGGATCTTGCAGCTTCTTCTACAATATCGTCGGGATTGTAGAATTCTTCACGCCGGGATTGTATTTTTATGGAAACGCCAATCTGGCAATAAACACATCCGTAAGAGCATATTTTGGGCGGAATGTTGTTTACGCCCAGGCTGCGTCCCAGACGTCTTGAGGGAACAGGGCCAAATATTAAGTTACTCATTTTGTTTTATTTGTATTGGTTTATAAAAGTGATTAAAAGTTTTTCCAGTTCGGTAAATTTGTTCAGAGGCAGCCTGTCGGGGCTGTCGTAAATATTGTGGTATTCTTTATATTGTCCGCGAGTGTAGATGAAAATTGCATTTACTCCTGCCATGGTAAAAGGATAATGGTCGCTGTTGGGGGCATTGGTCCGCAGAGCAATATCCGGCAGGTATTTGTTTTGCGCATTTATACTGCGCATGAGTTTGACAATTTGCGGATTATCCTTACCATTTACAATTGTGATGCCCTGGTCGCCGCTGCCCACCATATCCAGATTTATGACCAGTTTTACCTTATTGAGGTCCACAGGCGGATGTTTCACAAAATACTCAGAGCCGATCAGCCCCATTTCTTCGCCAGAGAACCAGACAAAGACCAGGGTATAATGAGGCGGGGATTTCCGGCGGGCAAACGAACGTGCTATGTCCAAAACCATAGCAGTCCCTGAGGCATTATCATTAGCTCCGGGGAAATAAACCTGTCCGAGGCGGCCGATATGGTCGTAGTGAGCTGTTATCAGCAGCATAGTATCGGTTTGCCCGGGTATGTAAGCTACGATGTTCTGGGTGCGGAATTGTTTTTCCTGAGATTGTATGGCAATTTTAACTTTTTCTGCCACAATGGGATATGCGGATTTTTTCATGTAGATAAGCGGGAAAAAATTATGGCGGGCACGAGGATAGTAATAAAAACGGTCTTTGAGTATTATCACACCTGCAGCCTGCATCCGGTTTTGACGGATGATTTTTAGTATTTTCTGTTTATTTTTTTTTAGCTTCATTATCCTGTCATAATCCACTACAACAAAGAAGCTGTCGCGGTCGCGGCGGCGTGCAAATTTTTTCCACTTTTTAGGATTTTTCATTTTATAGAGGTAATATTCTCCGAAAATTGTTGGTGCATCACCTTCCACGATATAGTCTGATCCCAGGTTAAGTTTTTTTCCGTCAATGAAAAGATAAACACTGTCGTTGATGCAATTTTTTTGTAAAGTAAAAGGCTGGAAATATCCTGGGATAAGAGGCTTGATGTGATTTTTTTTCAGTTCCTGCACAATGAATTGTGCAGCCAGCTTGTTTCCATCTGTGCAATAAGCACGTCCGTAAAAATCGTGAGATCCCAGTTTGGCAATGACTTTTCTGGCATAATTAATGTCCTGTGCCGTAAGGATGTAAGGAACAAGCCAGATGATGAAGAGTAATTTTTTCATATCCTTAATTTTTTAACCTGCAATTACTTTGTAAAAGTCCTCAAATTTAAGGTATTTGCGGGCTATTTCAATAATTTTTTCGTTGGAAATATTTTTTATTTCCCTGATATGGTCATATATGATATTTTCGTCCAGGCCAAGATTGTAAACCCTGTTCAGATAGTATGCCAGGGCATAGGGGCCGTCAATAAGTTTAAGCATATTGGCAAGCAGATAATTTTTTACTGTAATCAGTTCGTCCTTGTCCAGACCGTTGTTTTGTAGTTTTTTTATTTCATTGTCAATTTCTTCCAGCACCAAATCTGTGTTTTCCTTTTTTACGGAAGCTTCTATAACAATGGTGCTTCCCATACGGTCGGTGTCAAGATATGAGTAAATTCCGTATGTCAGGCCCTTTTCCTCACGGATGTTTGTCATCAGGCGTGAGCTGAAATATCCTCCCAGAGCAATGATAACAAATTGTAAAGCAAGGAAATCCGGATGTTCACTGGTAATAGTGCTATTTCCTATATAAAGTGCGTTTTGCAAGGAATTATCCTTTGGGATGCGGATTAATTTTTCCTCTGCCGGACTGATGGGTTTTGGTGGAAAAATAATTTCCTTGCCAGGACGTATCTGGGTTAAATGCTTGTCAATTAATGAAATATCTTTATCAGTCAGTTTGCCAGCAGCCCAGATTGATAGATTATTATATCCAAAGACGTGGGAATGGAAAGTTTTTAAATCCTCTATGGTTATTTTGTCATAATCATCGGGAAGGGCATAAGTGCCGTAAGGATGATTATACCCAAATACTGCTCTGTAAAACTCATTGCGTGCAACCAGTTCTACTTCTTCCAGATCTATAATATAATTCTGTTTTTCGTTAGCCAGATATCTGCGGATTTCTTTTTCTGGAAAAGCAGGATAGGTCAGTATTTCATTGAGTAGAGGCAAAATTTTGGGCAAATGCTTACGCAAAAGCATGATTTTAATAAAATTGGCATGATTGCCAGATCGGTAGCTTATGTCAACGGCATGGTAATTAAGTATTTCGGAAATTTCCGCAGAGGATTTATTCCGTGTGCCTTCGGCCAGGGTCTTGGTAGTGATGCGCGAGACCAGACGTTTGCTCTGTATCCAGCTACCACCCCGGAAATTGATTATCAGTGTGATAGCGTCATCTATGCCGCCGGGTATGTGATGAAAAGCTACTTTGTTGTCAAGCTTCAGGTGTTTTATCTCTGGCAGTGTTATATTTTCACTTATTTTATATTGAGGAGCAATCTTGCGATTGGGCATTTTTCGTTATTTTAGAAGTGCGGTAAAACTATAAAAAAAACACCTATGAAAAAAGCTGTTTTATTTGTTTTAGGAATTGTTTTATCCTGTGTAGCATATCCCCAGACAGACAGCTCAAAAGTTCATTGGCTCACTTTTGAACAGGTCAAAGCGAAATTTTTTCAGAAAAAAAAGCCAATCCTTGTATTTATTTATTCCGACGATTGCGACAGTTGCCAGATGATGCTTAATACTACTTTTGGTAATGCCGAAGTGGCCAAATACATAGATTATTATTTCTATCCCATACGTTTTGACGCTCGTTCTTATGATAGTGTGACTTTTTTCAATGGTTCAAAATTTATCCACCAACCAGGACAGGAATACCACAGCCTTGTTTACACATTCTTGCACGATAGTATAAGGTTTCCGGCTTTGGTGATGTTTAACAAATACGGACAGGGAGAGGTGTTTTATGGTTTCCGCAACAGAGACCATATTTTCCCATTACTGATTTATTATTCCGAAGAGGTCTATACCACGACAAAATATCCGGATTTTGAAAAGGTTTATTTCAAAGCTTATCCTCCTGGGGCAAAGCAGGTTATTACCAGGCTTTTTATTCATTGGAAAAAGCCTGAGGAAGCTGATAAATTGATGAAGCAGCACCCCCGTAAGATTTTCATTGATGTTTACGACCGCTACCGTGTAACCCAGACTATTATGCGTTTGCAGGTATATAATAATCCGGTGATTGCTGCTTATCTGAATTCTCATTTTTATCCTGTGTCGGTAGAGGCGCGCTGGGAGGATACAGTGTATTTCCACGACACACCTTTTCCGCCTTCCACTAAATATCCTTATCATACCCTGGCAATAGATCTGTTGGCTGGTAAGATGAAGTTCCCTGCTTTTGTTTTTCTGGATTCTACTTATAAGCTTATTGACAGGGAACATGTTTTTTTGATGCCAGAGGATTTTTACCGTCTGGCTGTTTATATTGGTGATGATTATTATAAGACAATGACATTCAAAGAGTTCTTGAAAGAGCATGGTGCAGATATGGAAGAAAAAATCAAACAGATAAAAAAATATTATTAATTTCCGGAGAAATTTTTATCTTTCAGAAAAAAATAAAATTATGTTTGGATTAGGTCTTGGGACATTTTTGCTTTATTTTTTTCTTGGCGGTATTATATGGATATTGATCAGCGCTCTGTTTCTGCAATGGGCCAGTGCATTGGTAGTCAGGAATAAACCGTCCTATGTTAATGCACTTGGGCTTAGTGTGCTGGTGTATTTAATCAGGATTGCCATATTTGCTATTGCATTCTGGGTTATTATTGGAGCTATTGGGCTGAGTTTGAATTTTTCTTCGTGGGACACAATGGATTTTACCCCTATTTATTCGCATCTGGCTTTATTGATTTTATTGATTTTGATTTTTTCCTTGCTGATTCTGGCTGTTGTGGCATGGATTTACGGTTCGTCCCTGTTTGATGCCACAGGCAAGAAAATAGGTTTCTGGTATGGAATGCTGGTTTATATCTTACAGTCTGTTTTTATGGCAGTTATACAAAGCATTTATTTCGCAATAAAATTCTTTGGTTGATGCCTGTTATTGTTTCATTTATAGGACCTTCTAACAGCGGAAAAACCTCTTTGATAGATCGCCTTGTCCGTGAGCTTATTACCACTCACAGGGTTTGTGTTATAAAGAACGACCCTTCGGACAAGGCGGAATTTGACCGCCCGGGCAAGGACAGTTTTAAGTTTTTTCAGGCCGGAGCTGATGTATTCGTCACATCACCCCGGCGGACAACTTTTTTTGCGCATTATCCCAGCCGCCTCAAGGATTTATTGCCGCTGATTAAAGAATATGACTTAGTGCTGGTGGAAGGAATGCGCTATCTGCAATTGCCTACTATTGCTGTTTTTCACAAGAGGGTGGAGGAGGATTATTTGCCTTTTGCCAATGCTTATACAGTCCGTGATGGTCATGTCTCTGGAATGGTGGTAACGGCTGAATATCTGGATTATACCGATACTTCGGCTTTTATCCGCTGGATTTTGCAGCAGGAGGAATACAGAATATAATAAACATTTTTCCGCTGAGTTTTTTTCATTATTTTTCGCAAGCAAACACGAAAAATTTTTCTATGCAATTGTTGGACGGAAAACTTCTTGCCGCGCGTATCAAGGAAGAGATTGCGGCTGAGGTGTCTGATTTGGTCAGCCGCGGAGATCGTCCGCCTGTGCTGGCTGTTATTATGGTGGGCGACAATCCGGCTTCGGCAGCTTATGTAAGGAACAAAATCCGTTCCTGTCAGCAGGTAGGTTTTAAGTCCCTGGATATTAAGCTTCCTTCGGATATATCCCAGCGGCAGCTAATAGCCGAGGTGGAGAGGCTTAATGCCGACCCCGAGGTGGACGGATTTATTGTGCAGCTGCCTCTGCCAGACCATCTGGACGAACAAGAAATTATCTCACGCATAGATTACCGCAAGGATGTTGACGGATTCCATCCGGTAAACCTCGGACGGACATTACTTGGCCTGCCAGCTTTCAATCCGGCCACACCAAAAGGTATTGTGGAAATGATCAAGCGCTATGATATTTCGCCTGAGGGCAAACATGTGGTCATTGTTGGACGTAGTAATATCGTGGGTAAACCACTGGCAGCCATGCTGGTGCAGAAAAATGCCTGGGCTAATGCCACTGTGACCGTGTGCCATAGCCGTACGCCTGACCTGGCTGCTATTACCCGCCAGGCTGACATCCTTGTTGCAGCTATCGGACGGCCGCGTTTTATCACTGCCGACATGGTTAAGGACGGTGCTGTGGTCATTGATGTTGGTATTAATTCCGTGCCGGATGCCAGCCGCAAATCCGGCTACCGACTGGTGGGAGACGTGGATTTTGACGCTGTGGCACAGAGATCCTCTTTTATTACGCCTGTTCCGGGCGGAGTAGGACAAATGACAGTTGCTGCACTATTGATGAATACGCTTTCTGCATATAAAAAAGAATTTTACAAATGAGTGATAGTCAGATTATTGATATTGTTAATGATATACGCCGCAAGCTGAAAATGTATTATTACTGGCAGGTGCTGTGGGCCAGTGTGTTTTTATTGTTGGTTTTTGCCAGTTCTTTGTTTTTTGGCTTACGTACTTCCCGTTTTTGGGCTTATATTATTATTCCGTTGCTGGTTACGGGTGGTTTCTGGGTATTTTTGCAGACTACCCGCGAGAGTGTTAACATTCGTCTGAACCAGCGGATTATGGAGGTTATCCTGGAACATGTTTTTGATGATTATTCTTTTGTGAAATTTTACAATTTACCCAAAGAAGATTTTTTATCAGCCCGTCTTTTGCCCGGGGTACATTCTATTTCGGCTCGTAATGCATTGAAATTTGAAATTGATAGTGTGCCTGTTTTTATGTGTTATGTCAGGGTGGAAAAAAATACAGATAGGGGAATAATAACTTCTCATGCAGGAACTTATGTAAGAGTGAATATTGATAATGATTTGCCAGAATTTGGTATCTATCCTACAGGTGAGAATGTAAAGGACATGGCTTCATCTATGGGCTTGATAAAGCTTCAAACTAAGCTGGACAGTGACTTTCAGGTATGGGCGAGGAATCCGCAAGAGAGTGATTTTATTGAAAAAATAGGCCCTGACTTGTTGAAATATTCGCATACTTGCTGCTCTCCCACTCAGTTTTATTTTTCCACTTTTGGTGGTAAGTTACATCTGGGGATATTTAATTACCATGATTTAATGGAATTTCCGCTTTTCAGTCCTATAACTGATCAGGATATTACAAAAGAAATAACCCGGATGGAAACATGTCTGGAATTCTTAAATTCTTTGGTGAAAAATGTTAAGGATTATATGCGGGAA
>CAZYSM010000034.1:0-29770 GCA_964649975.1 uncultured Bacteroidales bacterium | reverse complement strand
GGCTAAAACTGAGCCTCTGGGCAACTTTTTCAAAAACTTCTAAACGGAAGTCCATTTCCTTGCATTTGCGGAAAGATAAGAAATTTTTTCAAATTACGGATTATTTGCAGACGTCTTTTTCGCCTTCCGGCAGGTATTCTGTATAGATATGGCTCATTGCCCTGAATAGATTATTGCGGGCCGCTGGGTGTATTTTTTCCATTTCCGTTATCAGGTGGGCAATGGATTGACGTCTGTTTGTACGATTGGCAAACGGACAGGGCTTAACTTGAGGATTAATGTCATTTATCCAGGCATAGGCAGCAAGCATTTCTTTTCCAACATATATAAGCGGACGGATGAGAATGAGATTGCCGTTGAACATTTTTAACCTTGCTGGCAGGGAACTAATGCTTCCGTGGTAAATCATATTCATCAGGAGGGTTTCCAGCGCATCGTCGCGGTGGTGCCCCAGTGCCAGTTTATTAGCACCCAGCTTTTCGGTCAACTGAAACAATATGCGCCGGCGGTTCCACGAACAAATAAAGCACGGATTTTTCCGCACTTTTTGGGGATTGATATCAGCTTTTTCCTCGTGCCAGATTAGCGGTACATCGTATTGATGGCAGAACTGTTCTAAATGTTTTTTATTGGCCTGGTAGGAAATATTAGTAAGCTGCACGTGGACTGCTGTCAGCTGGTATTGTTCCGTATAATAGCGACGGCGCATAGCCAGGGTATGGAGGAGTATCATAGAATCTATTCCGCCAGAGAGTCCAATGACAATATGGTCGTTATTTTCTATGAGTTTATGTTTACGTACAGCCTGATTAATAAGATGTTCGGTGCGGCGTAAGATTTTACGATTATCCTTGTCCATATAAAGGAAAATTTTTTCGCAAAGATATAAAAAAAGCGGGGAGGCTTTTTTGTGCCTCCCCGCCCGGAAAAATTAACGCACCATATCCGTAAGTATATTCAAAGCCTCGGGCAGATAAAGGTCTTTTTTCAGATTTTTTGCCCAATCTTCATAACGTATCTTTGCCAGAGTATCGGTAGCAAAACGTTGTTTATCCTGTGGCAGGAAATTAATAATTATGTTTTTGTCGGTTTTTCTTATTCTGTTATACGGCTTATTCCGTTGCTGACGCAGTTTTTGTTCCTTGCGGTATTTTTCCAGATTAAGTGATACAAGTGAGCTGTCTCTGGAGTTTTTCAGGCTACGGGCATATTCTGTGATAATGCGGAAGACAGAATCCCTGGCAATACGTTTTTCTGATCTTTCGCGGACTTTTCTGAGGTTGTACTTAGGATGCCATAGATGGTATTTGGCAGGTTTAATCTGGTCCCAGGGCAGAGGATAATCCAATTCTCGTTCTCCTGATTTGATAAACATAAATGGAGTAGGCACTATAATATCTGAGGTAACACCTTTTAGTTGTGTTGAACCGCCGTTAATGCGGTAGAATTTTTGGATAGTGATTTTCAGGGCACCCAGAGGTTTGAGGCTATTATCTGTGACAAAGTCGTCGTAATTCATAATATTCTGCACAGTACCTTTTCCGTGGGTATGTTTTGCGCCCATAATAATTCCGCGGTGGTAATCCTGTATTGCAGCAGCAAATATTTCGGATGCCGAAGCACTCAGTTCGTTAACCATTACCAGCAGAGGACCACTGTATGTAATTTTTTCCTCAGGGTCTTCGTACACCCTTACATTTCCTTTGCGGTCGCGTACCTGTACTACAGGTCCTTTATTTATAAACAGACCAACTATTTTGATGACATCGTCCAGGGAACCTCCGCCGTTATTACGCAAGTCAATGATAATACCATCCACATTGTCTTTTTTTAGTTTAGCCAGCTCTTTTTCTACGTCTTTATATACTCGGCGTCCGTTAGGGTGCTGGAAATCAGCATAAAAACTTGGGAAATAGATATACCCAAAACGGTATTTACTTCCTGGTTTGGAGAGGATAACAGATCGTGCGTAAGTATCTTCAATAATGACTACGTCGCGAATAATGGAGATTTCTTTTATTGTTCCATCTACTTTGCGAACAGTCAGACGTACTTTTGTTCCTTTAGGTCCCCGTATAAGTCTTACAGCATCATCCAGACGCCAACCAACGATACTAACAGGAGGTTTATCTCCTTGAGCCACTTTGAGGATTACGTCTCCGGCTTCCAGCTCGCCCTCGCGCCAGGCAGCACCGCCAGGAATAATTTTTACTACTTTAATCTCACCGTCCTTGTATTGCAGTGTTGCGCCAATACCTTCCAGTTTTCCAGACATATAAATGTCAAAATCTTCCTTTTGTTTTGGCGGCATATATTCGGTATGTGGGTCAAAAACAGCAGTTATTGAATTCATATAGAGAGCAAACCAATCCTGGCGATTGAGTTTGTCCATAAATTCAAACCAGCTGTCATATTGTTTCATCACTTCTTTGCGTGCTTTGGCTTCCAGTTCTGTCACAGATTTTATTTTTACAGTGTCGCTCTTTTTTCGTGCCTTTTCCTGATTATTCAGGTAAGTATTGAGTTTCATTAAAGTTTCATATTTGAGGATTTTTCTCCATCTGTCTTTGAGCTCATTGGTATCTTTTGCATAATCAATTTTGTCCGGGTCCAGCTGTAACATTTCGTCTTTGGAAAAGTCAAAAGGTCTGGAAAGAATTTCCTTATAAAAATGTTTGACCTGCTTATATCTGCTTTGATAGGTTGAGATTACAGCATCAAGAAAAGAGAAATTGGAATTTCGTATCAGGTCGTCAATAAGATATTTGTATATAGCCAGGTTTTCTATATCACTTTTTGTAAAAAAGCGTTTCCCCGGGTCAAAATTTTTAATTGTTTCATTGAAAATCTCTACCGAAAGACTATCATCAAAAGCTTTTGGGTGATAATGGATTTGTTTTAGAGCCAGGTAAGTAAGTTGATTTACAACTTGTTCTTTTCTGTCTGGCGATTTCTTGGAATTGGTGAAAACAAGTAAAATTACAGCCAAACCGCCTGCTAAAATCACAATATTAATTAATGCTAATAAACTTTTTTTCTTAATCATTTTTCAAAACTTTTTTATTTAACCTGTTGAAAATAAATGTCAGAAGGAATATTTTTTTCCTTTATTTTTTTCAATAGATTCTGCAAATCTACAGAAAGATATTTGTTAGTTAAAATGAATTTTGCTGTATTGATATAATCTCCGTTGCCCTGCAAGATAAGTATATGGCTAAGAAGTTTTTCCACTGATTTTTTCATCTGCAAGTAATGTATAATAATTTCCGAAGATGGCAAAAAATCTATTGCACCGTCTTTTTTTAGATAATTCAATATCACCAGGTTTGCCAGTCCGAATTCGTCTTCGCTTCCCCATCGTATGCCACGTATGAGATTAACGGCAAAAGTGTAATAATATTCTTTTAGGTCTCCGGATAATTCGCCTACACTGTAGAGTTTTTCGGCCAGATAAAGTACCATTAGGTAATTTTTAATATTTTCCGTGACATTGTAATATTCTTTTAAAGCATTCCTCACACTGCCTTTGCCGTTTATGGTGTTGCGGATTCCGAGTGAATTTCCAATTTCATAAAGCAAAGTGAGATTGCGGAAAGCGTTGATAGTAACATATTTACGTTGGCTATTTATCAGGACAAGCCTGGCCAGTGGCTGCATAATACCTTTATATTTTGCATCAATGATATTGAGGAATTGAAGATTTTTAGTGCCTTCCCTTGTCTGAAATTTAGTATTAAATGGCAGGGTTGTGGCTATAATGGGGGCTCCGGCGCGGGCACTTCCGCCCAGATAAATAGCTTGATAAACACTTATTATGGAATTAGCCCCTGGATCTTCGCGCCGATATTGCTCTGGCACGGGTAGAGCTTTTTGGAGATACTTCAGCCATTGTACATATTGATTGAACTTTTTGCTCAAAGAGTCAATTTTTATTAAAACAAAGCTTTGATAGTCTGCTTTGATATTAAATAAACGGTCCTCAGAGATGCTCACCGGACCAAAGACAAATTCCACACGGGAATTTAATTTTATAAATTTACGGTATAGTGGATAGTAATTGTCTGTATTTAAGCTGGTTATTAGGATTTTAAGATATGATTTCAAAGATGTATCCTTGGTAACTTTTACAGCTTTTTTTAGATACTTTATTGTAGAGTCGAGGTATTTTCTGTAAAAGACCCTGTACGGTACGCAATACAAATTACCACTTTGATTACGGCGTAGTATTGTAAAATTGGAATATTTACACGAGTCTTTATATTGCTCAAATTCCTGTTTTACCATATTTAGTGGATAGAAAAATGCACCTTTGGGCTTTGGCGGAACGTTCTCTACAAAAGGTTGATTATTAAGAAATCTGTCCCAGGGGCCAAAATTAATATTGAAGCGCAATAATTCCTTGCCTTTCAGCGTATTCCGTAGGTTTGAAAAATCTCCAGCGCTCTGCATAAGGAATATAGAGTCGGCGTATGCTGCAGCCTGGATGAGATAATCTACAGTGTTTTTTTCGGAAGGTGACAGATTTTCCGGATATGATAATCTGAGGCGTGCAAGTGAATAATCACCAAAATTAACGGTTTTCAGTTGAGGAGTTTTTGATTTATTACAGCCAGAAAATATTACTAAAAAAATAATAAGCGGAAGGAAAAGATATTTTTTTTTCATAGTTATTAAGCGTTTATCTAACTTTGCTTTAAACAAAATTACTTTATTTTTTTCAAAGTTTCTTTAAAAAAATAGATAAATGAAGATAGTATTTTTTGGTTCTCCAAACTTAGCTGTTGAGAGTTTAAAAAAAATTCTGGAAGCAGGATATGAGGTGGTAGCAGTTGTAACAGCCCCGGATAAACCTGCCGGACGAGGTATGAAATTAAAGCCTACTGCGGTCAAGGAGTTTGCCCAGGATAAGGGTATACCAGTTTTACAGCCTCACAACTTGAAAGATGAGGAGTTTCTGGAAAAATTGCGTGCAGCTGGTGCGGATGTATTTGTAGTAGTGGCTTTCAGGTATTTACCTAAACAGGTGTGGTCTATTCCGCCCTTGGGCACTATTAATCTGCACACGTCATATCTGCCTGATTACCGCGGTGCTGCGCCAATAAACTGGGCTGTTGTTAATGGTGAGACACAGACAGGTGTTACAACTTTTTACATCAATGATAAGCTTGACACAGGAAACATTATTCTGCGTAAACGAGTGCCTATTTATCCGGAAGACACGGCAGGAGACCTGCACGACAGGCTTATGACACAGGGCGCTGATTTGCTTGTAGAAACTCTCAGGCTGATAGAGAGCGGGAAAGCTACGCCTATCCCCCAGGCGGATCTGGAGAAAGAATTTAATCAGCTCAAGACTGCTCCTAAGCTTACCCAAGAAAATACCCGTATTGACTGGAATAACAGTGCTCAGGCAGTTTACAATTTTATCCGTGGGATGAGCCCATATCCTGGTGCCTGGACCACACTTGTAGATGATGAGAAAGGCAAAAAGACGCCTAATGTCAAAATTTTTCGCGCTACAGCTATAGAGGATAATCATAATTTGCCTTCGGGAACAATTGTCACTGACAAAAAGACTTTTTTTAAAGTGGCTGTGCCTGACGGATTTGTGGAAATAAAAGAAATACAGTTGCCAGGAAAAAAACGTCTGCCCATTGAGGAATTTCTCAAAGGCTTTAAAGCGGGTAAGGCGCATTTTGAATAATTTTTTTACATTTGTTGTTACCACTTTAAAACTGGTATTATGAAAAAGCTTGAAATTATCCTGAATGTAGAACAATACAAAGCTTTAGACGAATTATCGGAACAGGACAAGCAACTTGTGGAAGCTGCCATTTCTGCTGCCAGAGATGCTTATGCGCCTTATTCTGGTTTTCACGTGGGAGCAGCAGTGCTACTGGATAATGGAAAAATCATTATTGGTAATAATCAGGAAAATGCTGCTTATCCGTCCGGATTGTGTGCCGAGCGGGTGGCTCTGTTTGCTGCCAACGCACAGTATCCGGATGTGCCCGTAGTAGCAATGGCTGTAGTTGCGATGAAGGACAATCAACTGACCGAAACAGCTGTTACACCGTGCGGAGCCTGCCGGCAGGTGATGATAGAGACTGAAGTGCGTTTTGCAAGGCCAATTAAGTTAATAATGGCTGGCAGGAAAAGTATCCTCAAAATAGACAGTGTCCGTCAGCTCTTGCCTTTGAGCTTTACTAATACCGATTTGAAAAACTGAAAATATGAAACATTTTACCTTTATACTGCTTATCCTGCTTAGCCTGTCTGCCAGTGCTCAGTTTGAATTTTTTGAAAACAACAGGGTAAACCGTAATGAGATAAATTTTTATTTTGTCCCTCATTATGTTCTTTTCAGTGGCTTGCGGTTTGATTTTGAGCGAATTAATGGAAATAAAGGCTGGACATTAGGACCTCAGTTTTATTATCTTAAACGGGATTTTAAGCCGATTATATACGGAAATGCACGGCTAACAAAACTAATGGGAACAGGTCTTGCCCTGGAGAGGAAGTTCATTAAAACTTCCACTGAAACAGTGCTTGGCTACTGGGCTCTTGGTACAAATATCGCTTATTTTTACACGGAATATTATTCATACGACTGGGTCGCTAAACAGCTGTATGATAATACTGTATATGATTATCAGGTAGTTAATCACAAAGGAAGCCTGATTAGATTGGAAGTTAATGCCACTATTGGTATTGAAAAAATTTACTGGAACTTTCTCAATGTAGAGCCATACCTGGGTGCAGGCTATCGTTATACGATTCCTCTCCTGGGGGCAAATCAGACTAATCCTTTTGAAAGCGTTTATAGTTTTGGGTATACCGGACCAGTATTTATTTTAGGTTTGAAATTCGGTCTTGGGAAGTCTCTGCAACAGTAGTAGATGTTGCTTCTTGCTGGGAAAAATCGTAAAGTTTGTATTTCTGCGGGTCATAAGTATGTTTCCATCGTTTGTGAGACCACAGCCATAGATGTGGCTTTTCTTTGATAGCCTGTTCAACCCGTTTCATATATTTATATGTGATTGCTCCTTTGGGTTCGTCCTTAGGTTCATGGATTAATGTTTCAATGCGCACGCTGTAATATCCACGTTTGACCTTACGCATGTCAAAATACAGCACAGGCAGGTTATATCTTTTGGCATACAGCTCCAATCCGTGCAGAGTGGCAGTAGGTATTCCGAGGAAGTTAACCCAGATGGATTTATCAGGATTAGGTGGATTCTGGTCAGATAGCATTACAACGCAAAATGGCTTGTCGCCATAGGAAAAGCTCCTTGCTGTAATGTCTATAGAAATCATACGTGATCCATGCTTGGTGCGTTTACGTTTGATAAAAGCATTTATCCGTTGGTTGTGTATAGGCTTGTATATAACAACTATCTGATGTTTAAACCAGTATGGTGAGCTCAAAGGCCCTAATTCCCAGTTTCCAATATGAGCGCCTGCCATTATGACATTTTTGTGGAAATAATAGTATTTATTCAATTCCTCGGGATTTTCCACGTGGAAATGTTGTTTTAATTGTTCCTGGTTCAGAGAGAAGAATTTTAGCGTTTCCAGGAACATGTCCGACAGATGCCTATAATATTTTTTTGCAATAATTTCTATTTGTTTATCCGTATAGTCAGGAAATGCGCGTCGTAGATTGGTAAATGTTACATCACGGCGATAGCGGAATATATGATACAGGAAAAAATAAACAATGTCCGAAAGGAAATATAAACTGCGGAACGATAGCCAGCGCGAAAGTGTGTAAGCCAGGCGGAAAGCCAGATATTCAATCATTGTCCCGGTCTTTTTTGACTTTAATTTGTTTTCTTCCGTATGCATCAAATTCCTGATTGAGGAATTCAATGAAGCCGAGCAAGTCCTCCCGGCCCTGTCCGGTAGCTGCCGAAGTTATAAACATATCAGGCAACTCTTCCCATTCTTTGAGTAGAGCTTTTTTGAAATGAGCTATATTGCTGATGAGTTTGTTTTTTGACAATTTGTCAGCTTTGGTAAAGACAATAACAAATGGAATATTGTTTAGTCCAAGCTTGCGGATAAATTCCAGGTCATTTTGCTGGGGTTCCAGCCGTGCATCAATCAAAACAAATAGTACCATAAGATTTCGCCGGTTGCGCAGGTAGTCAAAAATCATTTTTTGCCATTGCTGGCGGTCTTTTTTGGATACTTTGGCATATCCATATCCGGGCAAATCCACCAGATACCAGCTGTTATTAATCATAAAATGGTTGATACTACGGGTTTTACCCGGAGTGGCAGAAGTTTTAGCCAGGTTTTTCCGCTGGACAAGCATATTAATAAGTGAAGATTTACCTACATTACTACGGCCAATAAAAGCATATTCAGGATAATTATCAGCAGGTAAGTCGGCATTGCTATAAGCGGACTTAATAAAACGCGCATCAGTAATTTTCATAGTAAAAATTTTTTCTTCTGCAAAATTATCCAAAACCGTTAGAATGTCCAGAGAATTTTAGGAAATTTAGTATTAAATAAGGATTATTGGAGGATGGATAAAAAAAAAGCGGGCACCCAGCCCGCTTTTTTTATTTGTTTTTCTTTTTGAATTCGTAAAGGATATTCTTAATTGTCTCTGTTTTTTCTTTCAGCAGGTCTTTGTCATTAGCTTCTACAACAAAACGCAGATAGGGTTCGGTGTTTGAAGGACGGATATTAAACCACCAATCAGCATAATCCAGGCGGAACCCGTCAAAGTCAAGGATGCGCTGGGGTTTTTCCTCTTCAATGAAATGCTTAATTACTGCCAGCATAGCCTTTTGTTTGTCCTCAATATACATATTGATCTCGCCAGAATTGTGATACTTGTTCATTTTATCTATGACCTCGGAAATTTTCATACCTTTTTCTTCTTTGAAATAGCGGACAACTTTGAGGATGTGCAGAGCTGCCAGCAGGCCAGAGTCAGAGTGGAAAAAGTCGCTCATATAATAATGGCCAGCCAGTTCGCCACCGTACACGCAATCCAGCTCTTTCATCTTTGGTACGGCATAAGCACGTCCCACGCGCCAGGTATGTACTTTAACGTTATTCCAGTTCTGTGTAAGATACTCGCTGACAGCACGGGAACAACGAATATCCTGGAGTACGTTTCCTCCGTTAACTTCCTTAATATCAAAGTAATAATGACCCATTAAAGCAATAATCAGGTCCGGATTAATGAAACGTCCGCGGTCGTCTACAAACATAACACGGTCGGCATCACCGTCAAAAATAACACCAATGTCAAGCGATTTTTCTTTTACAAGGTTCTGCAAATCAACAAGATTCTCTTTCTGTAGCGGATTAGGTTCGTGTCCGGGGAAATCTCCGTCCATTTCGTCATTAACGTACCAGGCGAATTTCCCGAAAAGATATTTAATGAGCAGGGCCGACATTCCGTTGGAGAGGTCAAATCCTATACGCATACCGCGGAAATCCACCATGTGATCTTTGAGGAAATTGATATAGTCTTCTTTTACGTTGATTTTTTTCAGTTCGCCTTTATATGGAGAAACCACGATTTCTTCGTTTTCCACCATTTGTTCCAGATCCTTCAGGCCAGTGTCGTATCCAATGGGCATGGCCCCTGGCCCGGAGATTTTCAGACCATTATATTCACGTGGATTGTGTGAGGCTGTAATCATAACAGAACCGAGAAAATTGTATTTCACCGTAGCGTAGTAAACCATAGGCGTGGTGGCCAGACCAATGTCGTAAACATTAGCTCCGGCATCAGTAATACCTTTTGTCAGATACGCAAAAATTTCGGGAGATGATGTTCTAACATCACGACCTACCAGAATCTTATCTGTCATCAATAGACGTGGCAGAAAAAAACCTATCTTATAAACGTCTTCCTTGTTAAAATCCTTGTTATATACTCCACGAATGTCGTAAGCGTGAAATGCTTTCATAGTTCTTTTTGGTTTTTAATAGTTAGACCTGTATTTATGTTTTTTAATGTTTTTAGTGTTTTATAATCCGTTAAGTCTGTATTTAACGGAGCAACAGCTGTGTATCCATTTTCTATGGCCCACAAATCTGTGTCCTCAACTGCAGGTTCAAAGTTATAAAATTTTCCTGTTAACCAATAATATTTTTGTTTTCTTGCTGGATGTGTGCGTTCTACAAATTCTTCTTTCCAGATGGCACGAGCCAATCTGGTAAATTTAATTCCTTTGCTATCAGTTGGTTGTAAATCAGGGAAATTGGCATTTAAGCATATCCCCTTGTTATCTGGCATTGAAAAAATATAATCAATTAAAATTTTTGTGTGTTCTTTAGCAAGGGTCATATCTGCATCAGGGTTAAAAGAGACGTGGGATAAAGCTATTGAAGGTATCCCGTTGAGAGATCCTTCCAGAGCAGCGGCCACTGTACCGGAATAAAAACTGTTTATGGAGAAATTAGGCCCGTGGTTAATTCCCGAAAGTATTAAATCTGGTTCCCTATCTAAAATATTGTTCAGAGCAAATTTTATGCAGTCAACGGGGGTGCCGGAAGTGATATAAGCTTCTATCTCTGCCGGGTAATAATGATTTAATTCCTTTACGTATATAGGATTGTCAAGTGTTACACTATGAGATTTACCAGACCATGACCGATCCGGAGCCACTACGATAACTCTGCCAAATTCTTTTGCTACCTCTATCAGGGCTTTTATACCATTGGCATTATAACCGTCGTCATTTGTAATTAAGATAAGTTTTTTGTCCATTTAAATCATTTACTTGTAATAATTTAACCCCACGAATATAGAATTTTTCTTTTAAGCCAAAAATATTTTTTTCAGCTGGAGGCTTGAATTTTAAGTTTCTCCAAGCTAATGCAATAAAAAGAAAAAAAGATATTTTGATATTTTTTTCTTATTAAGAAAAAATCTTATATTTGAAATGATAAAAATCATAAAAAACAATTTTATGCAAAAGATTGTTGTTTTGGGAGCAGGCATTGCTGGGCATACAGCAGTGCTCAATCTTAAACGGAAACTTAAGAAAAAGGCGGAGGTAATTGTTATCTCGCCTAATTCCAATTATCAGTGGGTGCCCTCAAATATCTGGGTAGGCACAGGTGCCATGAAGCCTGAACAAGTCTATTTTCCGTTAAAGCCGGTTTATGACCGGTTGGGCGTGGATTTCCGTTTGGCCCGTGCGCTTTCTATCCATCCCGAGGGCGACGCAGGAGAGAACAAGCCTTACGTGACTATTGAATACGTTGAGGGCGATAAACAAGGACAAAAGGACAAGGTCTATTATGATTTTCTGATTAATGCAACCGGTCCGAAATTGAATTTTGAAGCTACTCCGGGGCTTGGCCCTGATGCCGGTAATACGGTTTCGATTTGTAATTATGATCATGCTTCCCATGCCTGGGCCGAGTTGCAGAAAGTCATAGAAAAGATGAAAAAAGGCCAGAAACAGCGTCTGGTTATCGGGCTTGGTCATGGTGGCGCTACCTGTCAGGGAGCTGCTCTGGAATATACGCTTAACGTTGCAGCTTTGATTAAAAAGCTCGGCCTGGAAGATATGGCTGACATACGTTATGTAACAAATGAGTTTTTCATTGGTGACCTGGGGATGGGCGGTGCTTATGTGAAATTTAACAATTACATAGCACATACGCGTGATCTGGTTGCCAGTTTGTTCTTTGAATACGGGGTACGCTGGCATCATCAGTCCTCGGTTTACAAGGTGGAACCCGGAAAGGTTTATTTTGAGACTTATCATGGCGAGGAAAAAGTCCTTGAATATGACTTTGCGATGCTGATTCCGCAGTTTACCGGTGTAGGTATTACAGCTGTGGGACCTAATGGTGAGGATTATACCGACCGTTTGTTTAAGCCTAACAAATTGATGATTGTAGATGCTGACTACGAAAGTGCCAAGAAACCTTATCACGAATGGAGTGGTGACGATTGGCCAAAGAAGCTGCAAAACCCAACTTATCCGAATATTTTTGCAGTGGGTATTGCTTTTGCGCCACCTCATAGTATTTCCCGTCCATTTAAGACAGCCAGTGGACGTCCTCTCACCCCGGCTCCACCACGTACAGGTATGCCAAGTGCTGTGATGGCTCATGCTACAGCACTTAATGTTGCCGAGTGGATACTGAAAGGCGAACCTACATTCAAGCATAAAGCTTCTATGGCTGAGATTGCCAGTGTTTGTGTGGTTTCTGTGCGTTACGGATTACGTGGTCTGGCTGGTACTATGTCGGTATATCCGACTATTCCGGATTATAAGAAATTTCCTGATTTTGGCCGTGATATTCGCTTCACACTTGGCGAAATCGGTGCTGCTGGTCACTGGTTCAAGTGGCTTATGCATTACGCATTCTTGTGGAAGGCTAAATTAAAGCCATTCTGGTATCTCATTCCGGATTAATAAAAAAAACTAACTAAAAAAATATTTGCCATGAAATCAAAAAACAAAGTTAAAATACCCTGGAGCGACCGTAACTATACCGATTGGACTTTTGGTATGTATCCACGTGGTTGGGAAAAATTCAAACGTAGATGCATACTTATCCAGCTGGTACGTTTCATTGTACTTTCGCTGAAAATAAAGAAAGTTGCATCTATTAATGACTAATACGACAAAAGCGGCCGAAAAGGCCGCTTTTGTTATCTAAATACAGCTTTTACCTCTTCAATACCTTGTACTTGTGCAATATATCTGGCCAGGATAAATAGATAGTCCGACAGACGGTTGAGGTATTTGATGATATTGTTTTCCACCTCTTCTTTTTCAAATAATTCCACCGCATAAGTTTCGGCACGGCGGCATACTGCACGGGCTATATGGATAAAGGATGTCTCCTGGCTACCTCCTGGCAGAAGAAAAAATTTTTGAGGTGGCAGAATTTTCTCATACCTGTCAATTTGTACTTCCAGTTTCTCAATGTCTGTATCCGTGATTTTTGGGATTTTATCATACATCTTTTTGGTCGGGCATGCCAACATTGCAGAAATTTTGAACAAGTCGTTTTGCAGCTCCAGAAGGAAATTTTTTTGTGGTTTTGGCATAGCTTCAAAAGACCGTATCAGTCCGATATATGAACTCAGCTCGTCCAGGCTGCCTATGGCTTTGATGCGTATATCGGCTTTTGACAATTCCACTCCGCTGAGGATACGGGTTTTTCCCTTATCCCCTTTACCTGTTATTACTGACATTTTGTCTTATTTTTTTGATTTTTATGACAATTCTTTACTTAATTCAAATATATAAAAAAATAAAATAATATCCTATTTCATGGTAAAACTTATTGATAATTAGATAGTTGTTATCGTTTGGTCGTGCCAGTTTATTTTTGCTGGCATAATGATTGATAAAAAAAGACTGAAAACTAAAAAGGAGGAAAAAGCTATGAGCAAAATAATAGGTATAGACTTAGGTACAACCAACTCCTGTGTTGCCGTAATGGAAGGCAACGAGCCTGTGGTAATTCCTAACAACGAAGGAAAACGTACCACACCTTCGGTAGTTGCTTTTACCGAAGAAGGAGAAATAAAAGTTGGAGAGCCTGCAAAGCGTCAAGCCATCATAAATCCCAAGAGAACAGTTTTCTCTATCAAACGTTTCATGGGACGGTCCTATGACGAAGTGCAGGAAGAAATTAAACGCGTCCCCTACGAAGTAGTGCAGGGACCAAATAATACTCCACGTGTTAAAATAGGAGACCGTCTGTATAGCCCCCAGGAGATTTCCGCAATGATTCTTCAGAAAATGAAGAAAACAGCGGAAGATTATCTGGGACAGGAGGTTAAGGAAGCAGTTATCACTGTTCCGGCATATTTCAACGACAGCCAGCGTCAGGCTACCAAGGAAGCTGGAGAAATTGCAGGTCTGAAAGTTCGTCGTATCCTTAACGAACCAACAGCTGCAGCTCTGGCATACGGATTGGATAAGAGTGGAGAGAAGAAAATTGCTGTTTATGACCTTGGAGGTGGTACTTTTGACATTTCTATCCTGGAACTTGGCGACGGAGTGTTTGAAGTAAAATCCACCAGTGGAGACACTCATCTGGGTGGTGATGACTTTGACCAGAGAATTATTGATTGGCTGGCTGAGGAATTCCTTAACGACACAGGTATTGACCTGCGTAAAGACCCAATGGCTTTGCAGCGTTTGAAGGAAGCTGCTGAAAAAGCTAAGATTGAACTGTCCAGCACACAGCAGACAGAAATTAATCTGCCTTATATCACTGTTAAGGATAATGTTCCGCAGCACCTGGTTAAGAAACTCACTCGTGCTAAGTTTGAGTCGCTAATTATGGATCTGGTAGAAAAGACCATAGAGCCGTGTAAGATTGCTCTGGAAGGTGCTGGACTGACACAGAAGGATATTGACGAGGTTATCCTGGTTGGTGGTTCTACACGTGTACCTCTGGTACAGCAGAAAGTAGAGGAATTCTTCGGACGTAAACCTGCTAAGAATATCAACCCGGATGAAGTAGTGGCTATCGGTGCTGCTATCCAGGGGGGTGTTTTGACCGGAGACGTTAAGGACGTATTGCTGCTGGATGTTATTCCAATTTCTCTGGGTATTGAGACACTGGGCGGAGTATTTACCAAATTGATTGAAGCAAATACTACTATTCCGACACGGAAGACCGAGGTGTTCACTACTGCTACTGATAACCAGACAAGCGTGGAAATCCACGTATTGCAGGGAGAACGTCCTCTGGCCAAGGATAACAAGACCATCGGACGCTTCCATCTGGATGGCATTCCACCAGCTCCGCGTGGTGTACCACAGATTGAGGTAACATTTGACATTGATGCTAACGGTATCCTGAATGTATCGGCCAAGGATAAAGCTACTGGCAAAGAGCAGAGCATACGTATTGAAGCTACCAGTGGTCTGACCAAGGAAGAAATTGAACGTATGAAGGAAGAGGCTAAGAAACACGCTGAGGAAGACCGCAAGCTGGCCGAAAAGATAAAGAAATTGAACGAGGCTGACCAGCTGATTTATCAGACCGAAAAACAGCTTAAGGAATTTGGTGATAAGATACCGGCAGCACAGAAATCACAGCTTGAAGATTTGATACAGAAACTCAAAGACGCTCACAAACGTGAGGATATTGCGGAAATTGACCGTCTGATGGCAGAACTGCAACAGGTATGGGCTGCAGCTTCGCAGCACATGTATCAGCAGACTGGAGGATCTGGCCCACAGGCTGGTCCGACCGGAGACACAGGTTCTACAGGTGGTCAGCCGGGTAACGGTGGTTCTTCCGGTGGTGATGATGTTACAGACGTTGATTACGAGGAAGTTAAGTAATATAAATCTCCTAAAAAATAAGGGCGCCTTATGGCGCCCTTATTTTTTTATCCTTGACAATGACATATTGGCAGAGTAATAGAAACAGTTATCTCATTTCTTTTCCTTTTTGAGTATCCATTTCATAGCCTGATCCATATCCGGGACAAAAATCCGTTTCAGCCCGGGTTTTATGGAGAGCAATTTCATTACTAATTGTTCCAGTGCCATCTTTGATAAAAAATCCTGGGGCATGACGTAGGCAATGCGTTTTACACCAGCCTTTTCAAATCTTGGCGAGATTTCCTCACTAATCCAATTTTGCAGATCCGGAGTTATAGGATATACCTGTGTGGACGAGTCATGTATAACATATCTGGGCTTATAATCTTCCACAAACTTGGCAGCCTGTAAAAATCCTTCTTTGTATTCTTCTTCCAAAAGTTCCAGAACAGCCTCTTTCCATTTGTAAATCAAAAGTTTATAGTCGTCATCCACAATTACATCGTAGTATTTATTTTGTTCAATAACTCTCTGGGCCATAAATTAAGATATTATATTTTTCTAAAAATAAGTTTTTTTTTTCTAATTGCAAATTTTATGTTTTTTATAATTTAGTTTTGAAACAAAATTACTTTTATGCTTATGAAAAAGACTTGGGTATTAATTTTTCTGCTAATTTTAGTCTTTTCTTTATCTGCACAGGATTTTTCTGATCCTGTAGCTTATCTGGATTTTATTAACAGGAAAAATTATGAAATTGGTAAACAGCTTTGGAATTATATGCGTATTTCTGCCCATTCGCGTAATGATAAAAGAATTGCCAGAGAAAAAGCTAAATTAATTCAGACTATTGCAGACACTAAAAACGAAATTGCTCAATTACCGCCTCTTAATGGTAAAACAGATTTACGGGATTCAATGGTGAGCTATCTTGATTATGCTAAAAAGCTTATAACTGGTGAGTTAACGCTTGTTGAACAGATGAAACTTGTTGCGCAAAAGTCTTTTTCTGCTATGCAGGAGTATCTGGCAAGACGCGATGAGATAAGTCATAAATTAGATCAAAAAGGAGATATGGTCAGAAAAATTTTTAGACAAACAGCCGATGAGAATAATATTAAGCTTACAGAGTCGCAAAGCAAGCTGATGCAAAAGATTCAATTAGCAAGTTTTGTTAATGATTATTACGATAAATTGTTTTTGATTTATTTCCGTAATTATCTGGCTCTGTCACGGGTAATTGATGCTATATCAGATAAAAATGCAGACCTTTTTGTTGCCTGGCGTGATTCACTCACTCAGAGTATTTCCTGGTCCTATGAACAACTTAAAAAAATAGGTCCTTTTAATAATGATTATTCTCTTTATCAGACCACAAAGGAGATTGTAGATGATTTTCAAAAGATTAATACTCTATATCTCCCTGCTTTTGAGGAATATTTTCAGGCAAAGAAAGAACTAAAACACTGGCAGGAGGTAGTCTCTTCCAAACCGCGGGAGGAATTAACCGTGCAGGAAATAAATTCATATAACTCTGCTGTGGACAGTTATAATGCTGCTGTTAAAAAAGCTAATCTCACAATGGAGAACATTCAGGAGGTTACTAATAATATTTCCAGTAAGTGGGAAAAGGCTGTAAAAAAATTCATGGATAAACATGTGCCAAGATAAAAAGGAAATTGAAAATGCTAATTTTTTATGAATTGATAGGGGGCTGTATCGGATGCACAGCCCCGTTTTTTCTTTTAATAGCAATAATCCTGCTTGATTTCCACACATTTAAGGCGGAAGGTGTTGCCCTGTGGTATCCAGCTAAATAGCACTGTTCCACAGGAAGTTGTAAACTTAATCCGGAAGGCGTTGGTGTCGCAGATTAGTTCGTATTTATTCAACAGATTTTCGGGCGTAAATAGCGAGTCGCAGACTTTCAGCAGTCTGGGGTTAATCGTAGTTTCTGTGATTTTGTCCAGCGGAAGGGTATCGCCTGCCCAGTCCTGCTCGTGGTATTTTCTGGATTTAATAAGGCAGAAATCATTTGTGGCATACTGCTTGACCACATCCAGCTGATTATTACTTTTTCCCACCTGACGGAAAAAGTCTGTTATTACAGCGTATTTACTATCCAGCTGATTAAGAAGCAGATGATTAACCCTGCGGTAAGCCTCTGTATGATGATATGAATAAGGATATTTCCGGCAGAAGGCACGGAAGTCCTCAATGTTTTCCGATTCCTTGATTGCCTGCCAGTCCTGTTCCTGTTGGAGCGAATCTATTTTCTGTTGGGCAATTTTTACAAGACTATCATTGCAGGAATATTTATCAATAAAATCCTTGTAGGCTTCAATTGTCTTTGTTTTTTCAGCCTTAATCCAGGCTTGTATTACAGTGGCAGGAATTTTACTGGTTTCCTGCTTGCATGGTTCCCGCTGTTTGCATGCTGCAAAAAGCAGAACCAGACTTATGAGGAACAAAAGTTTTTTCATGGTTATTGTTTTTTAGTTGCAAAATAAAAGTACAGAGCAATAGGTCTGTAAAGAGCATGGGCAAATTTGGAAAAGACCAGCAAAAGGCACATCTCCATTGCCAGAACCGTATGGATTAGCAGCATGTATTGATTGAAGAGGGTATGGATGCCTGCCATTACTGCTACTTCCAGCCAGAAGCCTGTTATTCCAGTTAACCAGATGAAAATCAGGAATATCCAGTCTGCCATTTTAGATTTTTCATAAATTTTAGTGGGCTTGGTCAACCGGTAATACATTGCCAGTGTGCTTCCGTACATAAGCAATAGTCCTGCAATTGTTCCGAGTATCCTTGTGGGCCACCATACATCTGTTGCCGGATTTTTGAACAGATAGTCCAGTACTGTAGCGCCGAACAAACCAACAAAGCCCCAGAAAATAGTAAAATGTATAAACCACGGCTTGACAAGGAAAGATTTTCCGTGCCAGGGCGAATCGTCATAAGTATCGCAGTTCTGGTAGCGTTTGAATATAGCTATTTCCTTGAGTACTTCACTTAAGTTTTTCCAGAATGAATTTTTGTTTTTTTCGCCAGCGGAGTAATTCCTGATGGACATCACTGTTCCGTAAATCATACTCAGGATAATTATGACAAACACGGCTATGCCAGTGTAATGGATAGTTTCGTAGCTTATTATGTTGAATATCCAGCGGCTTACTTCTGTTTCGGGCTGGAAGGTCATCATAAACAGAGCAAGTACAAAAGCAAGTATCAGAGTGATAAGCACATAGATAAGATTGTTTTTGAACATCAACCGTGTTATTCCAGTGGGTTCATAGCGGGCAATAGTATAGCGCCGAAGGGCGGCAATAAGCTCCGCTGGGTCTGCATCGCGCGGACAGCTCTGGGAGCAATCGCCACAGGCATAACATTGCCATATCTGACGGGCTTTGACTATTTCGCTGGTCTGTCCGGTTTTGGCCAGACGCACAAAATATCTCGGGAAACTATTATCTTTTTCCGTAAGGTTGCATACAGCAGTACAGGTGCCACAGTCAAAGCACGAGAGGAAGTTTTTAGATCCGTATTCTTGTAGTTCTTTTATGAATTTGGTATCTATTGTTGTTGTCATTGCTTTAAGATTTTTATTTTTTCTTTTCAGCCAGTTTATAGAGATAATATTCGTCCATATCGTCAATAGAGTCCACTACGACCAGCCCGTATTTGTGCATGGTCATCAGGTAATAAAGTGTTTTGTCCGCAGGTTGTCCGATTTTTTCCGCCAGCTGTGGAACGGTCATGGGACCGTTCTCCTTCAGGGCAGCTGTTATACTCCGCCGGAAACGGTTAT
The DNA here is from genome assembly GCA_964649975.1 of uncultured Bacteroidales bacterium. Taxonomy (GTDB): domain Bacteria; phylum Bacteroidota; class Bacteroidia; order Bacteroidales; family S143-33; genus S143-33. The sequence goes on along the minus strand of CAZYSM010000034.1, from coordinate 10,663 downwards.
ATTCTTTTAATTTTTCCAGAGCCTGAGGATTCGGCTTGCGTTGTTTTTTTATTATTTCATAAGTTTTGCTCATGGCTTGGGATTTTAGGTTAACTGTTAACAAGGGTTTCAATCATGTTTTCAATCTGTTCATCAGTATAATTATGCAACTGAATGGCATTGGGATCACATACTGGCATACACATTCCACAGCCTTTGCAGATGGAAGGAATGACTCTTGCCACAGCTTTGCCGTCAAGTTCCACTTTTTCAATAGCATCGTAGGGACAAATTTCCAGACATTTTCCGCACCACTCACACAGTTGACTATTCACTTCGGCTATTGTTGGTTCAATATTAAGGTAGCCTTTTTTGACCAGATTGTTAGCTTTGGAAGCCGCAGCAAGTGCGGAATTAACCGACTCCATAATATTTTTGGGTCCCTGCGAAGCTCCGGCAATCATTACTCCATCAATCACGGTTTCCACAGGACGAAGTTTCAGATGGACTTCATTAAAGAATTTGTCCCGTCCTACCGGCACTTTCAGGATTTTTCCCACGGTATTGTTTTTACGTGGCACCATACCTGTGACCAGTACTACCAGATCAGCTTCCACACGCATGGGCTTGCCCTTTGTCAGGAAATCCTCCATTTCCACATAAGTTTTTCCATCCTCCTGATATACCTTTGCCACAGGGTCATTGAAACTCTGTAATACTACATCCCCCTTTGCCAGAGCATCGTGATATATATGCTCCTGTTTTCCGTAGGTACGCATGCCACGCGTGAAATGGAAATTATTAACCTCTTTGTATTTTTCCTTTACCAATAATGCAGTGTGCATGGTAGCAGTGCAGCAATAACGTGAACAATATTTGTTTTCTCCGTTAATCTGACGGCTGCCCACGCAATAGATATAGGCAATGTTTTTTATCTTTTTGCCATTGAATACCAGTTCATCAGGATTTAGCTCCATCAGACGCCTCAGCTGCGGCAGTGTAATTACATTCGGAATTTCCTTATAGCCGTATTCTCCTTGCTTTGGTTCGTAAGGGTCAAACCCTGTGGTCAGTATTATTGCACCCACGTTGAGATTGATAATCTCTTCTTTCTGGTCAAGGTCAATTTCGGAACAAACTTTCAGACATTCACCGCATTTGGTACAATGATCTGCATCTATTGCAGGTACCTCAGGAAATTCCCCTTTGTAGTTCATGTAAATGGCCTTGCGTTTGGTCAGTCCGAAATTGAACTCATCTTCAACTTCCACAGGGCATACTTCAATAGCCTTTTTCAAGGAGTCCAGATGCAAAGCACAAGTTGTTTTAATATAACGGGGTTTTATACGTACTTTCAATTGCATATCTCCCACGCTTCCATGAGCTTCAATGATTTCTGCACCTGTGAACAAAGTAATGTTTTTGTATTCAAGTATCTTTTTGTATAGTTCTGTGATAATTTCACGTCCGGTCTGATTAGTGGTAAATAGCTCGTCCCATTGGACAATGCGGCCTCCAATAAAATACTCACGTTCAATCAGATAGATATAGCTGCCCATATCAGCCAGTTCAATAGCAGCGCGTAGGCCCGCTACCCCTGCGCCTACAACAGCTACAACATTTTTAGTCTCAATTTTTATGGGATCCAGAGGTTCAGACAGCTTGGCTCTGGCAATACCAGCGTTAATCAGTTTTATGGCTTTTGCCGTGGCTCCTCTTGGGTCGTTGGAATGTGCCCAGGAAGCCTGCTCGCGGATATTTACTTGAACGTACTGATACGGATTTAATCCTGCACGCTGAGCCACTGAGCGGAAAGTCTGAGTATGCAATTTGGGTGAACACGATGCTACAACAATGGCATCAAGCCCTTGATTTTTTATATCCTCAACCATTTCTTTCTGCGACGAATCTGCACAGGCATAAACCAGGTCTTTTACCACATAAGCGTCTGGATTTTTTTCTATTGCGGCTTTAACTTCCGGAATATTGACGTAGTCCGCTATATTGGTTCCGCAGTGGCATATATAAACTCCTATTTTCATTTTGATGCAGTTTTTAGATTAATGAAGGTTTTATTTCCTTGTAAACTTTTCGCAGATAGCTTGCTGTTTCCGAGGAAGCAGCACCGGCAGACAGAATAGTATCTGGTATGTCCATTGGGCCTGAAGCTGTACCAGCAACAAATACTCCTTCAACTGATGTTTTGGACGGACTGGTGAGCTCCTCTGTCTGACGTACGTAATTATATGGGTCAGCTTCCACTTTAACGTTTTTGAACAGATGTTGCCAATCCGTATTTGCCAGTATGCCTACTGATAGGACAACAAGGTCGTGTTCGGCTTCAGCAACTTCGCCTGTTTCAATATCTTCATAACGCAGAATGAGATTTCCGTTTTCTTTTTCAAAAATGCGTCCTACTTTTCCTTTGATATATTGCACGCCCATTGCCCGCGCCTGCTGGTAAAATTCGCAGAAACCTTTTCCGAAAGCCCGTATATTGATGAAGTACAGGGTGATGTCTGCCATTGGCAGGGCTCCCATAAGCAATTGAGCCTGCTTGGTGGAATACATACAACATACCTGGGAACAAATAGGATTACCCACTGTTACGTCGCGAGATCCTGTACAGAGGACATAAGCAATATTATCCGGAACTTTTCCATCGCTCGGACGCAGTATAGCATTATAAGGTTTGATAGGTGTTAGCAGACGTTCCATCTGCATTGCTGTGATAACGTTCTTATATCGTCCGTAGCCATAGCGCGTGATAATCTCGGGGTCAAATAGACGGTAGCCTGTGGCAATTATTATGGCAGTAGCCCGGATTTCGTCCTCTCTGTCCTGCTGAGTGAAGTCAATGCTATTGGCAGGGCAGACCTTTTCACATTGTCCGCAGAAGGTACAATGATCAATGTCTATGGCCGCTATTTTCGGGTTGGCAATACTGTGTGGAATGAAAATAGCTTTTTTCCCGACCAGCCCATAGCTGTATTCGTCTTCCAGCACTACGGGGCAAACCTCCTCACATTTCTTACATCCTGTACAGTCGTCAGTGACATATCTTGCTTTTTGCAAGAGTGTTGCTCTAAAGCCTCTTTCTTGCTTGTAAATATCTTTGACTTCACTGTAGGTGAACACATCAATATTGGGATGACGTGCTGTTTCTGATACTTTGGGTGTGGTGATACATGCGGCGCAGTCCAGGGTAGGGAATACTTTACTTAGCAGAATCATTTTTCCGCCCAGAGAATAATCTTTTTCCACCAGGGCTACTTGATAGCCTAAATTGGCCAGGTTCAAAGCAGCTTCCTGTCCGGCAATTCCGCCTCCTATGACTATTACATCATAATGTTGCTTGGGCTTATGCATTTTGCTGTTGTTTTTGTTGTTTCAGATACTCGGTGAAATTTTTAATATGTCTGACAAAGGCTTCGGAACAGACCGAGCAGATAGCCGCCATTTTCAGGCGGGCAGGGTCTATTCCTTGTTGTTTCATCAGATCGTGAGTTTTCTGTACTACCTGGGCTGTGTTGTCCGTGCAGGTTTCTCCATAGGGACAGTCAGTTCCATCAGCAGCAATGAAAACTCCATCAAAACCGGCTTCAAACGCCTTCATTATCCAGCGGGGTTTAATGCCAGATGAACAAGGAACTGTAATTGTATAAACATTTGCGGGATAATGAATTTTCAATAGTCCAGCTAAATCAATTGCCGGGTCCGAAATTTTTTCCGTGGAAAAGACCAGTATTTTGGGATTTTCGTTCATAGCAGTATTTTTTATTGTTCCCGAAAAGGCTCTGCCTGATATCAGGCAGAGCCATAAGAAATTACTTTTTTAGAAAGATGCGGAAATAACCGTCTTCTTCAATGGTACCCAGATATTCATATCCTTTCTTCTGTGCCCATTTGGGAACATCGCGTTTTGTGCCTTCGTCGGACGAGAGAATTTCCATGATTTGTCCCTTGTCTATCTCTCCGATAGCTTTTTTTGCAGCGAGGAGCGGACCGGGACAAGCTGTGCCGCGTGCGTCAACTACTTTGTCGGCCTGAATGTTTTTGAGTTCTTCGGGTGTAAGTGCCATGGTTCAAGATTTTTGGGTTAAACATTAAATAAACAGGTGTAAATCAGCCTCCTGGGCCTTGGTGATGTATTCGTTAATACCCACGATGTCGTCGGCTATCTCAACAAAATCATCAATTTTTTCTCCGCCCCAGATTTTACCAGCCAGTCCACAGATGTGGATTTTTACATTTCCCATCTGTTTTGCCTGACGGAAAAATTCTATCCAGGGCTGAACATTGTTTTTTTTCAGTCCTTGTTCAAACTCTTTACGTAAAGGCTGGTTCTCTGCCAGATAGAGCTTGTCAGGATTGTCAGCAATATTTTTCAGGAAAGCCCTTGCACCTTGAAGCAGTACAAAAATGTCCACTTCATAGTCATCTGCAATAGCGCCCGAAAGCACTACGCCTGCGGCAGTGAGTTTATCCAGACTGCCAGTGAAAAGTGCCATGCATAATTTTTTGTTTTCCATTGCAATAGTTTTTTTGTAGTTTAGTGATGGATTTAAATCCATTGTAAAAATAGGCTCTATGCAAGGAAAAGACTATAATTGCGGTGTGAGATGGCTTATACCAGAATGTGATTTGCTATAATCTTAAATGTGATGTAAGTCACTAAAAAACGTCAGGATGGAAAATCTTAAATGCATAAGTTGTAAATTCCGCTCCCGTGCAGCGGAAATGCTGGACCCAAAGGAACTGCAATTACTTTCGTCCAACTGCGCACGGGTGCGTTTTATGGCTGGCGAGCGGATTATTCAGGAAGGGGCTTTATCATCAAATATTGCATACCTGCGCGAAGGACTGGTTAAGATACACATGCAGGGACCTATCAAGGAACAGATAATAAAGCTGGTCAAAGCCCCGAAATATCTTGGCATACCAACGGCTATGGGGGACAATGTCAATCATTACTCTGTGACTGCTATCACGCCCAGCGAAGTGTGTTTCATTGATGCTGAGACCTTTAAACATTTTCTTTACCGCAATGGGGCTTTTGCCTATGAAATTCTGCTGGAACTGAGCAAGAGCGAGCTGGAAAATTTCCATAACTGTGCCAACAGGGTGCAAAAACAACTTTCCGGAAAACTGGCACAGGCTCTGCTTTTCCTGTCCAGTGAAATTTTCCAGGCACAGGAATTTGACCTTCCTCTCACGCGCGAGGACCTGGCAGACTGGCTGGATACCTCACGCGAAAGCGTCAGCCGTGCACTCAAAGAATTTGTCCGCAACGGATACATTGACCTCCACGGACGCCATATCAAAATCCGTAACCTAAGGCAGCTGGAAACCATCTCACGCGTGGGATGATATATTTTGATTTAGAATTTGTAGATGGAATTATTTAGTTATAATTCGTGCATTCGTGGCATTTTTTAGCCACAGAGAATATCAATCCTCCCAGCCTCCTTTTCTAAGGAGGAGAAATTCATGCATTCGTGGCTTTACTTCCTTATTCATGCATTCGTGGCTTAAACTTTCTTTTTCATAGCTAACAGGTTTTATTTATCTTTGCTCTCCCATAAAAAATTACAGAGCTATGAAACGGACTATACTTTTGACATTGTCTTTGTTTTTGGTCATTGTCTCTTTCGGACAAAAAAAAGTTTTATTTGATGCCACAAAGGCAGAGACTGCTAATAATGCCGACTGGATAATTGATGCTGACCAGTGGAACCTGGGTTATAATAATGGTAATGCTTATACAGGCGGTAGTGAAGCCAATGCCCAGCGTTATCCCACGCCAGACCAGAGCCAGATAACTTCTTCTACACCTGAAACCTTCTGGACTGGTGCCCTTTCGGCCTGGGGTATTGACCTGGTAAAGGCCGGATACCGCGTGGAAACTTTGCCGTATGATGGAGAAATTACCTACGGAGACGCCAATAATCCCCAGGATTTAAGTAATTATGACATGTATGTGGTATGTGAACCGAATTTCCCTTTCACTTCTGCCGAAAAACAGGCTATTCTGGAATTTGTCTATAATGGTGGAATACTTTTTATGATTGCTGACCACAATAATTCCGACCGTGACGGCGATGGCTGGGACTCTCCGCATATCTGGAACGACCTTATGCAAAACAATCCGGTAAAGGACAATCCTTTCGGCATCACCTTTGACTATGAGCATTTTGATGATGTTTCATCTATGATTGTGCATGAACCGGATAATCCAATCCTGCACGGTCCTTATGGAGATGTCACGCAGATAGAGTATTACGGCGGAACGAGTATGACCATTGACCCTGATGCTAATTCCTCTGTCAGGGCTTTGATTTACAAAGGAAATCTTACCGCGCCCGAAGGAAATACAAATGTTCTTGTTGCTTATGCTCATTACGGAAAAGGTATTGTCTTTGCTTTTGGCGACAGCTCGCCTTTTGATGACGGAACAGGGGATAATGATGATCGTTTGTATAATGGCTGGACAGAGGATGCAGGAGGCAACCACCGCCGTTTAATTATGAACGCCTCGGTTGCCGCTCTGGGCGGACAGCTTTCCGCAGTAGAGACTATATCTGATAATATGCGAGTTAGTGTCTGTGGCCGCAGTGTCAGTGTTACTGCACCAGCTGGTAAAATATATGACATCCGTATATATGATGTCCAGGGTAGAGTAGCGGCTGCCGGACATTTTTCCGGAACTTTCTCTGCCATGCTTGACAGGGGCGTGTATATCCTGCGCCTGAACGATGGCCGGCAATTTATCAGCCGTAAGATAGTTATTTTCTAAATACCCAGCACAATACCCGCTGCCCCACTCATTCCGCGCAGCGGGTGGCTCTCAAAGCCGAAATTAAGTCTTATCCAGCGGTATTTAATTCCCGTGCCAAATGTAATAGTGTAAATGTTATTTTGCAGGTAGCCTCCTACCATTAGCGATATTGCGGACACGGGCCTGTACATTGCTCCCCAGCGGATAATAAGTGGATTATCCGAGGCCAACTGTGTTTCAGCAAAAAATCCTGCTTTTTTAGTAAAGTCAATGTTCAATCCAAGGTTTAAGATGACAGGCTGATATTTATCCAGCAGTCCGTAAGTGAAGTTAAAAGCACGTGCGCCCAGTGCCAGGCGTTCTATGCCAGTGATGTCACGGTTAATATATAAAAAGGACACTTCGCCTGTGGCAGTGTAAATATCACCGTAATAATCAGGTTGGTTTAAGCGGTGCAGATTTATTTGTCCGCCCAGGTAAAAGTTATTTGCGATTTTTTGTCCGTAAGCAATTCCGAGTTTTTGTGTGTTGTAAACATCTATGCCAGAGGAGATAAAGTCAAGGGCAATGGTGTTGTTATCCGTGAATTTATAAGCGAATGTTAGTGCTTTGTCCGATAGGCCAGGGATAGATAAAAATCCATTGTAAAAAATGCCAGCAGTGATTTTGTCTGCAAGTAGAGGCAAATTAGCTTGATTATAATAAGCCGCCCAAGGCGAGGCAATTGTTTGTCCGCTTCCGCCCAGGGCTATGGTACGAGCTGAAATATCATTTAATTGTGCTTTAACAAAAAAAGGCAGTATCAGAAAGCTTAAAAGAAAAATTTTTCGCATCCTGTGGAAATTATTTTATTTCAAAGTCCAAAAGTAATTCATTTTCAATAAAAGCCTGCAATGTATCGCCAATTTTTATTGGACCAACGCCTTCGGGAGTGCCAGTGTAAATCAAATCACCTGTTTTTAGAGTAATAAACTGCGAGACATACGAGATAATCTCCTCAAATGAGAAAATCATGTCTTTGGTATTTCCTTGCTGCACTATTTCTCCGTTTTTTTCCAGGCGGAAGTTAATGTTTTTCAAATCCTTAAATTGTGATTTATGGAGGAAACGGGAGCTAATAGGTGCGGAAAAATCAAAGGCTTTGGCTTTTTCCCATGGCCATCCTTTTTCCTTGTGCTCTCGTTGTATGTCTCTGGCAGTGAAGTCTATACCTATGCCGATTTCCTCAAAATAGCGTTGGGCAAAACGTTTGTCAATATGTTTGCCCATCTTGCTGATACGGATGACCAGCTCTACCTCGTAGTGGATTTCGTTGGAAAATTCTGGATAATAAAAAGGCTCGTTATTCCGCAATAGAGCTGTTTCGGGTTTGAGGAAAAACAGTGGTTCTTTGGGCGGAAGTCCACCCATTTCCTGTGCATGCCGAAAATAATTCTTTCCTATGCAAATGATTTTCATAAGCAAAATTTTTTATTTTTACTCATTGTTTAAAGCTACGAAAAAAACGTGAATTATAAAAGGAGATTTAAAATATTATGGATGGCATTGCGGGATTTCCTGAGTGATAATTATTTATATCATTCCGCTGCTCTGTCGTATGTCTCATTAATGTCTTTTTTTTCCATTTTTATAGTGGTATTTGTGATGGTTTCGTATATACCGTTTGATTTAACGCGTGTGACAGATTTATTTGCCCGGCTTTTCCCTGAGCATTCTTTTGACTATGTGGCTCTGACAGAGAAACTTGCTCGTGGACGTACCACAATTGGTTTGCTTGGTTTTGTGCTGGCTTATTATTTTGCCACAAATCTTTTTCGTCAGCTAAACCGTGCCATTTTGTTTGTGGTGGAGCGGCGTCAGCCTGTATCCCGCTATTGGTATAGGCATCTGGTGTCAATTCCTGCACTATTAATTTTGTTATTTATAATCTATGTGGTCAGCCTGTCTATAAACTGGATATTTTCTGTGATTGCCGATTATGTGTCATTGCCCGGATGGTTGCGTTTCCTGTCTGTGGATATTGGACATTTTTATACTTATCTGATTGATTTTTTGGTCTTTTCTGTTTTTCTGTTTTTCATTTATTTTATGTACCTGGCGCACAAGGATAATCTGTTGCCTGAGAATATCATTATTATTTCCTTGCTTGAAGGTTTTGTGCTAACTTTTCTCAAACATGGCTTTGCAATGATTTATAAGTGGCTTGTCAAAGGTAATCCTCTTTTTGGTACTTTTGCCACTGTGCTGTTTTTCCTTTTGTGGATGTATTTGATGTATGGAATAATCCTTTATGGTGCCCGCGTTATTTATTATTCCGAGAAGGAGGAATGATTTTCTGGCTTATTTAGTTATATTCTGCTGTTATTCGTTTTCTGCAAGTTTATAGTTATGCCCAACTTTTGCATATTTTTTGAAAAAGCTTGTTTTTGTAACAAATTTTAAAATTTATAAAAATGTTTATATTAAAACTTTTTAAATGGACTTCAATAATCTTGCACACCTGGACTGTAATTGCAGCTTTTGTTATTAAAGGTTTCTGGGGTGGGATATTGACATTGTTCTTGCCTGTTATCGCAGAGATTTATTGGTTTTTCCAGATGTTAAGCCACGGACATGGCTTTATGTCAGTTTCTGGATTTTTAATGCCATACTGGCTCTGATAGTATTTTTGATGACCGAAAGATGATTTTTTATACTGAATTTAGTCAATAATTTGAACAGAGATTAATTTTCTGTATCTTTATTAAAATTTTAAATTTTGAATTATGACTACAAATATTATCATTGGTATTGTTGTATTTTTCCTGCTGTTGGGGCTTCGGATTGTTAATCAATACGAAAGGGGCGTTGTCCTGCGTTTCGGACGTTATATAAAAACTTTATCACCAGGTCTGCGATGGATTATTCCTTTTGTGGACCGTATTATCAAGGTGGATATACGAATTTTGGCGGTTGATATTCCTTCGCAGGAGATAATGACCAAGGATAATGTGCCAATACGTATTAACGGAGTTGTCTTTTACAAGGTAGTGAATTCGGAAAAGGCTGTGTTAGAGGTGGAAAACTTTTATTATGCTGTTTCGCAGCTGGCACAATCGTCTTTGAGGGATATGTGCGGAAAGGCTGAACTGGATATTATCCTGGCCGAAAGGGAGGAGATTGGACAAAAAATCCAGGAAGCAGTGGATAAGGAAACAGATGACTGGGGAATAAAAGTCACGGATGTTAAGATTAAGGATATTGAGCTGCCCGAGAATATGAAACGTGCCATGGCATACCAGGCCGAGGCTGAGAGAAACCGCAGGGCACGTATTATCCTGGCCGAAGCCGAAAAACAAGCTGCCCAGAGATTACTGGAAGCCGGACAGATTATTGACCAGTCGCCTTCAGCACTTAAACTGCGTTTGTATCAAACACTTAGCGAGATTGCGGCAGAGAAAAACTCTACAATTGTATTCCCATTTCCAGAGGATATGATACGTTTTCTGGGTAAAAAAGACTGATTATGTTTGATAGATAATTCTATTAAAAACATTCGTGCATTAGTGGCTTTTAATTTAACCACGAATTACACGAATGAACACGAATAAAAATCGATTCGTGCAATAGTGGTTTTTGATAACCACGAATAGCACGAATAAACACGAATAAATTTTTCATGTGGCTTTGCCCTGTGTCGCAGGGGTTTGGTAACCCCTTCCCGCCAGAGTTTTCTCGGTGGGCAACAAACCGTCATTCCCGCAAGTCTTTTGACTTGTGGGAAATGAAAATCGGCAGACTTGCGTATGCCTGGGTGATAGGTCGTCCCATTCGGGACTTGTTTTGTGGCGGTCGCCACAATACCCACGGTTGAAACCGTGGGCTATGATAGGACGTCCTCGCCCGGCTCGGACTGGTTTCTCGCCT
>CAZYSM010000033.1:0-29778 GCA_964649975.1 uncultured Bacteroidales bacterium | reverse complement strand
ACAGACTTTTGTCTGTCAGCGCCACACAAGTTTAGATGCTCTATTGCCCTACACTACGCATTGCCGCCAGACTTTTGTCTGTCAGCACCACACAAATTTACACCACTTATGGCGATGATTTGTGTGGCCTCGCGCAGGATAACCAAGAGCCTTCACCTCATTTCCGCTACAATCCCTCACCCTAAAAGAAATGCAAACGTTTGAAACAAATAAATTTATTTGAGCGTTAAAAAATTTATAATTTTATTGGAAAACATAAAAAAACTTTCCACAATGGTACATGTAAAAAAACGTAAAGGTATCATCGGAATTCTAACCGGTGGAGGAGATGTGCCCGGACTTAATCCGGCTATTCGCGCTATTACCATAAGAGCAAAACGCGAAGGCTATGATGTTATCGGCATCCGTCGCGGATGGGCTGGACTGGTGGATATGATACCTGACAAAAAACACGACAATTCTAATAATTTTTTGGAACTGACCGAAACACTTGTTAATAAAGTGGGCCGTACCGGTGGAACATTCCTCCATACCTCCCGTACCAATCCACAACGCATACCCAAGGAATTTGTACCGGAACATCTAAAAGACAATTATAAGGACGAAATGAACGATCTCACGCCACACGTGCTTAAAAACCTAGAATTCCTCGGAATAGACTATCTCATACCCATCGGCGGAGATGACACTTTAAGTTATGCTGTACGTCTTATGCAAGAAGGCGTCAAAGTCATTGGTATCCCCAAAACTATGGACAACGACGTGCCTGGAACTGATTACTGCATCGGTTTTAGTACCTGTATTACCCGGACAATAAACCTGACAAACCAACTACGTACAACAGCTGGATCACATGAACGTTTTTTGGTAATTGAGGTCTTTGGACGTTATGCCGGTTTTACTGCTATGTTACCTACTATGGCTGGAGCCGCCAACCGTTGCGTAATTCCAGAATACGAGTTTGACATAGAACATCTTACACGCCTGATGGTGGAAGACCGTGAAAAGAACCCAAGCCATTATTCCGTGGTACTCGTATCCGAAGGAGCAAAGTTCAAAGGCGGTGATATGATATTTGAATCCAATGAAAAAGACATGTTCGGACATAAAAAGCTCGGAGGCATCGGCGACCTCGTGGCAAAAGGTATTAAAGAACTTTCGGCAAAATACAATAACGGTAAACGCGTTAACATCGTTAACCAAAAACTTGGCTACCTCGTACGTAGTGGCGATCCGGATGCGATAGACTCCATAGTCCCCATGGCATTCGGAAACCTTGCCCTGGACCTAATACTTAAAGGCATCCACGGACGCCTTGTGGTACTGAAAAACGGACGCTATGATAACGTTCCTATTGACGTGGTTACCAGTACAAAAAAAGTGGTAGACGTAGATAAGTTCTACAACAAAGAACGCCTGCGTCCTTATTACAAAAGTTTTGAACTCCAACCATTGTTCGTTATGACCAGCGAAATATAAAATACATCGGCAGGGTTAGCCTTTGGGCAACCCCTGCCTTTAACAAGTTTTAGCTTGATAAAAAACTATACCTTCCTTATCTTTGCAGTTAACAGTAAAAACCCATTATTTTGCCCACTGCTATAAAAATAGAAAACCTGTCCAAACAATACCGTCTGGGTGTTTATGGAGCGAAGACCTTGCGCGAGGATTTACAACGGCTGTGGGCAAAAATCCGTGGAAAAGACGACCCTCTGCAAAAAGTTGGAGAAGTGAACGCACTGGATAACTACGGAGACGGCTATGTATGGGCTTTACGCAACATCAATCTGACCGTTGAGCAGGGCGAAGTACTGGGAATCATTGGCAAGAATGGAGCTGGCAAGAGTACATTGCTCAAAATCCTCTCGCGCATCACCAGCCCTACGGAAGGCACTGTGAAAATCCGCGGACGCATTGGTAGTCTGCTTGAAGTAGGAACAGGCTTCCATCCAGAGCTAACCGGACGGGAAAACATCTACCTCAACGGTGCAATCCTGGGTATGAGACGCGAGGAAATCCGCCGGAAATTTGACGACATCGTGGACTTTGCCGGCGTGGCAAAATACATTGACACGCCAGTGAAACGCTACAGTTCGGGCATGTACGTCCGTCTGGGCTTTGCTGTGGCAGCCTTCCTTGAACCCGATATACTTGTGGTGGATGAAGTCCTTGCCGTAGGCGATGCCGAATTCCAACGCCGTGCCATTGGCAAAATGCAGGACGTAAGCCGTAGCGAGGGCCGCACCGTACTGTTCGTGAGCCATAATATGGGGAGTATAAAACAACTGTGCCAACGTGCTATCCTACTGGACAAAGGCCGTATCATTCATGATGGGACGTCAGAAGAAACTATTGAACGGTATTTGAGTAATACAAATATAGAAACAATATCTATAGTAGCTTGGACAGAAAAAGAAGCTCCAGGAGATGAGAAACTAAAATTTTTAAAAATAAAGGTTAGAGATATTAATGGAGAAATAAAGCATACATTCCGCCAAAACGAAAATTTTTATATTGATATTACATATAAACTATATCAAAATTTTTCAGGATATAGAATTAATGTTTGGTTTAAGACTATCCAGGGCGAAATCGCATTTGTTAGTAGTGCTCATTATTTAGTGAAAAATATAACCAAAGCTGGCGTATATACTTTAACTGTTGAGATTCCTAAAGATTTATTAAATTCAGGACGTTATATAATCGCTATTAATGCTGCTGTTCCTGGTGTTTACTGGATAGTAAAACCGATGGAAGTATTATACGTGGATATAATAGGAATGGGCTCCCATGGTTCTACTTTTTCTGAAAAATGGCCAGGGGTAGTGGCACCTAAATTAAAATGGACAGTAGAATATGAAATCATGGATTAGAAAAATACTGAGGAATACCTTATTAAAAATTTTCCCGGAAATAAAAAAAATACTTGCTCATAACATTGTAATAGATAAATCCTATACTCATAATACTCTTATACATCAGGCAGCAAAATTATATCCTCCTTATCATATCTCCGACAGTAAAATAGGTCCATATACATATATATCCAGAAATAGTTTTATCTCCATGACCGAGATAGGTAATTTTTGTTCAATAGGTCCAAACTTTTTATGTGGATGGGGCATACATCCATTAAACGGGGTGTCCACGAATCCTATGTTTTATTCCACGCAGAAACAGAACGGCATAAGGCTATCTGCTGAAGACAAGGTAGTAGAACGTTTACCTATAAAAATAGGTCATGATGTGTTTATAGGAGCCAATGTCACAATTCTAGATGGAGTAAAAATCGGCGATGGTGCTGTCATCGGGGCAGGTGCCGTCGTGACCAAAGATATTCCTGATTATGCTATAGCTGTTGGTGTTCCTGCACGGGTTATAAAATACCGTTTTGACCAGGATACGATTCAAAAACTAAAACAGACCCAATGGTTTCTTGAAACAAACTTGGAAAAACTGAAACTTGTAGAAAAACATTTTTTTGATGTCAATAAATTTATAGAGGAATGGAAAAGATACAATAAATGAAACTCTCAATAATCACAATAAATAAAAATAATTCCCAGGGGCTGGAACGGACTATCCAGAGCGTAATTAATCAAACCTTCCGGGATTTTGAATATATAATCATTGATGGAGCAAGTACTGACGGTAGCGTGGAGATAATAAAAAAATATCAAAATAAAATTGATTATTGGGTAAGCGAACCAGACAGAGGTATTTACCACGCCATGAACAAAGGTATTAAAGTAGCAAAAGGCGAATATCTACTTTTCCTAAATAGTGGTGACTGGCTTACCGATGATACCATCCTTGAAAAAGTATTTTCCATTGATTTTAATGAAGATATAGTTTATGGGAATATTATGGTAGATGAAAAATTTATAAAGAAATATCCTAATAAAATTACATTAAAATACTTTTTAGAAGACAGCTTGCCGCATCCAGCAACCTTAATAAAGAAAAAACTCTTTAATACGATAGGTAGATATAATGAAAGTCTTAAAATAGCTGCCGATTGGGAATTTTTCCTTAGAGCTATTGTTCTTAATTCTGCGAGCATAAAAAAAATAGAACTAGCCATTACACACTTTTATACAGATGGAATAAGTAGTTATAATATTGATATGGTACAAAAAGAAAAAAAGCAAATAATCTCCCTGCTACTGAAATATATAATCCCTGACTATAATTACTTTTTTAAATTAGAAAATGAATATAAAAAACTAATATCTTCAAGACTTATAAAATTTTGTATAAAAATTAGACAACTAAAAATTTATAATTTTCTATGGAAAAAGTTTCTGTCATAATTGCCAATTATAACTACGACATTTGGCTAATGGAAGCAATAAAATCTGTGGAAGATCAAACCTATCAAAATATAGAAATTATTGTTATAGACGACGCTTCTGAAAATCCCAAAACTAAATCTATCCTTAAAGCTTTACGAAAAGAAAAAAATATAAAGGTACATATTTTTGATAAAAATCAAGGGATTGCGAAAGTAAGAAATTTTGGAGGGAAAATAGCTACTGGAAAATATTTATTATTCCTAGATGCAGATGATTTTCTTGCACCTAATTACATTGAAAAAGCCATGGCTATTTTTCAAAAAGATAAAAATATTGGCATTGTTTATTGCAATGTTATTTTATATGACGAAAAAAAACAAACAATCTGGCAATTGCCTCCTTTTGATTTAAAAGAGCTTTTAATTCGCAACCACATTCATAATTCAGCTATTATAAAAAAGGAACTTTTTTTATCTACAGAAGGCTATGATAATAGTTTGTCAGGATTAGAAGACTGGGATTTCTGGATTTCAGTTTTTGAAAAAAATAAAAATATTATAGCATATAAAATTCCGGAGCCTTTGTTTTATTACAGGCAAAAAGCTAATTCAAGACAAAAAAAATTGCAAGAAAATGATGCCTTATATCAACAAACAATTAACTATATAAAAAACAAACATAATAATTTTTATATTGAAGTTTTAGGACATCCACGAGAACTATATATCCAGATAAAAAAATTAGAAAAAAAAATATATAGATTAGAGAACTCAAAAAGCTATAAAATAGGACGTTTTATAACTAAACCTTTTAGATTCATAAAAACTATAGAAAATAAATAAACTCATACAATATTCCATGACTATCGGCATAATATACATAGCTACAGGTAATTATATAGAATTTTTTACGGATTTTTATAACAGTGCGGAGAAAAATTTTATTCCAGAAGCTGAAAAAAAATACTTTGTATTTACTGATAGTGATCATCCATATTTACAAAAAGATAATGTTATACATATTCCACAACATCAAGAATATTGGCCACACGTTATTTTGCACAAATTTCATTATATCCTTGAAAAGCAACATTTTTATAAAAAAATTGATTTCTTTATTGTATTCAATTCTAATCTGGTATTTTTAGAAAAAATATCTAAAACAGAATTTTTGCCTGAACAAAAATACAATTGGTTGGTGGGCGTTGAACATCCTGTACAAAATAACCAACCTGTTAATAAGCGACCTTTTGAAAACCGTAAAAACTCTACTGCTTACGTACCTGAAAAAAAACGCGACATCTATTTCCAGAGTGCAATTTTGGGTGAGCGAACTCAAGAATTCTTACAAATGTGTGATATTCTCAGGGATCAAGTAGAAAAAGATTATATTAATAACATCATAGCTGTATGGCACTACGAATCTCATGTAAATAGTTATTTTTATAATTACAAATACCCTAAGGTTTTATCTCCTTCCTACCTTTACCCCGAAGATTATGAAATTCATAAGCCTAAAATACTGATGTTAAATAAAGCGAAAAATTCCGATAGAATTTTTCTTACTACAGAAAATAAGAATGGAAAGAAAATCATAAACTAACTTAAAGCTAAATTTAAAAAACTGCTTCACAAATGGATAAGAATTTCAAAATTTATACTATAATCATCACCTATAATGGAGAAAAACTAATCAGACGTTGTCTCAACAGCTTGAAGCAAAGCACTATAAGCACAGATATAATTGTTATAGACAATGCGTCAGGGGACAGGACTACGGAAATAATTGAAAAAGAATTCCCACAGGTCAGATTAATAAAAAATAAGAAAAACATAGGTTTCGGACGAGCAAATAACATAGGACTGAAAATCGCACTTGAAGAAAAAGCAGATTATGTAGTACTGCTTAATCAAGATACAGAAATATTACCCGACACTCTGGAAGAAGTCATTAAAATTGCAAAGCAAAATCCTGAAATCGGTATTTTATCCCCTTTACAATTGGATAAGCATCATAGACCCGCAAGATTGGTTTATCATTGGTTTTTGAAATCCAATCCAGCTTTTTTTGATGATGTCATCTCTGGGAATTTAAAATCTTTTTACGAAGTTGATTTTGTAAGCGCCTCTTTCTGGCTTTTGCCACGTAGGACATTAGAGAGGGTAGGCGGCTTTAATCCTGTATTTTTCATGTATGGCGAAGATACGGAATATTGCTTGAGAACCCAAGGTAAAGGATTGAAAATTGCTACAGTTATTTCCAAATATTATATACATTATAAAGAGAATTTTTATAAAAAAAATTTCTGGAGACGTATTTTAGAAAAAAGAAACTTTGTTATTGAAAATATTTCTAATTTTAATTACTCTTTTATATCTAATTTAAAAGCTTCCCTTAAATATATTTATATTGAGATAGTTAAAAATATAGCTATTTTTAAATTTAAGGAAGCTCTAATTTTTTTATTAACATTAATATGGGTATTTTTTTCTATTATAAAAATATATCGCACATTTCTATATATCAAAAATCACAACTGTTGTTTATTCTTAAATTAAAGCAACTAATTACTTCTTAAATGAACATCCTGTTTATCATAGGCAGCCTTGAAGTTAGTGGTGCACAGTGTTTTCTCCTGCGTTTGGTTTCTTATTTCAAAAAGCAAGGACATAATGTTTTCCTCTATAATGTACATCCTTCAAAAGTGGATAAGGATATTTTAATCCTGCTCTCTGATAATCTAACTGTTATAAACGCTTTTTATGAGAAAATTGAGCTAAAACTAAAACACTTTCCTATCCTAATGAAAATTTTCCATCGCCTGTTTGACAGATATAGATTTGACAGTTTCTTTCTTAGAGGACTGATAAAAAAGAATAACATTGAAATTATTAATACACATCTTTATCTTGCTGATTTATATATCAGTAAACTAAAAATCCAAGCCATTCCTAAAATATCATCATAGCACGGATGCTATAATCTACTTGTGGAAGAATATCAGAAAAATGGAGAATTGCAAGAATTAACCGATCAGACAAAGATGATTTTCAACAATTTTTCATATATAATATTTGCTGCTGATAGACATAGAAAGGCTTACAAAGTCTTAAACCTAACCATACCTTCAAAAAAAAAATTTACTATGGTTTCTCTTTACCAGAAAATATCCAGCCTGCAGATTTTAACAAAAACCACGCTTTCGCCTTTGGTATGGTTGCACGAGGCGATAAAACAAAAGGCTGGGAAGAAGCTATTAAAGCCTTTCTCTTGCTAAAACGAAGCACAGACAGACCTGTAAAACTCATCCTTGTGGGCTGGAGTGATTACCTCAAAAAACTATCTGAACAATACACGGACAGGGATATTATCTTCACCGGGCAGACAGACAATCCGCTCGGATGGATTTACCACTTTGACGCGGGACTGTTGCCTACCTACTTCCCTGCCGAGAGCCTCCCCAATTCTATCATTGAATATCTGGCGATGGGTAAGCCTGTCATTGCCACACGTTGGGCAGAAATTCCGCAAATGATAAATAGTCCACACGGAAAAGCAGGAATCATTATTAACCTCAAAAATGGCAAAGCTGATGTTAGTCAACTTTATCAAGCAATGTCAAAGTATCTTAATGATACAAGTTTATGGAAGAAACATAAGCATAATACCCAGTATGCTTTTGAAAAGTTTTCTATGGAAAAATGTTATAAAAGTTATAAAACTATTTATAAAGAATATATGATTAATTACTAAGTAAAATATACATTTCACAAAAAACCATACATCCTTATTGGAGATTTTTTTCCCTTTTTATAGCTTTGATAAAAATTAAAAATAAATTATGACAGATAATAAGAATAATTACATAGAGATAAACTTTGCAAAACTTATTAAAGATAGCTTTAATCTCATTGGAAAATTTTTTTATTTATTATGGAATTTTTTTGTTTATTTACTTCATTTATTCTTTAAATACTATCAAATTTCTATAATTTTATTTCTATTAATCTTAGGATTAATATTTAGTTCCTTGTTTGTAGCCAAAAATTATTCCAGCACTTTTATAATTTCTTCTAATGCTCCCAAACAAGAATATATAATGTCCCAGATTAATAAAATTGGAAAATTAATAAATAATCACTCTTATATACAGGCCCAGACAATATTACAACTCCCTAAAAATCAAATCAAAGAAATTAAGGACATACACGCATACTGGCGCATAGATATTGATGGGGATAGCATAGCAGACTATATTGACTATAAAAATAAATTCCAAAGAAATCCTCAAGATTCTTTACCTATCAGGCTTACCGATGGATTTGTCATTAGAATAATCTATTCTGAAAATCTCAGTTCCCAGGCACTAAATACACTTAAAAATAACCTGGTAAAATATTTATTATCACTTGATTATGTCAAACAAGAGAAACAGATAAAATTGCACAATTTAGAGTTACTTTCAAAAGAACTATCAAAACAATATATAAAATTAGATAGTACATCCAGTAAACTAAACGAATTTTTATTAGAAAATTATATTCCCAAAACACTATCCAATCAAATTGTATTCCTGGGAAATAGTAATAACTTTAATCCTAAGAATTTTGTTTTTTATAAAGATGAAATTGCTATCTACAATAAGTATTTAGAGACATTAAAAGAAAAGACAAAAACACAAGAAGTGTTATCTGTAATTACAGAGCCGTTATATAGAGAACAAACCTTAGTTTTTGAAAATAATATTACAAAAAAAATAATCTATTTATTTATAATTACAAGCGTCTTACTATTAATTATAGATAACTGGAAAAAAATAAAAGACTTTAAATAAAATATGGAACGAGCCACCTTTCCTTAGGTGGCTTTTTTCATTTTTAGCAAAGAAAAAAATTTTTAGCTTTGAGACATAAACATAAAAGATTTTAACTATGCAAATAAAAACTCTTGACCAAATTCTGGAAGCAGTCAAATCCCAGCCAAAGAAGCGTTTAGTGGCAGCTTTCGCAAATGATGCGCATACTATAGAAGCAATCAATAATGCGCTGGAAATGGGATTGGTGGAAGCAACTCTCGTAGGAGACAAAGAAATTATTGAAAAAACATGCAGCCAGCTGGACATCAGTCCTGAAAAATTCAATATCATTGATGTAAAAGAAGATATGGCTGCTGCTTTAAAAGCAGTAGAACTGATTAATAAAGGAGAAGGCGATATTATTATGAAAGGAACTGTAAGTACAGACAAGTATCTCAAAGCTATCCTAAACAAAGAATACGGTCTGGTTCCACCCAAAGGGTTACTATCGCATATTACAGTAACACAGACTCCAAAGTACCACAAACTACTGATTGTTTCAGACGTAGCAATTATTCCGCATCCGGATTTGAAACAGAAAATCACCATTGTCAATTATCTCATTAACACTGCTCACAAGCTCGGAATAGACACTCCGAAAGTGGCACTGGTAGCAGCAACCGAACAGGTTACCGACGCAGTGCCTTCAACTATTGATGCAGCAATTATAGCTAAAATGGCCGAGCGCGGACAAATAAAAGGCGCATTAGTGGATGGCCCGATGGGATTTGACCTTGCCATTGACCCCGAAAGCGTAAAAATCAAACGTTTTAACTCCCCTGTTGCAGGTGATGCCGATTGCATATTATTCCCGAATATAGAGGCCGGAAACGTATTTTATAAAACCAATTCCAAGCTAGCTGGTGGAATTGCTGGAGCTATAGTAGCTGGAGCTAAAGTTCCCATCGTCCTTACTTCACGCGGAGACAGTCCGCAGACCAAAATGTACTCAATAGCACTGGGAGCTTTGCTGGCGTGAAAAATCAGCGAGAGCGGACAGATGTCCCTCTCGCTTTTTACTATATCCGCACAAATAATATAAGAAATCTTCCCTCCACGTCAATTAGTTTTGCTGATTTAATTTCATTGGTAAAGCAAATAAGTTTAATTTTGAGCCAAAAACCAATCCTAACACAAGATGAAAATTCTGGATATACACGAAACATTACAAGGATGCGTAGCTACTGTTGGCAGTTTTGACGGAATACATCTGGGACACAGAGAAATCTTCTGTGAACTAAAAAAAATAGCTCATGAAAAAAAACTTCCAGATATTGTTATTTCTTTCCGCCAACATCCTCGTTTTATTGTGCAACCTGAGTATAAAATGAAACTCCTCACAACAATAGATGAAAAAATATCCCTATTGAGACAACAAAATATATCCTTTGTTCATTTTCTGGATTTTGATAAAAAAATGGCAGAACTAACAGCTGAGGAATTCGTAAAAAAATTCCTTGTAGAAAAACTAAATGTCAAGGCACTAATAGTAGGATTTAACCACCGTTTTGGCAAAGGCCGTGGTGCCGGCTTCAACGAATTGATACAATTAGGAGATAAATACGGTTTCAGTGTCCATAAAGTAAAGCCAGTATTATATAAAAATGAATATATCAGTTCATCACGCATACGCAAGGAACTTGAAAATTGCCATCTGGAAGAAGCAAATGCGATGCTCGGATATCAATATTTTTTTACCGGAAAAGTCATCCAGGGGAAAAAATTAGGTCAAAAAATCGGATTTCCAACTGCTAATTTATCTGTGGATAAAAGAAAACTCTTGCCATGTCCTGGAGTATATGCTGTACTAATAGATATTGATAAGACCAGACACAAAGGCGTGCTGAACTATGGAAAAAGACCAACTATTGATAATGACACCACAGCTATCCCTGAGGTTCATATACTTGACTTTGACAAAGATATATACGGGAAAACAATAAAAGTAACTTTTGTTAAACGTTTAAGGCAAGAAATGAAATTCTCATCATTAGCAGAATTAAAAAGACAAATACAGGAGGATGTATTCATCGCACGGAATATATTAGAATAAATTTCCACCTTCCTATATACAAAACGAGGCTGCCCGTCATGGGCAGCCTCGTTTATTTTCGTAAAAAATCAATATTAGTTGATGCCGGGACGGGTATCCCACCACATTGCGCCCCAGAAATCATCAACAATATTCTGAGCATCCTTAGCAGCCTGCAAATTAGCTCTATTGAGGTTTTCCTCATCAACTGGATATGGATAACGCTGAGGAGAACGGTTATGATTTCCTACGTACTGAGAACCCGGAGGTACAGGCATCTTTGGGAAGTCGGTCAGACGCATCATAGCCCACTCTTCCTGGCCTTCCTTGAACATTACTATCCATCTTTGTACCCAGATACGTACCAGGTCATCTGGCACAGGGGAACCACTCTCACCACGAACAAAATTAAAGTCGTCAGTAGAACTATTAGCTTCCCATGCAACCTTTGGATCAGCAAGATAAGTGGATTTTACAGCTAAAATATCTGCACCATAATTAGGATCTTCGGCAGATTCTTCAAAGCCTGCATCAATACCAGCATAATAATGTGTCCGGGCTGAAGCAGGATCATTATCCAGACGATAATACAAATCTGCCAGGTCAAATTCAACCTCTGCATAACGCATAAACCATGTATAGCCATCTGGCTTATAGCGATATATATAACCCATACGGGAAGTTCCGGCTACATCACCTGCGGATGAACTAGGACCTTCAAGCTGTCCTTTAAATAAACCTGCAGGAATAGGATAGATAAAAGTAGTATCACCATAATCATCAGCAAATCCAGAAGGAATAGCATAAGCCCAGATACGAGGATCCTGCCAGCTAACCAAAGTATCAATGAAAGTCTTAGCCATACCATGGTCATCACGACCCTGTATCATACGGTTATTATACCATGGCTCATAGTATGGACTTTCACCAGGCCATACAAGTTTAGCTTCATCTGCACGGCTGGTAAATACCTCATAAGTACCAGCTTTTATATCATTGAAAATAGATTGTGCAGTTGCAGGATCAACATAAGATATACGAGTAGCTACACGCAGAAGCAAAGAACCAGTAAATTTTTTCCATGCATCAACGTTTCCATGATAGAGGAAATCTCCTGAACCAATCTCTCCTCCCTGATTGCTATACATATTATAAGCATCCTTCAGCATCTGGATAATACCACTATAAATATCCTGCTGAGCATCATACTTAGGATTAGTAACTCCATCTTCGGCCTGCAGAGCCTCAGAAAAAGGAATATATCCCCACTGGTCAGTTGCCATTATCCACAAGAAAGCACTGAAAGTCATTGCTGCAGCCTTAATATTATCTCCATATTGATCATTCTGGTCTGCGTCAGCCAATTCCTGAACCTTTTTTAAATCTTCCAGGAGTGTATAGTAGTTTCTCCAGGCTGCATTAATAGTACTTTCACGTTCATTTAAACGAGCTTCATCAGTATATTGTATCTTAGTTACAACACCTGAATAGCTGAGAAAGTTGTTCATACCCTGCCAATCATCAAAGAAGGCATCGCCAGTGGCACGTATAACATGCCCTAAAACGGTGGTAGGCGGAACCTCTGTAGGGTTGTTAGGGTCTTTATTCAATTCCTCCCAACCCTTGGTACAAGAACTAAGCATAAAAATGCCCGCTACCAATATAGCTATTAAATATGTTAGCTTTTTCATAGTGAATATTTTTTGTGTTTTTGTGTTTAATTAAAAACTTTTTTATCAGCGAGCTGCCGTCACAGCAGCTCGCTGTAAAAGTTATATTAGAAGCCAATAGAAAGTTTGAATCCCAGGCTACGTGTCGGAGGAATCTGATACTGTTCAAATCCAATACTGGTTCCGTAAGATACTTCGGGGTCAATATGAGCACGGTTGCTCTTGTCTGTATAGAGAAGTGCCAGGTTACGACCTACGAAGGAGAATTTGAGATCTTTTACAAATCCCAGCTTACTAACAAAACTCTTGGGGAAATTGAGAGTAATAGCAGCTTCACGCAGCTTTATATATGTTCCATCAATAATAGATGGTTCAATTCCCATAAACCAGTATCCTTCGTAGTAATCCTGCGCACTAACTACTGTAGAGTTAGTAACCGGGCTACTTACTGGATTACCATTAGCATCCTGGTAAATAACATTACCATTAGCATCCAGAGTTCCGTAGACAGCACCTTTATCAGCCAGAACATCCTTTCCGACAACAAGACCATTTTCACGAATGTTTCCTTCAGCAGTATAAGCCAATATACCAGCATAAGCACCAAACCAATCAGTTACAGAGAACAATTTACCACCTTTACGCATATCAATCAGGAAGCTGAAGCTCAACCAACCAAAATCAAATGTATTGCGGATACCACCTGTCCAATCTGGGATAACACTTCCGAATTCAAACAGATCAGGAGCAGTCTGTGGTAAGCCTGTTGCAGGGTTAATTAATACACGACCCTGAGAATCTTTCATAACACCAGGGCCACGGAGTATGCCGTAAGTTTCGCCAGGACGAGCTTCTACAGCAGAACCTTTCCAAGAAGTATTCAACTGATAGGATTCAAGGTCTCCATAAAGTTTATTAACCATATTTACATTACGAGCCCAGTTAATATCAACATTCCAGCTAAAGTGCTTTAATTTAATCGGAGTTGCATTAACAACCAGCTCTATACCTTTGTTTTCAATCTCACCAGCATTAATTCTCATAGAGGTAAATCCAGTAGAAGGAGCAACATCTACAGCCAATATCTGGTTACGGGATTTCATATCATAAAGTGTCAGATCAAATCCAATACGGTTCTTGAGGAAACGCATTTCCAGACCCAACTCAGAAGAAGCAGTAATCTCTGGTTTGAGGTCAACCGGTGGCAAAGAATTGGTGTAAGAGAATGCAGTAACACCATTGAAAGGCTGATCTGCACTATAAGTACCACTAAGCTGATAAGGTCCTGTATCATTACCTACCTGAGCATAGCTTGCACGAAGTTTAGCAAATGAAAGCAAATCAGACTTGATCTTCAAAGCATCAGTCAAGATTACACTACCACCAAGAGAATAATACATATAGCTCCAGTTTTCTGGTGGCAATGTACTTGACCAGTCATTACGTACAGAACCACTTAAATACAGCCAGTTCTTATAAGAAAGATCACCGGAGAAGAATACACTATTCTGCTTGAGACGAGAGTCATATTGTGATGTAGCAGGATTTCCCTTAACGTTAGAAATAGTGAAGAAATCAGGAACAGTCAACTCATTAGCAGTATAAGACATAAAATGATATACATCCGAACGGTAATTGGCACCTAACAGACCGTTAAAGCTCAAAGTATTCGGAATAATATCAAAGTTCATATTAAAGAAAGCATCAACGTTCAACTCATCAAAAGTACGTGCGCTCTGCCAGAACCCACCACCTGTAGTATTCTGAGGACCATTGGAAATACCAGCTTCCTGAGAAAGACTTCCCCATACATGCTTACGAACTTCTGTATAATAGTCATTACCAACACGCACCATAAAGTTCAACCACTTGGCAATGTCATAAGTAACTTTAACGTTACCAAATACACGGTTACGTGTACGGGAAGTAGTATTTACGTATACTGTGTAGTATGGGTTGTTATGATAGCTGTGGTTCCAGTTATATGGATAACCAAGTGGGTCAAGCTCATTCCAGTGATCACGGAGAGATTGCATATTAATCTGACGACCAAACCAGGAACCAATAGACTGCATTACGTTGTTCGCGTCATAACCACCACCAGGCAGGTTATTACTGTGGTTATTAACGTAATCAACGTTAGCCTCTGCTTTTAATTTATTTGTAAGCTGAATACGTCCATTCAGATATACAGAATTCTTAGTAAGGTCAGTATTCGGAATAGCACCTTTAACAGTCTGGTTACCAATACTCAAACGCACGCCTGATTTTTCATCACCACCTGTTATTTCAACATTATTATCAAAAGTAAGACCTGTTACAAAGAAATCCTTTACATTATTAGGATGAGAAACCCATGGAGATGGTTCATATCCAATGAAATTGCCATTTGCATCATACAGAGGCTTAGAATCAAACTGAGGCAGTTTTATCCCTACATCCAGGCGTGGCCCCCAGCTTTCATCCATTCCATCAAAAATACCGCTCCAGTTACCATCATAATAAGAAAATCCAACACGACCATTCTGCTCAATAAAATCTTTATAAGTATTGAACTGAGCCCAAGGTCTATTTAAAGTATCTTTAAGCATATGATACCAGTATTCACTTCCATAATATCCCTGTCCGTATTTATTCTGGTAATGAGGCAGAATATAAACATTATCAAAAGTAACACCAGTGTTGATTCTCAGACCAATACCTTTATTCTTGGCGGCTTTCTTAGTGGTAATAAGGATAACACCATTAGCACCACGGCTACCATAAAGAGCTGTAGCATTAGCACCTTTCAGTACTGAAATAGAAGCAATATCATCCGGGTTAAGGTCCATCAAAGCATTACCAAAGTCAACACCACCCCACTGTGAACCACCATTTGTTGCATTACTAATAGGAGTACCATCAACAACGAACAGAGGCATGTTATTACCAAAGGAACGATAACCGCGGATAACAATATTAGCAGAAGCACCTACAGCACCCGAAGACTGAGTAATCTGTACACCTGCAATCTTACCAGAGAGAGAGGTCAATACGTTGGTTGTTTTTACTTGCGAAACATCTTCGCCTCCCAATTCCTGCACTGCATAATCCAGAGCTTTTTTCTGACGGCTGATACCCAGAGCAGTAACAACTACTTCTTGCAGGCCTACAGCCTCTTCTTTCATCTGTACATTAATAACATTGCTTGTGATAGGTACTTCAACAGTCTTATAACCTACGAAGCTAAATACTAATGTCTTAGCATCTGCAGGAACTTCAAGAGTATATTTACCATTAACATCGGTAATAGTACCGATATTAGTTCCTTTGACTATCACAGATACACCAGGCAACGCGCTACCGTCTGTTGC
The DNA here is from genome assembly GCA_964649975.1 of uncultured Bacteroidales bacterium. GTDB lineage: Bacteria > Bacteroidota > Bacteroidia > Bacteroidales > S143-33 > S143-33. The sequence continues at coordinate 13,573 of CAZYSM010000033.1, read as the reverse complement.
GCTGGTAACAGTACCTGTAATAGTTTTTTGCGCAAAAGCTTGCATTCCCAGGAACCCAAGGAATGCAACCAGTAACATTAACTTTCTCATAAACCCTTGTTTTTAAGTTTTAAAACTCTGAGGTTTTCTTTAACAAATATAAAAACATTGGTTAATTTTGCAAAAAAAAGCAGAATTTTTTCTAAAAAAACTAAAAAAAACACATACGCAAAAAAATGAATAAGCTAATATCCAGCCATAAACAAATTAAAACAAATCGGGGGCGATCAATGATCGCCCCCGATTGTGATATTTATCATTGTCTTATTGCTTATTCCTCAACTTCAGGGAAAAGTGGATAAGCCTCCATCATTTCGTTAACCTCATGACGTATACGTTCAATCACCTCTTCGTTGTCTATATTTTTAATAACAGTGTCAATCCACTCTACAATTTGTTTTATACCGTCTTCTTTGACGCCACGGGTAGTGATAGCCGGAGTTCCAACACGTATACCAGATGTTTTAAAAGGAGAGCGATGGTCGCCAGGCACCATATTCTTATTAACGGTGATATCGGCGCGTTCCAGAGCTTTTTCCACTTCCTTGCCAGTGATGTCAGGGAAGTTCTGACGCAAATCAATCAGTACCAGATGATTATCTGTGCCACCACTAACAACTTTATAACCTTTAGCCATGAATTCCTCGGCCATGACACTGGCATTTTTCTTAACCTGTTCCATATATTTACGGAAATCCTCTGTAAGAGCTTCGCCGAAAGCCACTGCTTTAGCAGCAATGACATGCTCCAGTGGTCCGCCTTGCAGGCCGGGGAATACAGCCGAGTCAATTACCTGTCCCATTGTCTTAATCTTGCCCTTAGGTGTGGTAATACCCATCGGATTTTCAAAGTCCTTTCCTATCATGATGATACCTCCGCGTGGGCCGCGCAATGTTTTGTGAGTAGTAGAGGTAACAATATGAGCGTGGGGGAAAGGATTTTTCAGCAGGCCTTTGGCAATAAGTCCAGCGGGATGGGCGATATCAAACCAGAGGATAGCTCCTACCTTATCGGCAATGGCGCGCATACGTTCATAGTCCCAGTCGCGGGAATAAGCAGAAGCTCCGCCAAGGATAACCTTGGGTTTATGTTCCAGAGCCAGCCGTTCCATCTCGTCATAGTCCACCCATCCGTCCTCGTTAACATGGTAATGCACAACATTATAGAGCTGTCCGGAATAGTTCACAGGCGATCCGTGGGTAAGGTGTCCGCCGTGGGCAAGGTCAAGGCCCAGATATGTATCTCCGGGTTTGAGAAGTGCCATCATCACAGCAGCATTGGCCGATGCTCCGGAATGAGGCTGAACATTAGCATATTCCACTCCGAAAAGTTCTTTCAATCTATCAATAGCCATCTGCTCGGTCATATCCACATAACGGCATCCGCCATAGTAACGTTTGCCAGGATAACCTTCGGCATATTTATTAGTCATCACCGAACCCATTGCTTCAAGCACCTGCCGGGAAACAAAGTTTTCCGAAGCAATCAGTTCAATTCCTTTACGTTGACGTTCGTATTCCTTGTTAATTACATCAAAAACTGCATTGTCTCTTTTTAGTGCCATATCTGTAAATATTTAAATTTTAGGTTTTAATTTCCACAATTTCAAATAAGCTATTTGCACATAAGATTTTGGAGCAATAAAAAAGCCAATATATCTACCTGTAAATGGCTTATAAGGCATTCTGTAAACTTCCTGTCCATTAATGTAAAAGACATACTTATTTCCTATTTTTCTGATTATCAACTCATTAAATCCGGAACGGTTAATATTTACTTTATTTTTAACAATTGTTTTTTCATCCATTCCTGTGTTTTGTATAACGGCATAATTGCCCAGCTGTGAGAACCCAAGCAAAAATTTTGTTCCAAAGATTAAATCTCCCCAGAACAAACCATTCAGCTGGTCAACCGGACCACTTATAAATTTAATTTTAGCCTGTATCTCAAAATTATCATCCGGGTTAAAATAAATGGCTTTTCCATCATAATAAGGAAATTCAAAAGGATTGGAATAAAATAAGAAGCCATCCTGAATACGGTTCAAGTCGCTACTACCCTCACGTATCCATCCAAAACGATTATCCACAAAATCATCCACAAAAATCCTCATCCGCTGATATGAGACAGAATCAACTGTCACAGTTAACTGAATTTGAGAAAAAACTTGTATAGAAAAAAGCAGAGAAAACAAAAGTAGAATTTTTCTCATTGGTGATATATTTTAGTTCTTAAGGATATTCAAGCGTCTGAGCAGTTCGTCCTTATATGTCTTTGCTATGGCGACAGTTTTTTTCTGTCCGCGATAATACAATACAGCATAATTATCCTCTATAGCTTCCACCTTATCCAGATTAACAATGTAAGAACGATGAATACGCATAAACTTATTTGATGGTAAAATTTTCTCAATAGCCTTCATGGTGAAATGAATAGTATGCCTTCCTTTTTCGGTATAGATAGTAATGTAATTTTCCAGAGCCTCTATCCAGTATATCTCATCATAAAATATTTTGCGATAGACCGATGCATTTTCCTTGATAAAAACAGCTTCCTCGTCCAGATGAGTGGGCTTAAACTCCTTTAATCTTTCTCTTACTCTATCTACAGCTTTGAGAAAACGTGAATATTCCAGGGGCTTTAGCAAATAATCATCCACCTCATAATCAAAAGCATCCACAGCATATTTCTCCTTGGCAGAAATAATCACAACAGCTGGATAAGACTTCAAAGAAGATAAAAACTCCAGCCCGCTCATACCAGGCATTTCTATATCCAGAAAAATCAAATCCACATCTTTGATGTCAATATTTTCCACAGCTTCCTCGGCAGAGGAAAAAGTCCCTACCAAATCACAATCTTTAATCTTTTCTGCAAATTTTTTTATCTGAATGTGAATAAGTTTATCATCATCAATAACAATACATTTCATCACAAAAGCTTTTTAATTTAACATCAAATTTACGATTTTTTTATTTATCAAAAAATTATTTTGTTACACAATTACTTGTCTTACAAAACATAATTTTGTTTATTTTGCATAAATCAATAAAAGAAAAACACAAGAAAGATGGAGAAAGACAAGGATTTTTTACTGGACAAATATTACTATGACGAAGACAGTTTTCAGAACGTTCAACTTTTCCCAAAGGAAAGAACAGAAAAACTTGCACAATTATATAAAGAAATACTGAAAAACATCGGCGAGGACCCTGAACGGGAAGGTCTGCAGGACACACCTATGCGCGTGGCAAAAGCTATGCAATTCCTCACCCAGGGCTATTTTCTGGATGCAGAAAAAATACTGGACAGTGCCAAGTTCAAGGAAGAATACGACGATATGGTAATTGTCAAGGACATAGAACTATATTCAATGTGTGAACATCATATGATACCATTTTTCGGAAAAGCTCATGTTGCATATTATCCCAATGGCTATGTTACAGGCCTGAGCAAAATTCCACGTGTAGTGGACGTTTTTGCCAGACGCTTACAAATACAGGAAAGGCTGACCAACCAAATTCATGACACAATCAATAAGGTATTAAAGCCCAAGGGGGTAGCTGTAGTCATTGAAGCTTATCACCTGTGCATGATGATGCGGGGGGTGCAGAAACAAAACTCCTACACAGTTACAACGGCCTATTCCGGAATTTTTAAACAAGACACACAAAAGCTCTCTCATTTTCTCAATCTCATTGGTATGAAACAATAAAACTCACGGATATGCTACTTTATATCTTATTAGTTGTTGCTCTTGTGGCTGCAATAATTTTCTTTGCCATAATAACAGTAAAAAAACGAAATCCTCATTTTGTTCCACCCGAAGTTAAGGAAGATCCGGACTTGAATAAGCTGGAAAACCTTGTGGAAAGCGTTAAGAGAAAAGAAGAAGTATCCTCCACCACAGACGAACAAACCCAGCAAAACACAGAAATACAGGATAAAAACGACGAAAATAACAGTGAAGAAGACAATGCCACTGAACAAACGCAAGAGGAAAAACAAGAAAAGAAACGCGTAGGAGAGCGAGGAAAGCCGCCTAAAAAACCTCCTACACTCAACCTCAAAGAGGCCATGAAAGCCAAGCAATTCCTGGACAGGAAACATTAATTTTTTCTAAACAAAAAAACGCAAAGCTATGAAAATACTGGGCATTGACATCGGGTCTGTAGCAATATCCATTGTGCAAATCAATGAAAACAAGGAAATAATCAAAAGCTCCTATATTTTCCACGAAGGAAAAATCACTGAACGTCTGGCAGAGGAACTCAAAACCTACGACCTGTCGGACATCTACGCCATAGCTGCGACAAATTCTGTCCCTAAAATACTGAAACAAGGAAAACGCTACGACAACATTGTAAGCTTCATCACTGCAGCACAGTATCATTTTCCGCAGATTGGTTCTTTGCTTATCGTGGGCGGCGAGCGGTTCGGACTGGCCCTGTTTGACCAGCACGGAAATTACAAAGGCTTTAAAACCAACACTTCCTGCGCAGCAGGAACAGGTAGCTTCCTTGACCAGCAGGCACGCCGCCTGAGGTTTGAAAACATCCAGGAATTTGCTTCCACTGCCCTGAACAATAAAGGGGACTTCCCAAAAATTGCTTCGCGCTGTGCGGTCTTTGCCAAAACTGACCTTATCCACGCCCAGCAAGAAGGCTACACACGGGAGGAAATTGCCGACGGGCTGTCCTACGGACTGGCAAAAAACATTGTGGATACACTTTTCAGCGCAGCCGACTATCACTTGCCAATAATCTTTGTGGGCGGCCTGGCACTGAATCAGGCAGTTGTTAAGCACATAAAAAATCTGCTTTCCACCGAGGAAGTATTCACCCACCCTCAGGCAAATATTTTTGGTGCATTTGGTGCTGCACTCAATGCCCTGGACGAGCTTCCTGTTAATGCCACTCCCCTGGAAATAAAGTCCATTGAAGATATCATCATCTTTGAAAAGCCCAAAAAGACCTATTATTATCCTCCGCTGGAACTGAAACTCTCGGATTATCCTGACTTTTCCAGCAAAGAAAAATACAAATTCCAGAGTAAAGTCCATCCCAATACTACGCCCGTGGAAACCGATATATACGAGGAACTCCGCAGCGGACATGAGTATGATGTTTACATGGGTATTGACATCGGTTCCACAAGCACCAAAGCCACAATAGTGCAGGCAGACAAAACCGTGCTTATCGGCCTTTATACCCGCACCTCTGGTCAGCCCGTTATTGCCGTGCAAACAATCTTTGAAACATTAAAGGACATTGAACAAAGGAAAAACATAAGCTTCAATTTTCTGGGCGTAGGCACTACTGGTTCCGGGCGTAAGTTCATCGGAAAAATCATCAAAGCCGATGTTATCCTTGACGAAATCACTGCCCACGCCCGTGCCGCCTATGAGCTTGACCCCGAAGTGGACACAATCATTGAAATAGGCGGACAGGACTCCAAGTTTACCACGCTGCGCAACGGAATGGTAACCCTGTCCATAATGAACAACGTATGTGCTGCCGGCACTGGCAGTTTCATTGAGGAACAAGCACAAAAACTCGGCGTTCCGCTGTCGGAATATGCCGACCGTGCAATGCAGGCACGCGCACCTATTGCCAACGACCGTTGCACAGTGTTTATGGAACGTGATATTAACCAGTATCTGAACAAAGGTTATACTGTGGAGGAGGTGCTGGCAGCAGTGCTGCACTCAATCCGTGAAAATTACCTGTCCAAAGTGGCAGTGGAAAGCCTCATCGGAAAGAAAATATTTTTCCAGGGCGCTACAGCAAAGAACAAGGCACTGGTAGCAGCTTTTGAGCAGAAATTACAGCGTCCTATAATGGTTTCCAAATTCTGCCACCTCACTGGCGCTCTGGGAGTGGCTCTGACAGCCATAGACAAAGGCATAAAGCAAACTTCCTTCCGCGGACTGGACATCTATAACAAGGATATTCCGGTAAGGACTGAAATATGTAATCTCTGTCCCAACTTCTGCAAGCTCAAAGTTGCGGAAATAGACGGCGAAGTGGAAGCCTACGGTTTCCTGTGCGGAAGGGACTACAACGTGAACAAATTTGTCAACTATAACAAGTCCGGATTTGACCTGATAAAGGAATACCGTAAGAACTTCCTGCGTTTCCGTCCGCAGAATGAGAAAAAAGCCACTATAACTATCGGCCTTCCGGCAGGATTGTATATGTATGAGGATTTGCCCAAGTGGCGGAAGTTCTTTGACTTGCTTGGTTACCGCACTATCACCAGTGAAAAAGTCCACGATGTTATCAAGCGCGGAAAGCATATTGCTGCGGCAGAGTTCTGCGCGCCTATGGCTGCTATGCACGCTCACGTTAAGGAAGTAGCCGACAAATCCGATTATGTATTCCTGCCTATTTATTTAGAGGAAAGGCAAAAGAATAAAAATATCCGACGGGCATATTGCTATTATACACAATTCCTTCCGGCAGTGATAAAATCCAACAAGGAATTTGAAAACGTCCGTCTCATCTCGCCATTGCTCTACACACGCCAAAGCGGAGCATTTTCCATTTACAATCTGTATAAAGCCCTGCACAAAGCAGGCCTGGACCTATCTCCTGTGGATGTAGTCCGTGCTTATGAGGAAGCTGTGAAATACCACGACAGTCTCAAAGAAAACTGGAAAAAGACATTTAACCGGTACAACAAAGACGACGGCAAGATAAAAGTAATGTTCCTTGGGCGTCCTTATACCACGCTTTCGCCAGCCATGAACGCCAACATTCCGGACATCTTTGCCAAAAACGGCATTAAGACCTTTTTTATGGACATGATTGATGTATCCGACGAGGAAGTGGAAAACATACAATTCCTGCTCAATACTATCAAATGGAAATATGCAGCACGTATCATTGCCGTGGCAGAGAAGGTTGCCCGCATGGACGGAGTTTATCCTGTTTATATCACCTCTTACAAGTGTTCCCCAGATTCGTTCACTCTGGAATATTTTAAATCTTTGATGGAAGCCCACAAAAAGCCTTACCTCATCTTGCAGCTGGACGAACACGACTCGTCCGTGGGCTACGAAACACGCATAGAAGCCGCAATCAATGCCTTTTCCAATCATTACAAACTCTCACATGAACAAAAAACGCAACAAAAACAAGAGGTAAACATCTGTCACACTGACGCATACATCAAAGACGCTAAGAAACTCAAAGGCAAAACTTTGCTTTTGCCCAGCTGGGACAATTACGTAACGCCATTGCTTAAATCCGCACTGGATTCCTTTGGCGTCAACACTGTAATTTTATACGACACGCCCGAAAATATTGTCAAAAGCACAACTCTGAACTCCAATCAATGTATCCCCATTTCAATAATTGTTCAAAATGCACTGGATACGGTCATAAAACAAAAACTTGACCCCAAAAATACAGTTGTGTGGCTGGTGGAAAGCTCCCTTGCCTGCAATTTCAGCATGTATCCGTTTTTCCTGAAAAAAATCTTTGTGGATAAAAAACATCTTTATCCGGATTTGGACAAAATACAGGTTTATCTCGGCGATTTGTCCTTCTTTGACTTTTCGTTTATGACCTCGGTAAAAGCCTATCTGTCCTACATGTTTGGCGGATATATCAAAAAGATTGGGACACGCATCCGTCCGTATGAGGTGAATAAAGGAGAAACTGATTTTGTCATCAAACAATCCATAGAAAAACTGGCTAATGCGTTAAAATCCGATAATCTGGGCGAAATTGAAGGGACTCTGCGGCAGGTCATTGACGAATTTAAGCAAATACCAGTCAATCCCGAACCACGTCCCAAAGTTGCAATATTTGGTGACCTTTATGTGCGGGATAATGATGTTCTCAATCAAGACCTTATCCATTACATTGAGCAAAACGGCGGCGAAGTCATCACAACGCCTTACAACGAATATCTCAAACTCATCACCACGCCGTATATGCAACGCCGTTTTAAGGAAGGATTTGTCCTGGACGCTGCTACTATCCGCCTGATAAAAAGCATAATACCGGTTGTGGACAAAAAATTCTATCCGTATTTTCAGGAAATCCTTAACGAGCCTATGCCAGACTTTGAGACCGACCTGGAACAAATCTTTGAGGAATTCAATATTTCCACAATGCAATTTGGCGAATCCTTTGACAACATCCTGAAAATCATCTATCTTACAAAAGAATACCGCAATCAAATCTCATTCTTTGTGCAGTTAAATCCTGCATATTGTGCCGCTGCTATAATCACACAAGCTATGGCTCATAAGATTGAAAAAGTAACGGGCATACCCGTAGTGACCATTGAATACGATGGCACAAATGAATTCAAAAATGAGGCAATTCTGCCTTATCTGAAATTTGCAAAAGAAAAACTCAAACTTGAAAAAACTATCCAATGAAATCCCTAAAATACATAACAACGGCCATTATTATAGGAATTTTCCTGCTTTCAGGCTGTTTTAACCGTCAAACCCTGCTGGAAGGTGAGCAATTACAAATACAGAACTATATAAAGTCGCTGGGCGTGGATTTTGACACCCTGCCCAGCGGCGTATTACTCCATGTGGACACAAGCTACGACTCTGTTTATATCCTTTATTCTGACGAGGTGCTACTTGTTTATACAGGTATCAATCTTGATGACAAAAATAAAGTATTTGCCAAGGACGACTCGGTTTATGTAAAAGTCAATGACCCATATCTGCTGGATGGCTGGAAAGACATTTTCCTCACGGTAAAAAACAAAACAAAAGGAATTGCAATTTTCCCGTTCTACGCTGCTTATGACAAAAAAAGGATTGCTAATGTGATACCCTACTCCACACTTGTTTTTTATTTTTATGTAGAAAAGAAATTACCGGATACCATAACAATTAAACAGACAAAATACTAATTATGAGCAGGTTCCATAAAATCCTACATTGGATTTTCGTAGCAATATATATTGGACTTTTTATAAGTGCTGGCTGGAAATATAATCATCATTCCCCTGAGTGGATTAGACTAACAGGCTGGGGCTTGATAGCAATAGGAACTTATATTATTGTGCGTGCCAGCGGACAGAGACGGGATGTCATAATCAAAGAAAAAAACAAACATGTGCTTGTAACATCTGGCCTATACTCATTTGTCCGTCATCCCGAATATCTCGGACATATCATTTTGATTATTGGTCTGATGATAATTTCCCTGCACTGGCTCCCGCTAACGCTCGGCATTATTATGATTATTTTCCTCATTTTCGCTATACTGGACGAAGACAGGATTATGAGAGAGGCTTTCCGGGAAAAATATAGTGACTATGCCAGTAAAGTACCGATGATAAACATCTTTGCAGGTATTTTAAACAAACTAAAACACAAATAAAATGAAACGCCTCCTGACTATTATGCTTATTGCCTTATCCTCTACTCTATTTGCACAGGATTACCTTACGCAGGTAAGGACCATCCTGAATGCTTATCCTTTTGGTGAACCTGATGACGGACAGCTCAAACACACTATTTACAGCTTTCCGCTGGATAACGGACAGACTGTTTTACTCACTTTTTCCCGTCGGGAAATGGATAATTGCCACGCCTGTGGCACTCAAATGAGCATTTTTGTCATAGACAACGGAAAAATCGCCAATACCAGGCTGAATGTTGACACGCTGGGAAGCTGGGGTGATCCTCCACAAAAGCAGGACATTTTTGTCTCAAAACAGGGATACGGTTATATAATCGGAATAAAAGGTGTATACACAGCACAGGGCTATACCGAGGAATATACCAGCTTCTATTACCTTGACGGAAACAATTTCTGGCGGCTGGGTAGTGTACAGACTTATTCCTCTAACGAAGGAGCCATCTTTGACAATAGCGACTTAGTTGAATGGCAGGCCAAATACAGTTTTATTCCTCGCAAGGATGATCCGCCGGATTTATTGATCATTATCACTGGTAAGGACAAAGGCAAGCCCATACACCGCAGTGAACGCTACACTGTCCGCAATGGTAAATACGTAAAAATCTGATAATCAAATCAGAACATCACACGGAAGGACAGATGAATTTTTGAAGCCGAAGGAGAAAAACGCCCATCTATTCCACCCAGGGCATAGGTAAGATTCAGGATTCCGCCGCGGGTGTGTAAATTAATCCCCAGACCAAAAGCCAAAGTTCTTTGGGTCTGGGAAATATTTATAGTATGGACGTCAATAAAACCACGATCGGCAAAAACAAAAATATTGGAATACCTGTCAAGTATCAAACGCGGCTCTACCGTAAAAAGCCAGAAAGAAGTGGCAGACAGCTGCCGGTCGGCAAATCCCCGGAAATCATCTGTTCCGCCAATATGCATAACTTCATTGTCAAAGATAACAGGCGAATATTTACCAGCTGAGAGAAAACGCATACGAAAAACAAAGTGCTTGCTTACAGGAAAAAAACGTTCTACATCCGCCCGGTAATTAATGCTTTGAAAAGAGGAATCAGAAAAAAATTTTTGTCCATAAGAAAAACGAGCATCAATCCGCCACCCCTTAGCTGGATTATACACATTATCACGCATATCTACATACATGGAAGTTGTAAAATATTTATTCTTTACACTCCTGCGTCCGCTTCCGTTATTAACAGATAAATTATTTTCAGTTGTATAAGCGATGGTAATGTTATTTAGATATTGAGGAAAATAAGCCATACCTGCATTAAAACGGACGTTAACCTGGGTAGTATCTATTTTTTGCAAGGAATAATCCAGGCTTCCGCCAAAGGGAGTGCCCATAAAATAAGGCAGTTGCAAGTTTATTTCCAGCTGCTGCCAATTATCACGCGGTTTTTCCCACGAAAATTTAAATGTCTCGGCCTGAAACAGCCCTTTTAACATTAGATTTAACCTTCCTACCGAGGTAATACGATTATTTTCATATCGCAAGCCCACCATTGCCTCTGCCGAGCTGGCAGCTTTTTTTTCCAGAAAAAGAATGGGATGTGCCAATCCTGGATAAAATTCCACCTGAGGCGGCGCCTTCACACGGATAAATTCCAGAAAAGACAACCTGCGCTGAATTTTGTTAATATCCTCGGCAGAATAAGCCGCTGAGGGGCTGAGATGCAAATAAGTCCACAGAAAACGCCGGTTTATCCTAACAGTATCCGCGATGGTCAGAGTGTCATAGATAAAATAATCTCCACGGTCTATGTAAATATTCGCACCGATTCTGTTATTGCGAATAAAAAAATCTTTTTTTTCCACTCTGGCAAAGGCATAGCCATTATTGCGCCAATATGCCAGCCTATCATTAACCATCCTGTTTAATCTATCATAGGCAAAAAAGCGATGCGATAGCGCGTAAACAGCAGAGTCCTCCGCAGTAATAATCATTATGGTATCAAAATAATACCTCTGTCCCTTATGGAAAACCACTTTTAACTTACCATCCTGCCACAAAAGGCTATCCGCCGAGGCCTCTATATAGCCGCGATTCCGCCAGGATAAAATCCAGTTAGAAATTCTATCAACAGCCCCGGCACTATCACTTGAGTGCATCCTGTGCACAATACTGCCAGCAGTATCAACAATAACAATCCGCACCTGTGCCTGCCCGGTTAAACCTGTCATCAACAGTAGCAAAACAAAAATATTTCGCAATAGTCGTTGCATACCTGTAGAATAAAAATCTATAAATCAACGCAGAAAGAAATGATATATTTCCGGAAAGAATAAAATTAAAGCAATTCAGCGAAATTTAAATATCTTTGCAGATAATCATTATACTTTAGCCATCATGCTACTGAAAAAAGACATCATCATAGCCATTGACGGATATGCTTCCTGCGGAAAAAGTACCCTTGCCAAACAACTGGCACAAACACTTGGATATACTTATATTGACACTGGAGCAATGTATCGTGCGGTCACGCTCTTTGCCCTGCGTCAGGGACTGATTTCCGTCCGTGTGGACAAACAAGCATTAATATCCCGTCTGCCGGAGATAAAAATAGAATTCCGCTATAATCCGGATACAGGCAGAAGTGAAACCTTCCTTAACGGCGAAAACGTGGAAGCACAAATCAGATCCATGGAAGTATCCGGCTGGGTCAGTCCTGTAGCGGAAATAGCAGAAGTCCGATCCCATCTGGTTGCACTGCAGCAAGCAATGGGCAAAAATAAACGTATAGTCATGGACGGACGCGACATCGGAACCGTGGTTTTCCCTGACGCTGACATGAAACTTTTTCTTACCGCCTCGCCAGAGGAGCGCGCTCGCCGGCGTTATCAGGAACTCCTGCAAAAGGGCGAAAAAGTCAGCTACGAGGAAGTCCTGGAAAATGTGCGTCAAAGAGACCAGATTGACAGCAACCGTGAGGTCGCCCCGCTCAAACCCGCCCCGGATGCCATTATCATTGACAATACCAACATCGGAATAGACGAACAACTGGCAATGGTGCTGGCACTGATAGCAGAACGCTTCGGCCACGGAGCGGACTGCCTCAGGGAAGGATAAGCGGTAAACAAACCAGTAAAGGACAGATCATAGCCCTGCCGCAGACAAACATAAAGACATGAAACACAGTATCATAATATTGTTAATTGGATTTCTTTTGACAGGTCTTTCGTGCAAAAAGCAGTTACCAAACGAAATTCCAACAGAACCGGAACTATTATTCAAGTCTGGATTTGAAGGCGGGGTATATATTGACACCACTGTCTATCCTGATAATGAAGATTACAGGGACATCAGAGGAATAGATACGGAAACTGGTTTTAGTTGGCCAATTGAGATTTTAGGTTCAACCAATAGCGGATTGCACTATATTTCTGATGATAACCACAAGGCGGTATTTGCTGAACTTCAACGCGTCATCGGGCACAATGGAGACACTACAACAGCACTTTTTCAAAAAGAAAATTACCAATATCTTGATGACACGCAATGCCCGTATGAAATTTTAAATATTAAAGAAGGCACAAAGGATTTGTATATCAAGTTCTGGATTAAGATGGATAGTGCCAGCCTGGTTAAGCCAAATATGTGGCGGGCTATTTTTGAATACAAAACCAAAGACTATGCGAGAAATAAAGGCTTCCGTTTAATAGCATTTATCTATACGGATGATGATGGAGTGCCATATTGGCACTGGCAAGGAGATAGAGACCCCGAACACCCTGTTTGGGAGATTGATAATAAAACAATTCCCGTACCCTTAAATAAATGGTTTAAAACAGAATTTTACTGGCATTGGAGTGAGGGAGACGACGGAAGGGCATTGTGGAAAGTAAATGGCCAAATAATAGGCGACCATTACGGGCCAACCACCCGCAATTCTAAACCAATAGATTTTATCATTCTCACTCAAATATATGGAGATGCAAATCCAAAATATCAATGGATTGACGACATTGAAATATGGAGCGGAATACCTGAATGAAAATTACGCTTGGCAGAAAAGCATATAATTCGCTGTAAAAGTGATGGTTAAAAACATTCCTTTTACCTCCATGCATTCCAATAAACAGGAATAAAAAAGAACGCACACCAAAATAGCAATATA
>CAZYSM010000032.1:0-30728 GCA_964649975.1 uncultured Bacteroidales bacterium | reverse complement strand
GTGGCACGCTGGTAGGCAGTGGCTAAATCATAGCCGTCGCCCAGGCTGCATGCCAGAGCCGAGGAAAAAGTGCAGCCTGTTCCGTGGGAATAACGCGAAAAATCAAGGCGTGACCAGTGGAACACCTGCGTGCTGGCCGGGGTCACCACAGCTTCAGGCACAGTTTCGCCTCCAAAATGTCCGCCTTTGAGGATAACAGCAGTATTCCAGCGTGCGGAAAATTCACGGGCAACCTCCACAGCAGAGGTAAAATCATTAAACTTTTGTCCGGTGAGGATTTCAAATTCTGGTTTATTAGGCGTTATGACAGTGGTTAGCGGAAAAAGCTGCTGTTTCATCACTTCCACAGCCTCGGACGAGAGAAAGGCTTTTCCGCTGGAAGTGGCAATGACAGTGTCCAGCACCACCACAGACGGGCGGAAGCGTTCCAGCACCCGGGCCACGGCAATTACGTTTTCCTCACTGGTAAGAGCGCCTATCTTTACAGCCTGCACCGTGAATGACGAGAGACTCTCGGTCATTTGTTCCCTTACCAATTCATCCTCTACGGGCTGGATAATCCTTGCCCTGGTGAAGTTCTGCACGGTGATGCCGGTAATTACAGAAAGAGGCCAGTATCCAAGGTCCCAGGCAACTTTGATGTCCTGCTGGATACCAGCCCCTCCGCTGTTGTCCGAAGCGGCTATTGTCAAAAAATATTTCATTTCTTGAGCAATGGTTCTACTTCAAGGATTTTCTTAATACTGCTATCGGTGCGCACAGCACACAGAGGTCCGCACATTGTGCAGTATTCCTCATCTGAGCTCTCGGAAGCCTCGCGGCGATCGCGTGCATCATCCGGGAACAAAGCGTGTTTGAACATCTCCTCCCAGTTCAGGTCGCGGCGTGCCTTTGACATAGCCAGGTCGCGTTCACGAGCACCACCAACGTTCTTAACAATATCAGCTGAATGGGCAGCAATGACTGATGCAATCACTCCAAGCTTAACGTCCTCCTCATTCGGAAGGGTAAGGTGCTCGGCCGGAGTGACATAGCAAAGGAAATCGGCACCTGCCGAAGCGGCAATAGCACCACCAATAGCGCTGACGATATGGTCATAACCAGCAGCAGCATCCGTGGTCAAAGGCCCAAGCACATAGAACGGTGCTTCGTTGGTAACACGCTTCATCAGCTTGACGTTCATCTCAATCTGGTCCAGCGGAACGTGTCCCGGACCTTCCACCATAACCTGAACACCGCGTTTGCGAGCTTTGTCCACGAGCTCACCCAGCACCAGCAGCTCGGCTATCTGCCCACGGTCAGTGGCATCCATCCATGCCCCGGGGCGGACAGCATCGCCCAGACTAATGGTCACGTCGTACTGCTCACAAATGTCCAGCACACGGTCAAAATGCTCATACAAAGGATTTTCGGCATTGTTCTCAAACATCCATTTTTTGAGCAAGGAACCGCCACGGCTGACAATTCCACCCACACGCTCACTACCTTCCTCAAAATGTACTGTTGTGCGTGTAATTCCGGCATGGATAGTCATAAAATCCACACCCTGACGCGCCTGACGCTCTATTTCCTTGAAAAGCATCTCAGGGTCCATCTTATGGAATTCCAGACCATCGGCGCCCAGCTGTGTAGCAACCGCATATATCGGCACAGTGCCAACCATAACTGGGGAATGACGCAAAATCTGCAGACGGATGAAATTCAAACGTCCGCCTGTGGAGAGGTCCATAACAGAATGAGCTCCGTATTTTACTGCAATGTCCAGCTTTTTCAGCTCCTGTTCGGGATTGATTCTGTCTGGTGATGTTCCTATATTGGCGTTTACCTTGGTTCTGAGGCCATAGCCAACGCCTTCTGGCGAAAAATTATGATTAATATTTTTGGGTATAACGATTCGACCTCTGGCAATTTCCTGACGGAGCCATTCCGGGTCAACATTTTCTTTTTTTGCAACTTCCAACATCTCGGGAGTTATTTTTCCCTCAAGAGCGTATTGTAATTGTGTCATTGTGATTGAGTTTTAAGGATTTGATTGTTGTAAAAGAGATTTTATATAAACGAGTCTTTTTTCAAATTCTGTGGTCTGCATAAAATAACGCACCATAGCTATATTACGTGCCCCAGCAGCCAATACCTGGGGGATATTTTCCGGGAAAATACCACCAATGGCCACTACCGGAACAGTGGCAAATTCAAGGACTTTACTCAGATTTTCAGTGCCCACCACAGGGTCAGGTTTTTCCTTGGTAGGTGTAGGATAAACAGGACCAAAACCAATATAAGCCGGATTTTTCTTCAAGGCCTCCCTGGCCTGTTCAAGGCTGTGGGTGGATAGCCCCACCGGCATATCACCTATAATTTTCCGAGCTTCTTCCACAGGTAAATCGTCCTGCCCCAGATGCAGGAAATCCGCCTCCACCAGCGCGGCAATATCCGGACGGTCATTAATGACAAAATTGGTTTTTGTTCCACGGGTGATATAACGTATATCCCTGGCAATCTTTAACAAATCCCTGTCGGGCAAATGTTTTTCCCGTAACTGAAGCATACGGATGCCGTGCTTGACGCAAATCTCCGCTATTTCGGTATAAGGCAAAACCGGTTTAGTGATAATTATATATAAACCGAAATCTTCCATTACTCACTCTTTTGCAAGGTAAAAGCAATAGTAAACAATTTTTGAAAATAAATCAAAACTTTAAGGTTTAAGACAAAAATATCCAAAATTCTGTTTTTAGTCAAATACAACCCCTTCGCCACTGAACAGTAGAAATTCATAACTGTCCACAAGCTTTGAGCAGCAGCATATAAAGCAAACTCATACCTATCATCAGGAAAAATCCTTTAAGAAAAGCCAGCAAGCAACCTTTGGCAGACCAATTATTAGTCTCTTGTTTCTGTGGCAATTCCTTGTCTATCTGATGCTGTGCCCTGACGCGGGCGTTCCGCATATCAAACACCAGGGATTTATCCAAAATCACATAATCATCAGCTTTTGCACCAGTAGCCTGCTTTCCCCTGAGATAATCCTTATACAATGCCAGCTCACGGTCATATTTCTGTCTGGTCTGCGGGTCAGTCAATATAAATTTTGCTTCCAGCAGATTAGTCATCTTTTCTATATCCTGCGCAGAAGGATTTTCGTAAGGATGCCAGAATTTTGTTTTTCTCTCAAAAGCTTTTTCTATTTCCTCCTGCGAAGCTGCCTGGTCTATTCCAAGTATTTTGTAATAATCCGGAAACATAGGGATACCTCAGTTATTGATTCAAAATTAAACAAAAAAAGGCCAACTCTACGGAGTCGGCCTCAAAAAATTTTACTTACGTAATTTTTCATCAATCAATCGGGCAACTTTCTCACCCGAGAGCAGCATTCCTCCGAAAATCGGGCCCATACGGAAGCTACCACTTACGCCATTGGCAGCCATACCAGATACGAACAGTCCGGGGAATACTTCCTTGGTGTTTTCCACAGTAGTAGGCTCACCAATTTCCACGTTCATAGAACGTTCGCCCATAACTTTACCAGTAGGGGTATTGAGCTTAATATCATTTTTACGTGCAAGGATATTGACCACTTCGGCGTCGTGTCCTGTTCCGTCCAATACAGCACCAGCCATTATAACGAGCGGGTCCACGTGCATGCCTGTAAGCTGGACCGGTGTCCAGTTGATAACCACTCCGGCCACGGCATCATTATGGAATACCACATCTTCAATGACCACGCCATTAAAGACTTTCACTCCTGCCCTGGTAGCGTGATAAATCAGTGAGGAGGTAGCATGCACCGAATCAGTTGTATAAAGGTCGTCTTCGTATTTTTCATAGCTAATGTTGAAATGGTCAAGGATATGCAAAGCTTCCTTCTGGATAATTATCTGGTTAAAAAGCATAGCTCCGCCCCACATTCCGCCACCGGGTGCCAGTTTTTTCTCAAACAAAACCACCTTGTGACCTTTCTCGGCCAAAAGAGCAGCTGCTACCAAACCTGAGGGTCCGCCACCTACTACAGCCACATCTACACTGAGATTATCTTTCAACTTATTGAAAAAAGTTTCAACTATTCCGCGAGATACCAAAAGTTCCATAAGATTAAATTTTTAAGATTTATCGTAACGAAAGTAAAAAAAAGACAAAAAAGTCCTAATTATTTCCAAATTTTTTTCTTCACTTAAAAACAGCTTTTTCCACAAACAAAAAGAAATCAATGTTTTGAGCAATAAATTTATCAAAATCCCGCATTATATCACCAGAAAAAACAGGCAAGGCCCAGTCGCCAGGCTTTTTAGCTTTATTGTCCACAATGCGGTAATTGTTATATTCCATTTTCTCCAGGGCATCAACTATCCGTGCAGCTTCCAGACGCGAGAATTCATCCGGGTTCTGCACCACCAGCAAAAATGAGCTATGCAAAACATCTCTGATTTGTCCATAAAACTCACGTAATTCTCTGAGTCGTTTGAGCACCTTATCCGTCTCTATCTCTTTATTACCCAGGCGGATACGTGAAACAATTTCTTTTTTCTGCTGTATTTTTTCCCTTAACCCTATCAATGCCTCTATCCATCGTATATTCCTGTCCACCACACGGAAAAACTCCAAAGCCAGAGCCGTAGGCGGCATGTCTATGACAATCAGATCACTGGCAGGATTACGGCGCAGCTGGTCAAAAGCCAGCAGTAGTGACAATTGTTCAATATCAGGTGCATCTTCCATAATATCAAACACTTCCAGCATATTATAAGCACTCAGGTAAGTATAAGCCGACTTGACCGAACGTCTCATCTGCGCCATATAACTCTGTTTCCAGCGCTGCACATCCACCTCAGCAGCATACAAATTCTCCTTGACCTGTTGTGGATTGTCATCCAGAGGCCGATGCAGCACGTCCCCAAGATTATGCGCCTGGTCAAACGAATACACCTCCACGCGGCGGTTAGACGAAAAATACAGGCTTATCAAAGCACTGACAGTTGTTTTTCCAACGCCGCCTTTACCCAATACAAATATTATGTTTTTCTTTTCCATAATTTATTTTTTGGGTGCGTCCCTCGCCTGCGGATCGGGTCGGGCTTTCCGCTGCGGGCGGGCTTGCCACGGCCGGTGAGACCACGGCTGCGGTGGCTCTGTCCCGCCGCCTCCTCGCACGTGGTCTCACAAAATCATAATTTTACAAATAACCTCAAATGCCACTTCTTGCTAAATATTCTCCTGCCACCATTAACTTGCCTGCGTCCGTGGCTGCGCCCGCTCTCCGATCCAATCCCTCGCACAATTAATCAATATCAAATACCGAAAACAACTCGCCCAGCGGATTAGCCGCAGTATCCAGACGATTGAACATAATAATCAACTCCTCCTCCATCAGCGGCAAGAGCTCGGCCGAGATGTGCACCGGTGGCATAGGCAAACCCACAATTACCCCGAAATTCAACACTGCAAAAATGTTCTCCAACTCCATAAGATCCCGCTCATACATCTCGGCCATATTCTCACGGCTGGCCCTGTCTATTTTCCTGAACCAGGCTTTTATCTTATCCCACCATCCGGACATCACAACTTGATTTTAAACAAACGAGCATCATGCATCAGCTTACGCTGCCACGGATATGTGTAATAAAGCGAATATAAGGCCATAAAAGTAATGAGATAACGCGCCCACATATTCATGGCATAGACATAAGCCAGCGGCGTAATAGCAAAAGCCAGCCAGCCACTGATAATAGTAAATAGCTCAAACCGGAAAAATACTTCCGTTGAGGCGGAAATATCCTTTTTTGCATAAGCCGAAAAGGCTGAAATCCGCAGCCACATAGGAATAACAATTGCAAAAACTGCCGAAAGCAGCACCAGCACCGGCTGCAACCATCCATTGGGCAACGGATAAGGATAGCCGTAATGCTTTTCCATAGCATCAAGGAATACGATAACGGCCATCACCAGACCATTGAGAACAAAATAGACCGCTTTAAGCAAGTTGTTTTTCATCAGCCGAAACTTTAAAAAACTTCACTGTTCCTTCCACCACAATAAAAATCACCAGCAAGATTATGACAATATTAACCACTGCCAATAGCCAGTTATGGGTCTTGATAAAATTAGCTTCGTTCATCAGGCTGGCCCAAAAAGTCATAATAATCATAAAAGCTGCAGGTATTCCGGAGATAAGCCATTTAGCCCCTCCTTTATACCTGAGGTAAACAGTAATCACAGTCAGGGCCAGTGCAGCCAGTGTCTGATTAACAGCTCCGAACATTGGCCAGAGGGTCAGGGCGCCCTTGCCGTCGGCACCGGAAGCAAAAGCCAGCAGAGCCGCAGTAATTACAGCAAAGGACGTAGCAGCATGCTTATTTTCAAACAAGCGCACATTCAAGGAAGAAAAAATCTCCGTGGTAATATAACGCTGGATACGTGTGGCAGTATCCAGGGTTGTTCCGGCAAAGGAAGCCACAAAAACGCCCATCAGAGCCAGAGCATAACTCTTGGGTATGCCAGCTGTCTCCATCATATTTGCAGCCCCTGTCACAAAAGCAGTGAGCTTGGACCCCAGACCTTTGGCAGCTGCCCAGCTGGAATAATGGGCAGTCCAGGCATGCACACCTGTGAGCAAATGTCCGTCTTTCATATAACCAAGGCCAATACCCGCCGATACTGCTATTACTACCAAAGTGGCCAGCATACCTTCGGTGAGCATTGCGCCATATCCCACGAATACTGCATCAGTTTCTTTTTCCAGCTGCTTGGCCGTAGTGCCAGATGAGACAAGACTGTGAAAACCAGATATAGCTCCGCAGGCTATTGTTATAAACAAAAACGGTATCATAGGCGGTGCCTGCGCCGGATGAGCATTAACAGCCGGGGCCACAATGTGCATTCCTTTGAAGGAAGCAGTAAACACGCCAACAACCATCAGCCCCATAGCAATGATAAGCTGAAAAGCATTGATATAATCACGGGGCTGCAAAAGGGCTGTCACAGGCAGAACCGAAGCTATATACGCATATATCAATAAAATAATTGTCCACACTCCAGTAGCTGGCATACCAAGGACAGTAGGCATCTTAAATGGTGCCACTACTCCCAAAAGAATGGACAAATACAACAGTATAACGGAAATAATTGTTGCCACAGTTACATTAGCACCTCGGCGGATAGCAATGCCCAGCCCCACAGCAATAATAATCTGCAACCATACAGGCCACACAGAATGCGGAAAGATATTAAAGATAAGAGCTATTACCAATCCGAAAATGGCAATCACAATCCATATTTCAAGAAAAACGATAAGGAAAAAAGCAAACTTTGTCCGCGTGGAAATATACTTGGACGTATATTCGGAAATTGATTTTCCTTTATTGCGCAGGGATATAACCAGAGCGCCAAAATCCTGAACAGCCCCCATAATCACGCTTCCTACAAAAATCCATATCAAAGCCGGCACCCATCCCCATATAATAGCAATGGCAGGTCCAACAATCGGTCCAGTGCCCGCAATGGAAGCAAAATGGTGTCCGAAAATAATTTCCTTTTTGGTAGGAACATAATCCACTCCGTCCTCAAACTGTTTGGACGGCACTGGATTGGCATCAGTAAGAGCAAAAATTTTTGAAAGGAAAGAACCATAGAATTTGTAAACAATAAGATAACCAGCAAAAACCCCCAGTAAAATCAATAAAGTATCCATGGCATCTATTTTATTAGTATGTCCGAAATTTAGCTACTTTAAATTAAGCCAACAAATAGAGGAAAAATTTTTTATAACATACTAACGCACAATAAAATTATACTTATTTTTTCTATACCGTTTAGTAAATAACCTAAGCATAATTCCAAGGAATAAAGTCAAGATAGATAGGACAATAGTGAAAAACAAAGGAACTAACCAACCCGGTAAATCTAAACTAAAAGATATTGTAAAAGCGGGTTGCCATAATGCTTTACTCTCCTCCAATATTGCCCAAATTACAGTTATCAAGAAGGTAAAAATATCACTACCCAAAAAACTATAGAAAATAATACGCACTATCTTATGATCATGAGCAACAAATTTAATATAACTTAATGGAATAATAGTCGTATCCACAGCCACAACAGAATCGTTAATAATATGCAAACGACCTCTATATTTACTTCCATCATTTAATTTTATAAAAATTCTACTGTTTTGATGGAAAATTACTTCTTTCTGGCGTGTTTTATGTGCAGCAACTAACACGCTGTCTTTTACTATTGCCCATGAATAAGAATATAACAAAAGAAATAATGAAACTATAATTACTCTCATAATTCCAGATTTTTGGTTTTTAATAAATTATAACATAATCATCAAAAAAACTCTTTACTTATGACGAAACACCTATTTTTATTGATTAACAAGCAATACAATACACTAAAAATCAAAGAAATACATCATGGGCGAGACATACTATATAATATCACCAAACAATTTCAAGTAATAAATTTAATATAAAAAAGTCAGGGAATTTTTATCAATAGGGAAGTAGAAAAACATAAGATTATAAAAAAGCCCGCCTTCTTCAGGCGAGCTTCACGTGCGCGTGGGAGGATTCGAACCTCCGACTTCTACCCTGTCAAGGTAGCACTCTAGACCGCTGAGTTACACGCGCCTTTTGCAGAGGCAAAAATAAAAAATCTCTGCAAAATTTTCCAAACAAGACAGGTGAAAAATCATTGATTCCTCAAAATAGCTTCCATATCAATGCCATAATCATTAATTTTTTTCTTCAAGGTATTGAGAGCAACGCCCAGAGCCCTGGCTGTCCGGCTTTTGTTTCCGTGGAACATACGCAGTACTTTTTCAATATGTATTTTTTCCACATCAGCCAGCGTCAAGGAAGGCAACTCTGGCTCCACACTGATATAATCCGGCAACAAATCTGTACAAACTTCCACATCCTGTCCAAAGATATAGAGAGTATCCAGGATAGTCTGCAATTCGGTCAAATTACCCGGGAAAGAATAACTGATAAAGAAATTCCATAACGCCTGACAAAATTCTAAAGCCTGTTTTCTATGGTAAAGCTTACGTTTGCGCGCATTGAACTCATTGATAATCTGCTTTTTCTCATCCACGGGCAAAAGCTCAAAACTCGGCAAGTGGATATTAAGGCCAACGTAATAATAAAGTTCAGGCATAATTACTTTATCCTTCAATAAATCCTTTACAGGACGTGAGGTACCAAAAAGCAGGCGTACATTGACTTTTTTGTCCCTGCCAACCAGTGGATGGACAAAACCGTCCTCCATAAACCTGCGCAGGATATTCTGCATTCTATAAGTCAATGCATCAAAATTCTTAAGATACAAAGTACCACCATTTGTTTCCACGAGTAATCCGCGGGAATCGTAGGTAGCCCCTGGGAATGATCCACGTTTAAATCCCATTAAACGGAATTCCAATTCTTGTTCAGGATAAGCAGCACAGTCAATAACATTGAAAGGCTTGCTCTCACGTACTGAAGATTTATGGATATACCGCGCCAGGGTTTCTTTACCCGTGCCCTGGTCTCCTGTTATGAATAAATGGGCATCCGAGGCCTGTGCTATTTTATAAGCCCTGTCATAGACTTTTTCCAGAGTAGGAGTAAAAATCAAATCAGCCTGATAATCACGTTGCAAAGCATGCTGACGGATAAGAGCGGCTAACGGCACCTGGGATGTTTCAAAATCCAGAATATACAAGTCTGGTTTTGTCCTGGAATGGCTTTCTTCGGGCTTTACTATCTGCAACAAACGAGTATTCAATCCAAGAGTATAGTGCAAAATAAACCAGGCTATTTTCATAATAGCAGAACCAGTACTAAAAAAGATATCTATCTGGTAATCTTTAAGTTCCATCAAAACCTGTTCGCCGATATATTTCAATTGTTTAAGATTCCAATGAACTCCATCTACATTTTGCGGCTTTAGAATTATGAAAATATTTTTAAACTTTTCCTCAACGGTCTTTTTAAAAATAAGGGCTTTTTGGACATTTTCCTCAGTAACCAGCAGGACATGAAAATCATGTTCATAATAATGCTTGTAAAAATTGACAGTAGGCCCGGACATATTAACCTCTCCGTCAGGAGTAAAATCTTTTTCTATGCCCAACCAGGAAACTAATACTCTATTCATTTGACCGACTTTTTAAACTTATTAAAATTACAATTTAAACCCCAAAAATATAGAAAATTTACTTATAAAAAAAATTAACACTACTAAATTATTTTTTCAAACATGGCACGTTTTTTAGTAGATTTTTAGGTTAAAGGAATTTTTATATTTTAGTTTATATTTTTTATAAAATAATCAACCATGGGTGACATACTGGAACGCCACATTATACCTCTGTTTACTTACGGAACATTGATGCAATACAACAAATTTTCATTTTATCTAAAAGGTACTCAATTCGTTGGAAAATACTATACCGAAGGACAATTAATGAAAGCACCCAACGGTAGTGTCTATATTGACAAAAAACACAAAAATGTGGCAACTATAGGCGAACTATATTATGTTGACTACTACACTTTGCAAGGCATTAATCATCTGGAAGTGCTATCCGGAGAGTTTCCTGTGGGCTACGAGCTGGCCATCACAAGGATATGGAAATTAAAAAACAAGGGAGAATTTGATTTTTCTTCTGAAAATTATATTTATGCATTTTATTATCGCCGCAAAAATAATCCTGTAAAAATTTTGACAGGTGACTATAACGATGATTTCAATTGTCTGGAAGAACTGGGCAACTACATGCAAAAAAATCCACACGCTACAACAGAAGATATTATTAAACACATGCTTTTAAAGATGTCAATCTGGGACTACGAATAAATTATGGGTAAAAAGCTGGAAATATTCAAAAGGAGAATAGTTAACATCCTTTTCTGGTCTGTGGTCTCGGCAGCATTTATTGGGCCGGGTACTGTAACCACGGTGACCAAAGCTGGGGCATATCATCATTACGATTTGATGTGGTCTGTTTTGTTCGCTATATTTGCAGCACTCCTTTTACAAGAAGCCAGTGCCAGGATAACCATACTGTCAGGCATGAATCTGGGACAAGCTATATCCAAATATTTCCAAAGCCACAAAGGACGCGGATTAATACTATTTTCGGTAGTTGGAACAATTATTTTAGGTAGTGCAGCATACGAGACTGGCAATATCCTTGGAGCTGTTGAAGGTCTGCACTTTGTTTTTCAGAATGTTCCCAGGATATATTTTGTTTTAGGTATAGGATTCTTTGCTTTCCTAGCTTTTTCCTTGCGATCGGTACGTGTGATAGCTCAATTTATGGGAGCTTTTGTTATTTTAATGGGCATAGCATTCTTTACCACGGCATTTTTTGTCAAACCTGACATTAGTGCTATGCTTAAAGGCACGTTTATTCCCAAAATCCCAAATGTTTCCGGGGCAGGCCTGTTAATCCTGGGCATAATAGGAACTACGGTTGTTCCGTATGACATATTCCTGGGGTCAGGAATTATTGATAAAAGTCAGACACTAAAAGATGCCCGGTTCGGACTGTCGGTAGCTATTATCCTGGGCGGAATTATAACAATGGCCATAATGACCGTTGGTAGTGCCATCACCGAAGGATGGTCGCAAAAAGCTATCCAGAATATGGATTTTTCCTTTGACTTGATAAAAAACGTTTTATATCTTAATTCCTTTATCGGTGACCTGGCCGTGTATGTATTTGGTTTCGGTATGTTTGCAGCAGGCTTCACATCAGCAATCACTGCTCCGCTGGCCTCAGCTATTACTGCCAGAAGCGTCTATGGTATTAACAGTAAAAAATGGGCGCCCAAATCACTGTATTATTACCTCATAACAGGAGGTATCCTCCTTGTGGGAATGACTTTCGGAATTCTTAAAGTGAAACCTATACCTGCAATTATTACAGCACAGGCCCTTAACGGATTAATATTACCTTTTATCAGCATATTTCTCATTATAATCATTAATGACCCGCAGGTAATGAAGGAAAATGTTAATAGCTGGTTTTCTAACGCATTAATGCTTTCGGTGGTATGGTTAACGACAGTTATTGGTTTACTTAATATTGTTAAAGCTACAGCCAGAGCTTTGGGGGCAACGCTACCAGACCCGGACAGGCTGTTTTTAATTTTATCAATAATAAGTGGATTTATTACGCTTTGGGTTTTATTTTTGGTTTTAAAAGCCCGTAAGCATCAGGCAATTACTGCTCAAAAAACAATTGGACAGTGAAAATATTGGATAATCTATATAATTTACTCAGCGAATATTTTGAAATAAAGAAAGAAGAGTTTGAAAAAATATTTTATCTGCAGTTATTCTCATTCTTTCTGGGCTTTTTTGTAGCTTTTTATTTTGTTCCGGCTAATGCCGAATTTGTAAAGTACTACGGAAGCGCACAGCTGCCTTTTGCTTATATTATCTCAGGTTTAGTTGGAACAATTATCCTGCTGGCTTATTCATGGCTACAGAAAAGAACTTCCAGTAAGAATCTGTTTTCCTCTGCACTGATTATTACACTTATAATTGCTTTGCTCTCCAGACTGTTAACTTTATTATTACATCTGGATTATTTTTCAAGCCAACCAGATCTAACCCTAAAACTCAAACAATGGATTAGTTTCTTTGTATTCATCTGGGCCTGGCCTTTTATTGCCCTTACTGCAACAGTAACAGGAGGATTAGCTTTGCGTTTATTTAACTTACTGGAAGTAAAACGTTTTTATGGTATAATCAATCTGGGTGGAGTAGCAGCTGCTATAATAAGCTATTTCTCTATACCCCTGTTTATAAATAAATTGTCTCACCAGTATGACCTTATTATCATTGGCAGCCTGGGTATTATTGCAGCTATTATCCTGCTGCATTTTATATATGTTAAATTTCCGGAAAAAACTAAAAGTCAAAAAGTTCAGAAGAAAGTATTATCCAATTTCCTGAAAAACTTTACAAGTAAAAACTTTATCCTGTGGATTTTTATAGGTGCAGCGTTCTCTATAATAGCTATTTACATAGCTGATTACGGATTTTTGATTACTATAAAAAATTCCCAGCATATTCTTCCGGATAATCAGGCAGTTGCAAGATACATGTCGCTGGTCTTTGGCGCATTGAAAATAGGAGAGTTTCTGATATCTGTCTTTTCCGGAAGGATACTCTCCAAATGGGGTGTACGTTTTGGGCTGTTAATGCTGCCTGTTACCATTACGTTTTTTGAAAGTGCTGGATTATTAACAGCTTATAGCATTGGAATTTCCAGCATAGTCTTTCTGGGGATAATGACAGCCAACAAAATGTTTGAAAGAATAATCCGCCGTGGAGTGGATGATCCGTCCTTTAATGTGCTTTACCAGACACTGCCAGACGATTTCAAACTGTTTATCCAGACCAGAGTAGGACTGATTCAACAATTTTCTATATCCCTGGCCGGAGTACTCCTGGCTGTACTTCATTACTTGCTTTTCCGCGGAGGACGTTTCAATCTGGAGTTATATCCGCTGGCAACATTACCTTTCTTGATTGTATGGATTATTGTTGCGCTCAAGTTATACGGATCATACAAAAACCGCATCCGGGACATCCTGGCCCAGAAAAAATTATTCAAACTGGAATATATTGAAAAAGATATTTTTGCCCTGGATGTGCTGCAAAAATATCTATTGACTGATGATATGGACATTGCAAAATTCAGCGTGGTAGTATTGTCAGAGACCAATCCACGAGCGCTTGAAAACTATGCTAATGTTCTGCTAAAAGTAGATAATGCCATTATCCGCAAAGCTATCCTTAATAATATAGACGCCACTTATAGCGAACGCCTCGTCAAAACCATTGAACAGATAGGTAATCAGATAGGTTTCAAAGAAAGAGAACTCCGTAAACTTATCCTCAAAGCTTTGTTCCAGCTGGATTATACCGAAGTGGGACAATACTCCTTTGAACAGCTACATAAACTTATCAACAGCAGCAATAGCAAAGATAAAATCCTGGCATGCAAATATCTCTTCAAAAATACAGTCAAAGGTGATGAAAAATTAATAGATCAATTACTTGATAATGAAGAAAAAGAAATCAAACTGGCTGCCATTAAAATTGCTGCAAAACGTAATAATCCTCTGTTGAACCGAAAGCTTATTAGCCTCTTAACCAACTCACAATACAACAACCTATTAATCAATATATTAATAGAATTAGGCGAAGACGTTATAGACGACCTGGATAAATATTTCATTAGCCAGAAAAATATTGATGTGCAGAAAAAAATTATTCAAATTTTAGCAAAAATCGGAACAACAAAAGCCAAACGCATACTGCTAAAACACATAGATTATCCCGACAGACAAATCCAGCAGAGCGTAATAGAAGCACTGTTCTATTCTGATTACTTTGCCACCAACGAAGAAGAAAAAGAACTTATCAAACGCAAAATTTACCAAACCGTTGACAATATCCTGTGGTTATATATTGCGATAAAAGACACTGTTAAAGAGAAAAATACACTTAAACTCATACAGGCACTTGACCTTGAACTGGAAATTACCAAGGAGCATTTATTTACACTGCTCACATTTATCCATCAAAAGGAAATTATTGACCTGATAAAAGCAAATATCATAGGTGAGAACACTATTTTTGCCATTGAACTGATAGACAACTTTATAGATTTTGACATCAAACGGGTTATTATACCTCTGTTTGAAAAAATCAACATAAGTCAAAAAATTAAAAAACTCAGAAAGCAATTTCCACATAGCCCGCTTGGATTTTATAACCGTCTAAAAGACATATTAATCAAGGATTTTACCAAAGTGGATATATGGAGTAAAGTAAAAGCCGTGGAGCTTCTGGGGAAATTATTACCTGAAAACTTTGATACGGAAAATATTAATTTAAATCAACTCACTCCTTTATCAGTATGGACAACAGAAAATGCACAGGAAAAACTCACACAACTGTATAAAAAGCAGGACGATTTCCCTTACGAATTTATCCTAATGCTCCTCAATCCCAATGAACTGATTTACACCACAGCTGCTAAAATACTTATTTCAAAATATGACCAGAAAGCAATTAAAATCATTAATAGCCTGCCACAACAAAGACGGAACATTATCATGCGAGCCTATGAAAAAAAAGATTTCCTGATTGACAGAATAAAATTGCTCAAAAGAATATATCTCTTCTACACTATCCCGGAAAAATCCCTGGTTGAACTGGCAAAACTAATGCGCAATTACAAGGCTGATCCAGGAAGTAAAGTTTATTTCCAGTTAGAAGATAACCAGGCAGAAGATATTATAATTGTGGTAAAAGGAAAATTAGCTTACGAAAACACAAAGGAAAAATTACTATTTCAGCGCAACGACGTAATCATCCGCGGTGTGAACATTCCTCAAAAAGCCCGGCATCTGGAAGTAGTGAAAAATGCCAATCTTATCTTTATCAACAGATTTGACTTTTTTAACCTACTGGCTATGGATAATGAGCTGATTACTCACCTGATAGACAGGATGGAATTTTAAAAGCAATTAAAAATTTCCAAAATTATTTGCCTATAAAAACAGGAATTAATATCTTTGCCGTGCTTTTTGATTATGGCGGGATAGCTCAGATGGTTAGAGCGCAGGATTCATAATCCTGAGGTCGAGGGTTCAAGTCCCTCTCCCGCTACTGCCCCGCTCCCTGGAGCGGGATTTTTTTATTTATGCCTCCCTTTTGCTATATTAGGACAAAAAATCCAATGAGATATTTTCCCTTAATCCTATTGCTGCTTTTCCTCCATCATTGCGCACAAACAGCAAAATCCCAGGAAAAAACTTATAAAATAAACTATGCTTCCTCGTTACTCCATTACAGCGGAAGAATTAAAATTACCGACACAGCTGCAATCATATACTGGCCCGGAAGCTCTGTTAATTTTTCTTTCGTCGGAACAAAACTAATCGCTATTATTGCCGACCAGAACGGACAGAATTTTTTTGACATTATCGTTGATTCGCAAAAAGTCTCATCAATTAAACTAAAAAAAGGAAAACACGAGTATCTTCTGGCCTCTTCCTTGCCATACCGGCGGCATAGCCTCAGTTTATTCAAACGTAATGAATATATGCAGGGTAAAACATACTTCTTTTCCGCCCAAACCGATAGCAACGGATATTTTACAAACTTTCCTGCACCAAAGCTCACAATTGAATTTTACGGCAATTCCATCACTGCCGGGTTGGCCAACCTTGACCCCAAAGGAAAAAATTTCTCCCCGGAATACGAAGACAATTACCTCTCCTATGCAGCAAGGACAGCCCGGGCCCTACACGCAGATTATTACTGTATTGCCCGCAGCGGAATAGGCCTGACTGTCAGCTGGATGCCTGTAATTATGCCAGAACTATTCTACCGTCTTGACCCGGAAGATTCTCTCTCCCATTGGGACTTCCGCAGGGTGCAACCCAACATTGTGGTGGTTAACCTCTTCCAGAATGATTACTGGCTTACTAAACGTCCCTCACATCCGCAGTATAAACGCCGTTTCGGACAGAAGAAACCAGATTCTTCATACTTCATCAATGCTTATTATCAGTTTATTGATACATTACTAAGGCTATATCCGCATAGCAGAATAATCTGCACCCTCGGGCCTATGAGTGCAGTAAAGGAAGGATCGCCCTGGCCCGGATATATTAAAGCTGCTGTAAACAAACTGAATAATCCCCGTGTTTATACATTCTTTTTCCCGTATTTCGTTAAGCAAAGGCATCCCACAGCAGCAGACCACGAAAAAATGGCAAAAATGCTTATAGACTTCATCAATAACAACGTCCAATTACCAGAAAAATAAAAAAATCGGGATGGAGGCTGTAGCCTCCATCCCGAAAAGAACATATATTAAACTTTGTGTTACGGACGATCACCGGGCTGTTTCTGATTAAGCATCATACGTCCATAAGCATCCATCAATGGCCCCTGTATCATCTGGCTTATTTTCTGGCGGCCATATCTCTGGGCAATAGTGCCAAGATTCTGCAATACAGCAATTGCTATCTCAGGCTCGTTGCCAAGGTAATTGGCTTTTTCGCCTGTGAACTGCTTAAAATAATTCAACTCCTGAATATAGTTATTGGCAGTGATTGCTGCTACGCTATCACCTGTAATAGTATCTCCAATGTTATAGTAGTCCTGAATTATAGGAAGCATAAAATAGTCAAAAGCAATCTGATTATCAGGTAATTCTTCCAGGCACTTATCCAGCACAGCTTTGGCACTATCGCGTTTACCCTCCTCGTATAATGCCATAGCAGTACGATGGAACAATCCGCGGATATTCATTACAGCAACAGTACGTTCAACATAATGACTCACATTAAACTTTGGGTCTTTAATATTTCCATACCTAAATACGTGCATTACTTTATTGTAAAGCGAATCGCCTATTACACTACCCATAAATCCCTGTGGTACATTTCCTTTATATGGCACAAGACGATAAGCAAAACCTTCCAGACGGAAATATGGAGTAAGGCCCAGGTAATTTTCCGTGCCCATACTGGTTGCAAAATAAATCGGACGGTCCCAATGGAAATTAGCCAGGATATCCAGTACTGCAAGATTATTTTTCAACAGATAATTCTTTGGTAAAGTGAAAGTTACTTTATCCACAACGGAATCTGCATATTGTGGTGGCACAGTACCATTTTCCACAACTTTTTTCTTATCCACTGGGATAAGTAATTTCTTTGTTGGACAGAAGTCCAGCCAGTCTCCACCCTGGATTTGAACTTTTGTAGCCTGATCATCCGACCCAATAAAGGCAACAACTGCATCCACAGGAGCAAAAGCATCAGCAACTTTTGTCAGGAAAGCATCAGCCCGTGTCTTAAGCTGCTTAATGGCAGCACCATCAATATTAAACTTTTTGATATTTTCAGGCTGGGACAGAGCATTAATAAAGCTAATAACTTTCAGAACAGGTAACTTGGCAAATTCAGCAGAATCAGTGAGCACCTGCCAGCTCTGTTTATCAAGCTTTGGCAAATCCGACTTACTCAGAATATTCAACAACGTTTTATGGATATTAGCATATTCACTGGCAAAAATATCTTTATTTGCATCATATTTTTCTTGAATCAGGAACTGGTTTTGCTCATATATCGGCACATAATCCCTCTTTCCTTCAATATATTTCTCCTGAGCAATAGACATAGGCGCCGGGTCAGATTCATAAGCCTTACGACGTATTTGCTTAATATACCAGTCCGTACTGAGCAAACTCAAGTTAACCACGCGCACATCAGTACGCACTCCTTCTACCTCCTGTATATACCAGAGCGGGAAGGTGTCATTATCTCCGTAAGTAAATAAAATAGCATTAGGCGCACAGCTCATCAAATAGTCATAAGCAAAATCCCGCGTATGATAACGATGAGAACGGTCGTGGTCGTCCCAGTTCTGGAATCCCATTTCAATGGGCACTCCAATAGTCAAGACAAAGGCCAGAACAGCACTGACAGTATCTTTCCTGATACCTTTCCGCAGCCATTCATACAGAGCCAGCACGCCCAGACCTATCCACATAGCAAAGGCATAAAAGGATCCGGCATAGGCATAATCTCGCTCACGAGGCTGGTAAGGTGTTTGATTAAGATAAACCACGATTGCCAGACCTGTCATAAGGAAAAATAGCATGATAGTCCAAAAATACTCCTGGTTTCTGTAAGAATAGAACAGCCCTATCAGGCCCAGCAACAAAGGCAACAAGTAATAAACATTACGAGAACGGCGGTGTAACCATTTATCCGGAATCTTATCCTGTGGTCCCAGACGCATTTTATCCAGAAACTTTATTCCAGAAATCCAGTTACCGTGAAGCACATCGCCATGTCCCTGAATATCATTCTGTTTACCTGCAAAATTCCACATAAAATATCTGAAATACATCCATCCCACCTGGTAGGAAAGGAAAAAACGCAGGTTATTAATAAAATTGGGCTCCTGGCCCTGAGGTACCTTTCCCCAGGTCTTATAAGCCTGGATATGATCAGGCTGATTGCTATACATACGAGGGAAGATGGTGCAACGCTTTGGGTCGTAAATATATTTTGGATTGGTACGCTTGGTCTTAACATATTTTCCGTCCATTGCCACATAGGTATAACGGTCTTCCTTGCCCACTACCTCAGCATCATAATACTGTCCATACAATAAAGGACGGTCGCCATATTGCTCACGATTGAGGTAAGCCAGCAGAGCAAATGGATCTTCGGGGTCGTTCTCATCAATTGGCGGGTTAGCAGCCGAACGGATAGGTATCAAAGCAAAAGATAAATACCCAAAAAGCATTAAAACGACAGCGACAAAAACATTGTGCCACAAGAAGTTCTGCTTCTTATAGAAATAATAAGCTAATCCGATAAGCACACCAAACAAAAGGACGAGATAAAATAGCAAGCCACTGTTGTAAGGCAAATGCAAAGTATTAACAAAGAATAACTCAAAGGCTGAGCTAAGAGAAATACTTTTCTGTACAACACCGTAAAGCACAAAACCAAGAACCGCCAAGGAAATACCCAGAGCTATTAAAAATCCTTTTACCGAAGGTTTAAACAAACGGAAATATATCACAAGGCCTATAGCCGGAATAACCAGCAGGTTAAGCAAGTGTACACCTATTGACAGGCCCATCAGATAAGCAATCAACAGAATATAACGCCACGACTTGGGGTCATCAGCGTTTTCCTCCCATTTAAGCGCCAGCCAGAAAACCAGAGCTGTGAACAACGAGGATGTGGCATACACCTCAGCCTCCACCGCTGAGAACCAGAAAGTATCAGACCATGTATAAGCCAGAGCACCCACAACTCCACTGGCCAGCACAGCTATCATCTGGCCGGTTGTCAATTCTTCTCTACCAGAGGAAGCCAATAACATCCTGCGGGCAATATGTGTAATTGACCAGAAAAGTAACAATATAGTAAAAGCGCTGGCCAGAGCTGAAAATGAATTCATCATCTTAGCCACCTTAGTAACATCGTGACCAGCCAGTAACGAAAACAGTTTTTGCATCATCATGAAAAGTGGTGCTCCTGGAGGGTGTCCAATCTCAAATTTATATGAAGTAGCAATAAACTCACCGCAATCCCACAAACTGGCTGTGGGCTCAATGGTTGACAGATACGTAAAAGCAGCAATCGCAAAAATCAACCATCCCAGAATCCTGTTGTAAAGCTTAAATTTTCTCATTTTTTTTATTTTAAAAAATTAGTTTATTTACACCAGAAATTATCTCACAAATCTAAACAAAAATAACACTGAACAAGCTAAAATTAAAAAAAAAATCAAATTCCTATATAAAAACATAAAAAGAACGCAATATGGAAGAAATGGAAATGTTCCAAAACACTGAAATAGCTTTTCAGTGGCGAAGTGACAAAGACCTGCGCAGAGCTTATTTTTTGATGAAAACCATCAGTAAACCCTGGCTGGTCAATTTAGGCAAGGCTTTATCAAATTTTGCAATTAAAATTCATTTTCCCATTAATTGGATAGTTAAACCCACCATCTACAGTCATTTTGTTGGAGGAGAGACTATAGAAGAATGCGAACCTCTGGTAAGAACACTTGAAAAATATAACGTAAAAGCCATACTGGACTATTCTGTAGAAGGCAGCGAGGACGAAAAAAAAATACAAGAAGCACTGGACGAGACGCTAAAAACAATTTACAATGCTGCCAAAGACCCCAATATTCCCTTTGCGGTATTTAAACCATCAGCTTTTGGCATACCTCGCATTTTGACCAAAGCCTCGGAAGGTGCAGACCTCAACGAAAACGAAAAAAAGGAAGTGGAAAAATTCCGCCAGAGAGTATATACCCTTTGCAAAGCTGCTTATGATAACAATGTGCCGATAATGATTGATGCAGAATACTATGCTTACCAAAAAATAGTGGATGATGTTATCTATGAAATGATGCAAAAATTTAACAAGGAACGTGCAATCGTTTACAATACCCTGCAAATGTACCGTCGCGACCGTCTGGATTATCTAAAATATCTCTACGAACAGGCACAGAAAGACAAAATAAAAATAGGCATTAAATTCGTCCGTGGTGCATATATAGAACAGGAACGCGAAAGAGCCAGACGTATGGGATACCCGGACCCTATCCATCCAACCAAAGAAGATACTGACAGGGCTTATAATGCTGCTCTGGAATTTTCCGCAGAACATATTGACACAATTTCTATTTTCAACGCCACACATAATGAATACAGTGCTTACCTGCTAACTGATCTTATGGAAAAACACGGCATCGCCAAGGACGACCCTCGTTGCTATTTCTCTCAATTATACGGAATGAGTGACCATATTACTTTCAATCTGGCAAAACTGGGGTACAATGTAGCAAAATATATTCCTTATGGGCCTGTACGTCACGTATTACCTTATCTCATCCGCCGTACCGAAGAAAACACCTCAGTGGCAGGACAGACACCACGCGAGCTACGGTTGATAGAACAAGAATTTAAACGCAGAAAAGCATTGAAAAAATAATTTTTTTCTTAATATTGCAATTAGGAATAAAAAGGGCGCTTACCCACCGCGCCCTTTTTTAATGAATTTGTAAGATTATGCTGGGAAATGCTGTGTACTGGTGTTTGATGCACCTATACTATCTGGGAATTTTCGTGGCTTCGGCATTCAATGCCAAAGCCAGATTATGGATTAAAGGCAGAAAAAAAATATTTATAAAAATTGAACAGGAACTTAAAAACAACGACGAGGACAAGGTATGGTTCCATTGCGCCTCTCTGGGCGAATTTGAACAAGCTCGCCCCGTAATAGAAACCTTCAAAGAAAAATATCCGGATAAAAAAATTATTCTCACGTTCTTTTCCCCCTCAGGATATGAGATAAGAAAAAATTATCCTCTTGCCGACTGGGTGTTCTATCTTCCGCTGGACACTCCTAAAAATGCCAGAAAACTTGTCAAATTATTCAATCCCGAACTGGTATTTTTTGTCAAATACGATTTATGGTACTTTATTTTGAGGGAGCTGCATAAAAAAGGCAAAAAAATTGTTCTATTTTCCGCAATATTCCGCCCCAACCAGATATTTTTCAATAAAATAGCTGGCAAATGGTATGGCAGGGTATTATTCTTTTTCTCCCACATCTTTGTTCAGGATAAAGCATCAATGCATCTGCTCAAAAGAAATGGAATAAACAACGTATCCATTGCTGGGGACACGCGATTTGACCGCGTAGTAAAAATTGCACAACAATTTGAACCCTTACCGTTAATTTCTGATTTTGTTAATGACAAAACCATAGTGGCCGGAAGCACCTGGGAAGAGGATGAAAAACTACTGGCACTATATATTAAAGAACATCCGGAAATTAAATTAATCCTGGCACCTCACGAAGTCACAGCTAAAAATATCAGCAGAATAACCCGTTTATTCAATGGTAACCACGTAAAATACTCAGAATTATCTGACCAAAAATCTGCCCCCAAAGATGCACAAGTAATGATAATTGACACAATAGGGCTCCTTTCCAAATTATACAAATATGCGACAGTATCATACGTAGGCGGAGGCTTTGGAAATGGAATACACAACTTACTGGAAGCCATAGTCTTTGGCAAACCGGTAGTTTTCGGTCCAAACCATAAAAAATTCAAGGAAGCCCTTGACCTGTTGTATCTCGGAATAGGATTTACCATAAATGACTATGAAAGTTTGGATAAAGA
Organism: uncultured Bacteroidales bacterium; assembly: GCA_964649975.1. Lineage (GTDB taxonomy): Bacteria > Bacteroidota > Bacteroidia > Bacteroidales > S143-33 > S143-33. The sequence continues at coordinate 7,973 of CAZYSM010000032.1, read as the reverse complement.
ATTATCCCGTCTTATCAATGACAATCAATTACGTAAAGAGATTGAATACAAGGCATTACGATATATCTACAACAACACCGGCGCTACTGAAAAAATACTCAAATGGGTGGAAAAAAACATTTAATCTATCTGAGTCTCCATAGTCTGTAAATATTCAAAATCCAATTCCACTCCTACAATTAAAATATCGTCTATTTGCTCATTATCATTCATCCATTTATCCAGCTCGTCCCTGAATACTTCTTCTTGCTGGCTCAAGGGAATATCCTGAATTTTCAGAATAAAGTTTTTGAAACGAGTTCGTTTGTATCTTTTATTATCCTGGCCACCAAACTGGTCAATAAATCCGTCAGTATAAAGATATAATCTATCACCATCAAAAATATCAGTAACTTCCAGATTGAAAGGAAGTTTTGCAAGTTCTTTTATACCTATGGCCATTCGGTCTGCCCGTATTTCTATCAGAATATCCCTATCACGTATTATATTAACCGAAATATTTGCCCCTGCAAAGTATAGTTTCTTTTCCTTGATGTCTATGACATTGAGCCCAATATCCAGCCCGTCTTTTATATCGCTGAAAATCACATTACGATGCAAAGCTTTAATTACAGAATTACGTAATGTTTCCAGAATACGATTGGGCAACAAATTATCCTCGTTTTTCTCAATAGCATCTTTCAGCAGAGTAATCCCCAGCACACTCATAAAAGCACCAGGCACACCGTGTCCTGTGGCATCTCCCAGAGCAAAGACTATTTTATCCCCTCTTTTGTCCAGATAATAAAAGTCGCCAGAGACAATTTCCTTTGGCATATAAAAGATAAAACTTTCGGGGAAAAGCTTATGTAAAAGTTCATCAGGCAGAAGCGCTTTCTGCAAGCGTTTGGCATATTCCAGGCTGGAGAGCATTTCCTGATGCTGGCGTTCCAGGTTTTTACGGCTCTCCTCCAGTTCTCTATTTACCTTTTGCAAAACTTCAGTCTGATCTTTTAACTTATCCCTCTGCAGCTTAATCTCCCGCTCAGCAAGCTTACTTTCTGTAATATCAATGTCCAGAATTACAAAGCGGAAAATCTTACCTGTTTCATCTTTAACAGCAGTTATAGTAGTCTGATACCAGATATCCTCACCTGTATCCGGGATAATCTCGTGGGTGGTATATGTAACAGACTTAAAATCAGGATCAAAATTTAATATCCGCTCAAAAATATCTGGTCTCAGCTGCTTTATATTGCGTGGAATGTATGTTTCTTTACCTTTCTTGAATTTATATTTAAACAAATTAGCAAATTCCTTGTTCCACCACTCAATCCTGCCTTTATCGTCCAGTATCAATACTGCATTATTAGTATATTGAGCAACCAGGGACAACTGTCTCAGTTCCAGATTAGTAAGCCGCAATTTTTCATTTTGTGCAACCAGTTCCTCCCTACTGGACTTAAGCTCCTCGGTAAGCATATTAAGCATCTTATTGCTCTCCTGTAATATCCTGGTCTTTTGCTCCAGCTCTGCTGTGCGTTTTTTAACTAATCTTTCCAGACGCGAACGCACTATCTCTTCACGGTGCAGGCGTAAGCGCACTACTGCATAGACAAAAAGTGCCAACAAAAAGATATAAAGCCCAAGGGCCACTCTGGATAGATAAAACGGAGGCTTAACCCGGAAATATACTGCAAGATTATATACCCTGCCCGTAACATTGGAAAGCACCCTTACCTTTAATAAATATTTCCCCGGCATAAGTCCGTTAAACCTCAGCTCTCCACTACGCCACGATGACCAATTTTTTGAATATCTTTTCAGGTAATAAGAATATTTTACATCATCTGTTATCAAAGAATTTACAAGATTAAATCTAAAGCCAATGGCGGTATTGTAAGGAATAGGTATCTCCAGCTTATAAACAGTATCCCGATGAGAGAGAAAACTGGGTGAGAGAAAATCGTAAAAGGTATAATCCCCTAATTGCACTAACGAAAGAATAGGACGCTCATTTAAAATTAGTCTAAATCTATCCAGATTTTTAATATCCACAAAAACAAGACTATAAATCTTATTAAAAATCAATGTATTACCATAAAAACTTAAATCCCGTGGATAAACCCAAAACTTATCAATCAAAGAATATTTGGATATAGTCCCATCCTTACGATGATATACATATAAAAACTGGGGGGAAAGGAATATTATTCTTTTATCATAAAAAAAGAAATCCAGTAAAGGTGAATTTTTCTCTATCTGCGAAAGTCTATTATCCAAATCCGGGTCAAAAGGCACCAAAGAATTGCTATATTCATCCAGCCTGAAAAGCCCTTTATTGGTCAATACAAAAAACAAACTATCCTGATAAACCCGTATTTTTTTGTTCAAGTAAGAAGAAGTCACTGGCGTAATGGTCAATTTCCTATTTTTAAAATCAACAGAAGCTCTATCTAACAAACTGTTATTAAAAGAAATGAGCAAAATACTATCCCGTGCATTGAGTTCCAATTGCTTGTAAACTTTTAGCAATGGAAAACTAAACTCTTTTCTTACAGTTATTTTTTCAGGATTAAAACGAAAAACAAACAAGCTGTCAAATGATAAAGCATAAAAACGATATGGATTAGTATGCGACTGACGCAAAGAATACAAATTATAATAATTAGCCAAAATCCTAACTTTCAAATCATTACTCACAGCAAATAAATGCCGCAGCGACCCTCCTATAATAAAATCCCGCCCGTCAGGCATATGCATCACTACCATAGTAGGACGGTAAAAAATCAATTTTTTATTCAAAAGTCTAAACTTAGGTTCTCCTCTGATATTACAAACGAACAGTCCATTATCCGTGCCAATAAACAGATTCTGGCCTAAAATTTTATAATCACCTATATCGCCAATAAACCCGCTATTGTCTTCATTACAATTACGGAAAGGATAAAAATAAAGCAGAGCATCAAAAAAACGACCTGTCCCCAGAAAAACCACTTTCCTATTAGGGTCTATACGAACCTTACTAACTTTATCTGAACCAAGACCATTCCCTCGTAACAGATGTTCTTTTATCTCGCCTTTTTTATTGATAATAAGCACACCGCTGTTGAGGGTATTTAGTATAAGCAAAGAATCCGAAAGATAATTACCGCCATATATCTCAACATCTTTGATACGCCCGGACAAATCTGCTACAAAAGAAAATTTTTCCTCCAACTCATTATACTTATATATCAATCCGTCCTTGGTGACAAGCAAAAAATCATCACTACCTTTATCCGGTAAAAACACCCTTATGCTATGAGAATATATCTCACGGCTATCACTGGTGATCTTAACAAACTTATCTTTTACCACTTTACCAATACCAGAGGAATCGTCCATTACATACAGACTATTATTAACTAAAAATCCCCTGTTGACCCTAAAACCTTTTGGAACTTTAACTTTTATCACTCCCGTATAATCATACAAATACAGAGATGTTCCGTTAACAAAAAAGTAAATTCCATAACGGGAAGGAATAATATACCAGACATTCTTAACCCTTTCAGGCACCAATAACGAAAGTTTGGTATATTCAAAAGAATTAAAAACAGAATTAAAACTCAGATAACCAAAAGAAGCATCAGAACCTACATAAACCCTGTTGGAAACACTATCATAAGCCACACTTAGAAAATATCCATCAAATAGCTTATACCAATTTCCTCCGTCAAACAGAACAATACCCGCATCAGTAGCACCTATTATCTCACCATTAGGCAAAAAAGTAAAATCTTTTACATCAGAAGCCAGAAAATCCTTGGTGGGATTGAAAAAATTAATAATATACGGATAGCCAATGGTCCCGGAAAAAGATAACTGCCATACGGAAATCGTTGTCAGAACAAGTATGAGTTTTATTTTTATTTTAGTTGCGAAAGACATATTTTTGCTAATTGCCAAGGAAATAAAGTTTTGATTACTATTTTTAATTTTTTATTAATTTACAGTAAATCCAAATTTAAAACAAAATTTTTATTTAAATGTCATACCTGACAGTTGCATACGACCCAACGCCTATATTCCTTGAAGGACTGAAAAAAATTTTCGCCTTATATCAGGATTTTGAACTAATTAATACTTTTAACGATTTTGACGATTTAATTATTTTCCTTAACAAAAATAATACAAACATACTCATTTTGGAGTCAGAAATTAAAGAAAAAAGCGGACCTGATGCTATCAGGTTCATTCACAAAAACTTCCCGGACATTAAAATCCTTGTTCTAACTCATAACCTCAACGAAATTAACATTTTTTCGTGCATCAAAGCCGGGGCTAATGGATATTTATACAAACCACAGACCGACAGCGAGGAACTACTAAAAGCCCTTAATGCTATTATGCAAAATGAAGAATATTTTAACGAACCTGTGGCAAACCTTATCATACAGAATTACGTTAAAAACATCCAGCAGGGAGACGAAATTTCTGAGAAAAAACCACGTAACCTCACAAGACGGGAAATACAAATCCTCAAACTTATATCCGAAGGCCTTACAAGCAAACAAATTGCCGACGGACTATTTATATCGGTCAGAACCGTGGAAACTCATAAAAATAATATTATGCAAAAATTAGGGCTCAAAAATACAGCCCAGCTTATAAAATTCGCTATTAAAAACGGTTATGTTAAACTCTAAAAATCAGAAAGCTATGCAGAAAACAATACTGATAATCTTAGATGGATGGGGAATAGGTAATGGGTCTAAAGCCGATGCCATAGCTCAAGGACAAACTCCATACTATGACTATCTCAGACAAACCTATCCCAACTCAAAACTTATACCCTACGGCGAAGCCGTTGGCCTGCCCGAAGGTGTTATGGGCAACTCCGAAGTAGGACATATGAACATTGGTGCCGGACGCATTGTTTATCAAGACCTCGTCCGTATTAATAAAGCTATTGAAACTGGTGAATTTGAGAAAAATCCAGTATTACTGGAAGCCTTCAACTATGCCAAAGAAAATGATAAAGCCCTTCACCTGCTCGGATTGGTATCCGACGGAGGCGTACATTCTATGAATACACATCTGTATGCCATCTGCAATATGGCAAAAAAACTTGGCCTGAAAAAAGTCTACATCCACGCCCTCACCGACGGACGAGATACCGACCCGCACAGCGGAATCGGATATATCAAAGAACTCATTGAAAAGACCAAGGACACTCCTTGCCAGATAGCTACTATTACCGGCCGCTATTATACTATGGACCGTGACAAACGCTGGGAACGCATAAAGGTCGGATATGATGCTATGGTCCACGCAAAAGGCAAAAAAGCCCAGGATTTACTTAAAGCCATACAGGAATCCTACGACGAGGGCGTAACTGATGAGTTCATCAAGCCCATAATCCACGTGGACAATAGTGGACAACCTATTGCAACAGTTAAGCCCGGCGATGTTTTCTTCTGCTTTAACTTCCGCACCGACCGCCTGCGCCAGATTACCCACGTCCTCACCCAGGAAGATATGCCCGAACACGGAATGACCACCATTCCGCTATACTACCTGACTATGACACAATATGACGCTAACTTCAAAAACATACACATTGTTTTTGACAAGCTCAATCTGAGCAATACTATGGGCGAATGGGTATCCAAACTGGGCCTGAAACAGCTGCGCATCGCCGAAACCGAAAAATATGCCCACGTCACATTCTTCTTCAACGGCGGAAGGGAAAAACCGTTTGACGGCGAGGACAGAATACTCGTTCCATCGCCCAAGGTAGCTACCTATGACCTCAAACCTGAAATGAGCGCCTACGAAGTAAAAGATAAACTCGTGGCAGCCATTGAGTCCGAAAAATACGACTTCATCGTGGTCAACTTTGCTAATGGTGATATGGTAGGACATACCGGTGTTTATGAGGCTATACTCAAAGCTGTCAATGCCGTGGACAACTGCGTCCACGATGTTGTGGAAACCGCAAAAAAACACGGATATTCCGCCCTGCTAATCGCTGACCACGGAAACGCTGACCACGCCATCAATCCCGACGGCTCACCAAATACTCAGCACTCTATGAACCCTGTGCCGTGTATCCTCATTGACGAACGTCACAAAGACGTTAAACTACAGGACGGTATCCTGGCTGATGTGGCGCCAACCCTCTGCAAAATTATGGGCATTGATAAACCCCAGGAAATGACAGGGAAAGAGCTGTTCTAAAAATAAAAGCCGCCCAGGTGAGGGCGGCTTTTATTTTCCTCAACAAAACACTATCAATCACTTCAGCGGCTGAGGCGTCTTGCTCTTGATATACAACAAACAATACTTGTAAATCGGATTTCCATCAGCATCGGTTGCCATCTTCTTGCGCTGTATCTCCAACACATACATAAACCCCGGTTCATAGTCAAATCCGCAAATATCCTGGCTGAAAGGCTCCCAGGCGGTATCACCCTTAAACTGGTCAAACTGAACCTTCAAGCATAAGTCATTAGGATTATCCGGACAACGCGTCATCTCGTTATCAACATACATAACCATCTTCTGTGATAACAATCCCTGACACTCGTCACATATAACCTTGGGCTGGTCTTTGCTCTGATTACACGATAACGTCAGAAAAAATATCCCTGCAAGGACTAATAAAAAACGTTTCATATCTCCGGTATTAAAATTTCAACTTAAATTTAACTTTTTTATGCCAATGTGGCAACCATCACTGCTTTAATTGTGTGCAAACGGTTCTCTGCCTCATCAAACACAATAGATGCTGGCGACTCAAATACTTCCTCGGTAACTTCCATAGACTCCAGCCCGAACTTCTCGTAAATCTCCTTGCCTATCTTGGTCTCTGTATTGTGGAAAGCAGGCAAGCAGTGCATAAACTTGGTATCCGGATTGCCTGTCATCTCCATCAGCTGGCTATTAACCTGGTATGGTTTGAGCAGATGGATACGCTCTTCCCAAACGCTGTCAGGCTCGCCCATTGATACCCACACGTCTGTATAAAGGAAATCTGCTCCTCGCACTCCTTCCTTTACATCCTCAGTGATTACTATACGGGCGCCTGTTTCTTCGGCTATTGCCTTGCACTGGTTAACCAATTTCTCATTAGGCCACAACTGCTTGGGCGCTGCTATACGCACCTCCATTCCCAGCTTGGCGCCAATGACCAGCAACGAATTAGCAACGTTATTGCGTCCGTCGCCCAGATATGTATAGATTATCTCACGCGGATTTTTATCCGAATGCTCACGCATAGTCATAACATCCGCCAGGGCCTGGGTGGGATGAAACTCATCTGTCAATCCGTTCCATACCGGCACACCTGAGTATTTAGCCAGTTCTTCCACTGTTTTCTGGGCAAAACCGCGGTATTCAATTCCGTCATACATACGTCCCAGCACTCTGGCTGTGTCCTTAATGGTTTCTTTGTGGCCCATCTGCGAACCCGTAGGTCCAAGATAGGTTACGTGTGCTCCCTGGTCATAAGCCGCTGTCTCAAAGGCACAACGCGTGCGTGTAGAGGTCTTTTCAAAAATCAAAGCAATGTTCTTTCCTTTGAGCATCTGCTGCTCTGTGCCGGCATATTTGGCAGCTTTCAAGTCAAATGCCAGCTTCAACAAAAACTCTATCTCCTTGGGTGTGAAATCCAGCAATGTGAGCAAACTGCGGTTTTTAAGATTGAATGCCATTTCTCTTAATTTTTTAAGTTTCTTGCCCAAATGTAAAAACAAAAAACTGAAAAACAAACCCGAAAAATCAACCTCTCGCTTGTATATTAAATAATTTTCTGGGCGTGCCCCTCGCTGCAGTCTCCGCGGCTAAAATCAAAACATCTGCAAATATACCAGCCTGGATTACTCCCTGACATCAAATCCCTGCGCCGCTCGGGTCGGGCTTTCCGCTCATATTCGGATCGGCCGGCGCTGTAGCCCTGTGGCGGTGCGTGGGGCTTCCGCTGGTCGCCTCCGCCCGCCAGGGCTACC
>CAZYSM010000031.1:0-31324 GCA_964649975.1 uncultured Bacteroidales bacterium | reverse complement strand
CCAGAGGGGCAACAGCAGGTTTTTCGTATTCATATCCAGGAGAATGGTTTTCTGGATAAAGACTTTGGTCCTGGATTTTTTGATGAGGCTTCACGTTTAATCTCAGACTTATGGAAGGAAAACCTAAATTAGCGCAAGTAGTTTTTGATACAGATTTTTTGAAGTTCCTGAGTGAGGACGATAAAGCTAAATTTGTTATTACAGAAATTTTCTTTGTTCAAAACATTCAGGATTTATATCAATTTTATTTATATGACAAGCCCTTACCTTTTGATCACTTTGTAAATCTTGTAGCAAGTAAAATTATTCCTGAAAATACTAAGCCACAGAATATTAAACTTCAAAGTCCTGTTGTTTATCTTTTTGGTAAATTTTCAGAAAAGCAAAGCACGCAAGAATTTATTTTGCATATAGACAGGGACAGTTTTTTTGATTATAAAGAGCAATTAACTTCTATACCTTCAAGCATCAATGCTAATTCAAGAGTAGACTGGTCTTTTCTGACACAGGTTTCTTTTTATGGCAACACCATAATAATTTTTGACAGATATTTTGTGCGTAATGATTTTGAAGTGAATTTCAGTAATTTATCCTCGCTTATTGGAGCTTTTTCTCAAAGTGTTTCGGACAAAGATTTATATCTGACAATTATATCAGAGGTAGAAAACAACCATCAGAAAACAGGATTAATAAATGCTATTAAAAGAATAGAAAGCAATCAGGCTTTCAATATTGCTTTTGATTTAATTAATACTAATGATTTACACGACCGCGGACTAATTGGCAATTACTTTTTTATCCAATCCGGACGTGGTTTTGCTCTGTATTTTAATAAAAAGAAAAAATACATCCCGGAAACTACAACAGTGGACTTCTTTATAAAACCTTCGGACTTTTTAAGGAAACTTGACGCCACAATGCGCTGGTTAAAGGATAGAGTTGACATAAATGCAATACAAAATCCCTTCCTAAAAGAATTGCTGGATTACTATAACCAATAGTTTAGAAATCTTAAACAAAAAACTGTTTTTGCTTTGACGGAAAAGGCTTTATTTTGCGGAAAGAATTTTTAAACCAACCCGTGGATGAAATTTGACGAGAAACTGCTGGACTACTGGGGAGCAGATGCAGGTAACCTTGTGGAAAAAATATTTATGCATCTCTACCGTGAGCTGCCCAATGTGTATTCCATTAGCTTTGCCATTGATGTGGAACAGGTGTTAAAGAAATTGCAGAAAAAATTTAATCTCACAGACGAGGATTTTATCATAAAAAACGAGGAGGCTTGCAAGGACGACTGGCTGAAAGTCAATTATTCAGCTTCGGATTATTTGCTTCGGATAAAAGACCGCATTTTGCTATATGTGAGTGCTGCTAAAACCGAGGTTTATTACTCACCGGATATTGATTTTGTCCAGGTAAAAGATTTGGTTAAAGTTTTAAAGAGCAAAAGCCGGGCAAAGAGACAAGCCCATAGGTCTTTTTTCCTGCTGCGGACGGATAGCGGTAATTTTTCTCTGGAAAAGATAGAATTTGCAGGCACAGATATAGATTTATCTTTATTTTTCAATGAGGATATTATTGATTTTCACAATAGTTTGATTGATTTTCTTAAAGATAAAAATAGGCGTGGAATTGCTTTGATATATGGCAAGCACGGAAGCGGAAAAACAGCTTATCTGAAATACTTGATTGCCAACAGTGATTTGAAGTTTATTTTGCTGCCGCGTTCAGTGTATTCTTCACTGGATAGTGTTAGGCTTTATTCGTTTTTGCGGGATTTCCGTGATGCTGTTTTAATATTGGAGGATTGCGATAATTTGCTTTCCGGGATGGCAAAGACCAATCCTTTGACAGGCTTTTTGCAAAATGCTGAGGGACTGCTGGCGGACAATTACTCATACAAACTCATCTGCACCACTTCGCTGGCAGAACACCAGATAAATCCGGAATATATCCGCAAAGCTCCTGAAATCTTGCGTTATAATATGCGGGAACTTGCCCGCAATCGTGTCATTGCGTTACGTAAGAAAATGGGCCTGGATGTAAATGTAAATGGCGCAATGACTTTGGATCAAGCTCTTAATCCGGAAAATAAAATATTCCGTTCCAAAAAACTGGGTTTTAATTCATAATATTATGGCAACAGTAGTTTTATCATTGGGCACTAACAAAGGTGACCGTCAGCACAATTTAATCCGTACTGTGGAATTGATAAATCAGAGAGTGGGCAGAGTGTTACAATATTCGGATATTTATGAGACCGAGCCGTGGGGATACAGAGACAGCCAGTGGTTTCTGAATATGGCAATCAGTGTGGATACCGAGCTTGATGCTTTTGAATTGCTGTCTGTTACTCAGGAGATAGAAAAAGAATTAGGACGCAAGGCCAAGAGCATTAATGGTTATCAGGCAAGGGAAATGGATATTGACATAATTTTCTATGACCAGGGTATTATTAAGACCGAAGAGTTATCTGTTCCGCATCCTCTGATGCACCGTCGCAGGTTTGTCCTTATGCCTCTGGCGGATATTGTGCCTGATATGGTGCATCCTTTGCTCAACCAGACTGTAAGGCAACTGCTTTATGCCTGTGATGATGCCACGGAAGTAAACTCTTATTGCAGTTTTGCTGCTTTGTATGATATGAAGGAATAAAAAAACGGGGCTACACTTACAGCCCCGTTTTTTTATTGGTGAGAGAAGATTATTCCACAATTTCTGTCCAGCCGAAGGGGTCTTCTATCTCGCCAAACTGTATGCCTGTGAGGTTTTTGTATAGCTCAGTGGATATTGGTCCAGGATTTCCGTCTTTGGAAATCACGTAAGTTTTGTTCATTTCTTCATCCACAATTTTTCCGATAGGAGTGATTACGGCAGCTGTGCCGCATGCACCGGCTTCTTCCAGCTCAGCGAGTTCTTCTACTGGAATGGGACGTTGTTCCACTTTATATCCAAGGTGCTGTGCCAGCTCCATCAGGCTCTTGTTGGTAATGGATGGCAGTATGGAATTGGATTTTGGTGTGATATAAGTATTGTTCTTGATACCGAAGAAGTTGGCGGGGCCAGCCTCGTCAATATATTTCTTTTCTTTTGGGTCAAGGAAGAGTGCATTGGCAAAGCCTTTCTGGTGTGCTTCCTCTGTGGCAATCATACCAGCTGCATAATTACCACCAGCTTTTACGTGTCCTGTGCCCAGGGGAGCAGCACGGTCGTATTTTCTCATAATTACAAAGTCCTGAGTTTTAAATCCGCCTTTGAAGTATGAACCGGCAGGGATGACAAATACCAGGAATGTGTATTCATCAGCGGGTTTCACACCTACGCGAGCGCCTGTTCCGATGAGCAACGGACGGATATAAAGAGTAGCGCCTGTTCCGTAAGGAGGTATGTATTCCATGTTTTTCTTAACCACGGTGAGGATAGCTTCGTGGAATAGCTCTGTTGGCACTTCTGCCATCATCAGGCGGCGTGCTGAGGACTGCAAACGTTTGGCGTTTTCTTCCCAGCGGAAAAGTCTGATTTTTCCGTCCTTGCCGCGGTAGGCTTTCAGTCCTTCAAAAGCTTCCTGTCCGTAATGCAGTGTGGTGGCTGCAATGTGAATGGGGATATAGTCTTCTTCAAAAATTTCTAATTTGCCCCATTTTCCGTCTTTGTAAACGGCTTTGACTTTGTAGGGTGTAGGGATGTATTCAAAGCCTAAATTAGCCCAATCAAGATTTATAGCCATTTCTCAAAAGTTTTTTGGTTTTTGTCAAATTTAAAAATATTTTGGTCAAATCAAAATGTTTATAATCACGTAGCCTTGGCCGGAATTTATATACACATTCCTTTTTGTGAGACAAAATGTAATTATTGCGATTTTTATTCAATAGTATCTGTAGATAAGTCTCTGAAACAACGGTTTTTGAATGCTCTGTCCAGAGAGGTGGATTTAAAGCATGGTCGTATATCAGAGAAAATCAATACTATATATTTTGGAGGCGGGACGCCTTCATTGCTTTCTCCTGATGCAATTGCTTTAGTTTTAGAAAGGATATTTTCTTTATTTGAAGTTAATGATGAAGTAGAGATAACTATTGAGATTAATCCAGATGATTTTACCCTGGAGTATGCACAGCGATTGCGGGATGAGACACGGATTAACCGTCTGAGTTTTGGGGTGCAGAGTTTTATTGATGAAGAATTAAAATTTCTTGGCCGAAGACATAATGCACAGCAGGCTTATGAGGCTATTCGCATAGCCCATAAGCTTGGTTTTAACAATGTTACCATAGATTTGATTTATGGAATTCCTTACGGAGGAAATCCTATGCAAAGTATGCGATATAATTTAAAAGAGTTTTTTTCTTTGGGCCTGCCGCATTTGTCTGCTTATGGTTTGACTATAGAGGAAAATACGCGTTTTGGCCTATGGCAAACTCAGGGAAAGCTTATACCTGTGGATGAGGAAACTTTTGCAGATCTATACTCCTATCTAATAGTTGAGATGGAGAAGCATGGATTTTTGCATTACGAAATATCTAATTTTGCCAGAGAAGGATTTATTTCCCGGCATAATTTTTCTTATTGGACAGGAGAACAATATTTAGGACTGGGGCCCGCAGCACATTCTTATGACGGACAAAAGCGTTACTGGAATTATCCGGATATTCATAAGTATTTTAAAGTCCTGGAAAATAATGATTTGCCAGAAGAATATGAGATTTTGAATGAGAAGGATAAGTTTAATGAATACATTTTAACCCGGTTGCGCACCTATCTGGGGATTGATGCGGAATTTTTAAAAGAGAATTATCCGGATTATTGGCAAAAGGTAGAACAATTGGTTAATGAATATCATAATAACGGATATCTAAAAGAGGAAAACGGATTTTTTAAATTAACTTTGAAGGGCAAATTAATTGCCGATAATATTATTGCTAATCTTTTTATATAAAAACATAATGAAATATGGAAATCAAACTTAATCATTCACTTGACAAGGATATTTTAATGCAAAGGATTAAAACAGTTTTTGAACAGCTAAAACAAGAACATTCTGATGTTCAAATTATGGAAGAGCAATGGCAGGATTATTCAGGAACTTTTGCCGCCAGGGCCAGTGGAATAAAAATAAAAGGCACTCTGGAAGTTAGGGATGATCAGGTTATTGTAAAGGCTAATATCCCTTTGATGCTTAAGCCTTTTGAGAGCCAAATCAGACAAATTTTTGTTGAGGAATTTACCAAAAGAATTTTATCTGAATGACCCGGATAAAAGTTTTGTACATATTCCGAAAAAAACGGCCTGGTTTCCATAGTATAGAGAACTTGTTTTCCTCTATTCAAAAGGCTTTACCCGATGATATAAAGTTTGAAAATCTGGAATTACCCTGGCACGAAGGGATTGTGACAAAATCTAAAAATATTCTATTCGTATTACAACACAATAGATTTATAAAAAAATTTGATGTCATTCATATTACTGGAGACATTACTTATATTACACCTTTTTTGCCTGGAAAAAAGATTGTCACCTTTCACGACATTGGTAGTTTGACCAGAGAAACCAGCAGTTTAAAAAATTTTTTTTTGAGGATATTCTGGATAATGCTTCCTTCACTTTTTGCTGATAAAATTACGGTTATCTCTGATTTTACGCGGAAGGAGTTGACTAAGGAATATCCATTTGTAGCCAGAAAAATTGACTATATCCCTAATTGTTTGCCTGATGAATGGCTTTATAATTGTAGAAAGGATGGTGTATTCGCGTATAAGGTTTTGACAGTTGGCACCAAGGCTAATAAGAATTTACAGAATATTATTAAGGCACTTGATGGAACGCGGGCGAGATTAATAATTGTGGGAAAATTGAATGATCAAATTGCTTATAGTCTTAATAACAGTGATTTGCAATATGTTGTTTACTACGATTTATCTTATGAACAGATGAAACGGCTTTATCATCAAGCAGATATTTTACTATTTCCGTCTTTTTATGAGGGTTTTGGCCTTCCGGTAATTGAGGCACAGGCAGTAGGTATTCCTGTTATTACCAGTAAAATAGAACCTATGACTTCGGTTGCAGGTGAAGCTGCCCTCAAGGTTAATCCTTATAATGTTGGCGAAATACGCGAGGCTGTGCAGAAATTATTTTCTGATAGTAGCTTGCGAAAACAACTCGTTGAAAAAGGTTTTTTGAATGTAAAAAAGTATCTTTGTTCAAGTATTGCCAGGCAATATGCTGATTTATACAAACAATTGAAAAACACTCAGGAAAATGTCTAATAAGGTTGCTCTTATCACAGGTATAACAGGTCAGGATGGAGCTTATCTGGCCGAATTTTTAATCAAAAAAGGTTATATAGTGCACGGAATTAAGCGCCGTGCTTCGTTATTTAATACCGACCGTATTGACCATTTATACACAGATCCTCACGAGAGCGATCGTAAATTTATACTGCATTATGGAGATATGACGGATTCTACCAATCTTATCCGTATTATTCAGGATGTTCAGCCAGATGAGATATATAACCTTGCGGCGCAGAGTCATGTAAAGGTAAGTTTTGAAACTCCGGAATATACAGCTAATTCCGATGCTCTTGGCTTTTTGCGTATCCTGGAGGCTGTGCGTCTGTTGGGAATGGCTGATAAAGTAAGGATTTATCAGGCTTCTACGAGTGAGTTATATGGAAAGGTTAGGGAAATTCCGCAGAATGAAAATACACCGTTTTATCCTCGCAGTCCGTATGCTGCCGCCAAATTGTATGCTTACTGGATAGGTGTTAATTACCGTGAGGCCTATAATATGTTTGTTTCCAACGGAATACTGTTTAATCACGAGTCTCCTATCCGTGGTGAAACTTTTGTCACACGTAAGATTACGCGTGCGGTAGCACGTATAGTGCTTGGTTTGCAGAAGACTTTGTGGCTGGGTAATCTTTCGGCCAAGCGTGACTGGGGCCATGCCAAGGATTATGTAAGAGCTATGTATATGATTTTGCAGCATCACAAGCCGGATGATTTTGTCATTGCCACAGGCCGGACAACTTCTGTAAGGGAATTTGCGCGCAAGGCTTTTGCCCAGGTAGGTGTGACTATTGAATTTCAGGGTGAAGGTACCGAAGAGGTTGGTATTGCTGCTGAGGTGAGTGATGACCCTAAATACAGAGATTTGAAGGAACATATAAAGCCCGGAGATGTGCTTATACGTGTGGACCCGCGATATTTCCGTCCTACCGAAGTGGATATTCTGGTTGGTGACCCGTCAAAAGCGCACAAAGAGCTGGGATGGTATCCGGAATATACCCTTGAGGATTTGATTGAGGAAATGGTTAATAGTGACCTTAAGGAGGCAAAAAAAGAGCGTTTCCTGCGGCAGAATGGTTTTACCGTTAAAAACTATTTTGAATAAAAAAACTGCAGTCAGGCGGTAATGTATCGCGGAAGGATAGCCTGAGTGTATCTTTGCTGAAAAGGAAAGTTTTATAAGCCTGGGTGCTGTCTATTATTATGTGGAAAGTCTGGCGGTCAGCTTTAAAGCTGCGTAGTCGGCCATGGGCTTTGACAGGTGTTTTGAAAGTTATATAAGGCATTTGTTTATAAACAATTACTGGATAACGTCCGTAACGGTTTGTGACAACTATAAAGTAAAATCCATGGTCATTACGGTACCATCTGGCAGCGTAGCCCCGGACCAGGACGATTTTATTCACATATTTTTCCGGATGGCGTGAAATGGAACGCAGGGGTGTATAGCATCCGGTGGCTGATATCAAAAGCAGTATAACTGCGATATAGCGGGACATTTTAGCCGATGTATAGTATTTTCAATATCACTCCAAGCACAGTACCAAGGATAAAGCCTATCCAGGCGTAAGTGCGTTTTTTCTTGTCTTTTGTAAGGATATAGATACCTATTAGGGCAGCAGGCCCCATAAATATTCCATAGAGGGAAAAACTACCTATGAGGCTGATAACAAAGGTGAACAGAAAATATGGCCATATTTGTGCGAAATTTCCTGCTGGATTGTAATTGACAATTGTATTATGTGCTCCTGTGTTGACTATAATTGGGTAAGCACTGATGGCTATAGTAGTAAGCAAAGCGGTAAGGAGTAATTTTTTCATTTCTCCAGATTTTGATATTGACAGTTTTATATGAAAATTGGCACGCCACTGTTCCTTAATTTACAGTGGCGTGCTATTTTTTTAGAATTTAATGTTTTTTCCGAATTTTTGCGCTACTCCGTTTAGCATTATACGGGTCATCTCGTCCAGGTCAATTTTAATATCCAGGCCCCAGTCGCGACGGGCTACAGAGTCATCAATACTCCTTGGCCAGGATTCGGCGATAGCCTGACGGAAGTCTGGTTTGTAAGTGATTTTAAAGTCCGGGATGTATTTTTTTATTTTTTCTGCCAGGTCTTTAGGAGCAAAGCTCATTCCACCCACGTTATAAGCCGATCGTACAGTGATTTTGTCGGGGTCGGCTTGCATGAGTTTGATAGTAGCCTGGATGGCATCGGACATATACATCATTGGCAGGTAAGTATCTTCTTTGAGGAAACATTCGTATTGTCCACGTCGGATAGCTTCGTAGAAAATTTCCACGGCATAGTCGGTGGTACCACCGCCGGGTTCGGTTTTGTAGCTAATCAGTCCGGGGTATCTGATACTACGGACGTCCACGCCATAGCGTCGCCAGTAATATTCACACCAGCGTTCGCCAGCCAGTTTGCTGATGCCGTAAACAGTTGTAGGCTCGGTAATAGTTACTTGGGGGGTGTTATCCTTGGGTGTAGTTGGTCCGAAGGCTGCAATAGAGCTTGGCCAGAAGACCCGTTTAATGTCTTCTATTTCCTTGGCCAGGTCCAGCACATTTAGCAAGCTTTCCATGTTGATATTCCATGCTTGCATAGGGATTTTTTCGGCATTTCCGGATAGAACAGCTGCCAGATGATATATCTGGGTTATTTTGTAGCGGATAACAAAATGTACGAGCCTTTTGACATCCAGCACATCCAGGATAGCCCATGGCCCGGAGTTTTTTATATCCTCGGCTGGTTCTTTAATGTCGGTAGCGAAAACGTTTTCGTTGCCATATATCTTTCTGAGTTCTGTTGTGAGCTCGCTACCAATCTGTCCGGCAGCACCAATTATTAATATTCTTTCCATTGTTTTATAGAGTTTTAGATTTTTTTCAAAAAAATAAGCTGATACTCGCAAGGAGATCAGCTTATTAAAAGAGTTTGGGATGAGATATATCTGTGTCTTTGTTGGTAGTGCTTTTGTTTTCGTCAATATCCTGGTTTTCTTTATTGCTAATATTACTGAACAATGTTGGATAATCCTGTTCCACCATTTTGTTGAATATTTCTTTCATCAAAGTTTCGCGGATAAATTTTGATTTATTTGGAATATTATATTTTTCGCAAAACTTGTTTAAAAGATCCAGCTCTTTTTTATTCAGTTTTATGCAAAATTTATACTTGCGTTTAAGATCATTCTCTTTTGGCATGACAGTCATTTTATTCAAATTCCAGGTCTATTTCAGAGAGCTTTTTGGATATGGTTTCCAGAATTATAGTAGCAGGTTCGGGTATTGGTGAAAAAGTTGCAATCTCTACTACGCCTATGGTTTGTTTGTTTTTTATGATTGGCATAATGGCCAGGTATTTAGGCGTTCCTTTACCCAGACCGGATAACGTAACTATATAACCCTCCGGGACGTTGTCAATGTAGAGTATTTTGCGATCTTTTGCTACCTGTCCTATGAGGCCTTCGCCTAATTTGTATTCTTTGTAGGTATCTTCGCGGTAAAAGGCATAAGATCCGGCTGTGTAATATACTTGTTTTGCATTATCCCACAAAAAGAGCATTCCTGTGACTATATTGAGGCTGTTAGAGAGGTTTTTGAATAACTGTTCGGAGAAATCTTCTACTGAATCGGAGAATTTATCAAGATCTTTGATACTGAGTGATACTATTTTGTCAATAATTTCCTTCTCTTTTTTTGCAGAATCTTCTTTTGCTTTTTTCTCCTTAGGCGCCTCTTTTTCAACGGTTTTGTATATTACTTTGACAACTTCCTGTGGTTTTGCTTTTTCTGTTTTTTCCAGAGTAGCATAGGCTATTATAGCAGTCACCAGGGTAAGTCCTTCAAAAATAAAATACAATTCTTGCAGATATTCAAAATATATCAGCTGGGCAGTGAGAATAAATGCCACTATGCTGAGTATGCCTGCAAGAATGAGTAATATTTTTACCAGAATATTTTTCATTTTAATAATTTATTGAGTTTAGATAATCAATTATTTGCTCGGTATTGAATATAAAATCAGGCTTTTGCACCTCTTTTAAAGCTGCTTCGGGCATTACAGGAACACTGGCTTCTTTGGGATCCTGGACAATTACAGTTCCTCCGTAATATTGCACTTCTTTTAATCCAGCGGCTCCATCCTTATTAGCTCCTGAAAGTAAAATGGCAACGACTTTTTCCTGGAAAGCATAAGCTGCTGAGGCAAAAGTGATGTCTATAGACGGTCTGGAGTGGTTAACAGCCTCTTCGGTGGACAATGCTATGGTGTTTGATACTTCCAGATACATATGATAATTTGCAGGAGCCAGATAAACTTTTTTGCCGAAAATAGGAGATTTATCCTCGGGTTCTATAACTTTGAGTTTGGATTTTATTGACAGAGCTTCCACAAATCCACCTCTGACGTGTTTGAGGCGGTGCATACATAGAAAAATAGGATGTATAAAATCCTTGGGTAAGTTGTTTAATATTTGCAAGACTGTCTGAAAACTGCCTGCTGATCCTCCTATTATGATATATTTTGATGCCATAGCCGAAAATTCTTCTTAAAGTTATTGATTACTTTCTTTTTATGAAAATTTTTTCTTGATTATCTATCTGTTGTAATTTATCAAGGAATATAAAGTTAGAAAGATTTTCTTTAAAACCTATTGTGAGATAACCTGATTTTGCCAGATGATAAAACAATATTTCAAGTATTTTGTTTTGTAAGTTTAAGTTGAAGTAAATCATCCGGTTACGGAAGAGTATGAGATTAAATTCGTCTGAGTTCAGGAAGTCATTTGTTAGATCAGTCTTTTCAAATTTCACGAAATTGATCAATTCAGTGGAAAATTGCACATCATTGTTTATAATGGTGAAATAGCCTGATATATCGGCATTTTCGTTTTGTTTATACCGTTTGTAATTATCATTTGCTTGCGAGAGTTTTTTTTGGGTATATAGACCGCTACGGCTTTTGACAATATTGGTATCAAAAGGAGAGGTAGCAAGTATTTCTGTTTTTTCAAGCAAGTTGTTTTCTTTGAGTATGACCAGTAGCGTGTATAACTCGTCGTCATAGGTGATGTAGGGAACCAGGATATTGATTTTATTGAACTTAGCCAGTTCTGGAATAACTTTTTTGTTTAGTGTGCGCCAGAAACCAGGATCACGGAACATTTCGGTAGTTTCCACGCTCAGGTGTTCAATGAGTTTTTCCAGCAGGCTGGTATTATCCTGGACCTTCAGGAAGAGGTTTTCCAGGTCAGCTATATTCCATTTGTTTATGAATACTTCCAGTCGTCTGCGTAAGATGCTTTGGGCATACTGGGTGAAGTCTATGTCCAGGTATTCTTTCAGGTTTTGGGTGAATTTTTTAACGTCATATGTAGAAACTCGTCTCATTAATTTAGTTTTTTAGCGTAATAATATCCGTGTTTATGGAAATTATAGCTTTCCGGGCCAAGGATACTTTCGTGGTATCCAAGCACCAGGAAACCTGGATATTCCAGGTTGTCATAGAAAAAATGAATAACTTGATTTTGCAATGTGCGATTGAAGTATATTAACACATTACGGCATACGATAAGGTCAAAAGGTTTATTAAAAGGATTTTTCAGGCTAACAAGGTCGTGTTTAATAAAAGTGGCTTTTTCTTTGAGAAAAGGCTTTACCCGGATGATGTCGTTCAGAGGATCCAGGTCAAAATATTTTGTGTAAGGAACGTTTTTATAATCTTCGTAATCGTGAGGATTTTTGCGTACCACTTCATCAAAATTCTGGAAATATTCAATATTCAATCGGTATGAATATTCTCCGCGCTGGGCTTTTTCCAGCATATCTGTGTTTATATCGCTTCCGTAGACATTTGTTCTGTCTATGAGACCTGCTTCGTTGAGCAAAATTAACATTGAATATACTTCCTGACCAGAGGAACAGCCTGGGTGCCAGATGTTAATTTTTTCCTTGTCTTTAAGTTTAGGGAAAATACGGTAGCGGATAGCGTGCCATACCTTGGGGTCACGGAATAGTTCTGTGGTGTTTACGGTAAGATGATTAATTATTTGTTGAATGAATTTGGCGTCACCTTCGTAGATTTTATCAATCAGGTCGTATATATCGGTTTCGTAGTCTTCCAGGAGTTTTTCCACTCTACGGTAAAAAGATTTGGGTGCATAGTTGCTGAAATCGTATTCCGAGTTGTCTTTAATTGCTTTTATAAAACGTTGTATGTCATTCTGATTGATAATCAAAGCCTCTAATTTTTTAATGAGTGTAAAAATATCTTTTCTCACTAAAATTAAAAAGAAAATTTTATCCCTCCAATAAAGTTTCTGCCTGTTCCGTTAATGGCAGAAGCATAAGGACGGTAAAAAGTATCAAGGATATTGTTTATTGCCAGGTAGATAGAGATATTTTTTTTCTGGTAGTCGAGTCTGATATTAAAAATTTGCCATGGCAGAAATCCTTGCGCAGAAGCTTTTTCAATATAATCCTCACCCACCGGGGATAGCTCGTTTAGTGGTTTGCCGCCCGTGTATAAATGGGAAATGGTTAAAGTATAAGGACGGTTAAAACGGATTTGAATATTATTTTTACCAAAGTATGGGGAAATATTCGGAATAGGCAAGGAGTCTGTGAGATTTAGGCCTCTGGTGTAATTGAAAATAGATGAGAATTTTATATAATTTATTATGCTGGTATTCAGTGGAAGGTTGATATTTAGTGAAGCAGAAAATCCGTAGATTAGAGCTTTAGGGAGATTAGTTTTTGCAGCCAGGTTGTATCCGTCCGGACCAAAATAAATGCTATCCAGGCCGTTGAGAACCGTGTCTTTGAGAATAATCATATTTTTGAAATATGTGTTGAAAACAGAAAATTGTAGTCGCAGGAAAGAGCTTGGGGTTATGGAATTAGCCCATTCGCTATAGTAAGTTCTTTCCTGGGTCAGTTTGTCAGTAGGTATCATAGTGATGAAGTCTTTGAACATTACTTTCCCGAAATCATCCACTATTGGCGTGTGAGTATTATATGAAAGTGTCAGTTTTGATTCCCAGCCAGGTATAGGATAGGCGTCAAAGGCCAGTGCGGCCGAGGGTGAGAAGTATCTCTTGTCTATACGCGTGAAATTAAGTGGTAATTGAGGTGGTTTATTGGAAAAATGGGCAGAAATGATATGATAATCTATCCTTGTTGCTATGTCTATGATAAACCGGGAGTTGGCCAGATTCCTGTAATGAGCATATATAGAGAACCAATGAGCCTGTGTTCCACCAGTAGGATAGCGGGTTAAGCCTGGCCAGGTGCTATCGGTCTCTATGTTTTCAAAAAATGCCCGTGATTTGAGAAAGTTGTATTTGTATTCCATTCCGTATGCAAGACGTGAGAGACGGAATACTTTTACCATATCTGCGTTGATATGTCCTACTTTTAATCGTTCTATCTGGTGCAAGCCCACAGGGTTGCGGTATTTGCGGGTATAACGGTATTCTTCTATGTAATGGAAAGATCCTCCGATTGAGGCAAAATTGAAAAAAATGTTTTTCCTCTGGATATATATGTAATTGTTAGTGATGAATTTTTGCGTTGGGAAGTATTCGCATCTGGCAAAGCGTGGATGGTCGCCATTTATTTCTGTCAGGCCACTGTATATGCCTTGATTGGATGTTTTAGTGTAATAGTAATTTGAGAAAAGGAATACCCTGCTCTTGATTTTGTAACGGAACTTCTGAAGAATGAACAATTGTTTGTATCCTGTGCCGATCTGGCGGTATGGGTCAGGATTCGGCAGAATGGTATCACGGCCATTGATGCGGTCAACATAGAATAAATGCAGGCCGTAGGTAGAGTCATCCGTGGGGAGGCTGCGCCTGTTATGTCCGGATTCTATATCGCCATAGTTACTGTATGTAACAGAGGTGAAAGATGAATATTTGTTTTTAGCAAAACTCAGTTGATAATTTGACACCCAGCTACGTGTGGCACTCTCTATTCTGTGGGTGGTGGAAAAGTGAATAATTGGTTTGTAACTATCACTCAGAGCCGGTATTTTGGTAAAATAATGTATTACTCCTCCCAGACCATCCGGATGATAAATCAGGTAAGTTGAATTGTATATTTGTTGCACGGTTTGTGTAATGGTATTGTCAAAGTTATAAGCATTTTCTATTTTTCCATTTTTGTATATTTCGTTATTAAGGCGCATTCCATCCAGGGCAAGGATAATTTTATTAGCCTGTAAGCTGCGGAATACAGTCACGCCCTTTTCGTCGGTTTTGAACATAATTTTCTGGCTGGCATCGTGGTCATAATCTTCAAATGTGAGAGGATTGTCCATATTGATGATTTTTATGTAAAAAGGCAGGCCAAAGGAATATTCCCGTGCATTGAGTAGTGATAGTTCTGCATATAACAGTTGTGGGCCACGGGGCATTAGCACCAGCCAGTTGCGTCTTTCCAGTTGTTTTTTTGTAAAAATAACGGTTTCGTAAAAAGGGTGTTGAAAAACTATGGGTTTGTTATCCGGAAAGATGTCAATATTAACGTTGCCATTTCCGTTTGTTTCCAGAGTATCTTCACTGTCTTTGCAGAAAATTTTTACTCCTTCTATGCCAAAACGTGTAACGGCATCTGCCACAGATATTTCTTGTGCGAAGCTTCCCAGAGATATTATCAGGCTAATTATCAGGAAAAATTTTTTCACTGCGGAGTAATTATTTTAACAGAAAAAATTGCAAAATTTGAACCAAAGAAAGATTATGAATGTTTAACTGGTCAAAACTTTAAATTTTATGAAACTACTTACTATTGATGCAGGCTATTTTAAAGCTGATGGCGGCGCTTTGTTCGGCGTGGTGCCCAAAGTATTGTGGAGTAAGCTTATGGAGGCTGATGAAAATAATATGGTGCCAAATGCTTTCAGGCTTTTGTTGATAGAACATAAAGACCATAAAATACTGGTAGATACAGGTCTTGGTGATAAACAAGATGAAAAATTTTTCAGAAATTACGGTGTTTACGGAGAAAGGAACCTGGAAAAGGTGTTGGGACGTTATGGATATTCCCTCGGGGATATTACTGATGTTATTCTTACTCATCTCCATGCTGACCATTCTGGTGGTGCTGTCAGCCGTTCTGGAGATGGTATCCTCTACCCTACTTTTCCTAATGCCACTTATTGGGTGAGCCGTGACCAGTGGGAACATGCTTTAAATCCAAATTTCCGTGAAAAGGCTGCTTTCCTGCCTGAGAATTTCTTACCTTTACAAGAAGCGGGTGTGCTCCGCTTGGTAGAGAAACCCGGAGAAATTCTCCCTGATATATTTGTGGAGTTCCATTATGGACATACTCGTGGACTTATGGAAGTAAGGATGTTCCATAAAGGAGTATGGTTTGTATATCCTTCGGATTTTATTCCTACTGCTTACCACGTATATGAGCCTTATGTAATGAGTTATGACATCTGTGCAGAAAAAACTCTCCAGGAAAAAGAGACATTTTTTGAATGGGCTGTGCATACGCCACATTGTATAATCTTCAATCACGACCCTTATAATGAGGCAGGTATAATTTTCAAGGACAAAAAAGGACATAAAGTGAAGGAGACCTTTAGGTTACAGGAATTTCTGAACAGACTTTAATTGTGATTATTTTTGGTGCGCATAGCTATTTCCTGCAGTTCTTGTTCAAATTTTTCGCGTTCCTCCTCGCTTTCCCATTTAATAAGTTTTTTGATGCGTTCTATCTGCTTTTCTTTGTTAACTTCACGGAGTTTGTTAGCAGTTTCGGTAAAATATTGATGTCCGGTTAAGAATTTGACCTGCAGCTTGTTCCATTCATTGAGGGAATTAATTTTGCCCTGGGCTTTCAGCTCTTCAAACAGTGTATTGGAAACAGGAATAAAATCCTCCCGTCCGAGGTAGTCCAGGTCAGCGTCGCACATGATTTTTTCCAGCAGGTTTTTGGGTTTGGGTGGTAGTTTTGTTGCAAGGATAAGTTCACAAATTTTGTCAATTTGTTCCGGGGTGTAATTGAATTTCGGGAGGTATTCCTTGGCCATCTGACATCCGTAATATTCGTGGTTCTCGTAGCTTATGATATGGCCAGCATCGTGGAACAGAGCAGCTGTTTTCAGTAGCAGTATTTCTTCTTCGCTCACTCCTTCGCCCAGCCCGATAAGCTCTGCCTGGTTAATGACGTCTATGGTGTGTTTGTAATTGTGATAATACAGGTATGGTGGCAGCTCGCGCTCCAGTTTATCAAGGATAAGCTCTTGTAAATCTGTGAATTGACGCAGCAGGTATTTTACTTTAAAATTATGGTTTGGATAAATACCTTCGTTATCTTCGGCAAATTCTGGTTTAAGGCGTTTGACGTAATACATATCCAGGCGTCCTTCGTATTTAACGGGCAAATCTCCGTGACGTTCTGTTTCAAAATATTCGGTTATGAGGACATAAGTATTTGCCGAGATGTTTATTTTATCCAGGTCGCTGGAAGCAGCAACACGCGTGGCAATATTTACTGTTTCGCCTTTAATGTCATAATTTATTTTTTTACGTCCCCAGGCAAGAGCCCTGACTGGGCCAGTGTTTATACCCAGGCGCAATTCCCAGAATTCCATGTTTTTTTGTTCGTATTCCTTCCGTAGTTTTTTGATGTATTGTGACATTTCCAGGGCGGCCAGCACAACGTCTATGGGGTTGGTATTGTTTTTAACCGGCACGCCGCCTGCTACCATATAGGTGTCTCCAATTGTTTTTATGCGTTGCAGGTTGTGTCTCTGTGCAATTTTGTTGAATTCATAAAACATCTGGTCCAGCTCATCAATAGCTTCCTGCGTGTTTTTGCTTTCGGCAATACGTTTAAATCCGTGGATGTCAATGAAAAGCACGGTTGCCATATCAAATTTCAGCTGCTTATCCTGGCCCACATTTGGACGGGCGTTTTCGGGCAGGAATTCCTGAGGCACCTGGGCCAGGAGACTTTCAAGGTCACCAATTCGTTTTTCAAGCTTTTGTTTTTCTTTTATCAGACGCTGAACTTCTTTTTCAAGCTGCTGTTTCTCCTTGGTGAGTTTGTGCAGTTGATAGATTAAATCTAATTCTTTTTTATTCTCAAATGGCATAAAAGAAATGGGATTTTAAACTAATTTTATAAATTTTACGACCTGAAAAATTTAAATACAAGATAATGAATTATGATATTTTTTTCAAATATGCTTTAAAAATTACTTCCCCGGAGGACCCCCTTCTGGTAGAATTAAGACGCGAAACATATTTAAAAACACTTTTTCCACGTATGATTTCTGGCCCTTTGCAGGGAAAAATTCTTGAATTCATTAGTAAAATTGCTGAACCTGATCGTATTCTGGAAATAGGAACTTATACAGGTTATTCTACGATTTGCCTGGCCAGAGGGTTGCAGCCCACTGGAAAATTGATCTCCATAGAAATAAATGACGAACTCTCTCCTATAATTTTCAAGTATCTTAAAAAAGCAAAATTAACTGATAAAGTGCAAGTTATTTTTGACGACGCAAAAAAAGTTATACCTCAATTAACTGATTTGTTTGACATAGTCTTTATTGATGCTGAGAAAAAAAATTATCTCAAATATTACAATCTGGTTTTTGATAAAGTAAAGCCAGGAGGAATTATTCTGGTTGACAATATTTTCTGGAACGGAAAAATTTTTGAACAACTTGAACCTTCCGATACTTATACCAAAGGAATATTGGAATTTAATGAATTTATCACTAAGGATGACAGAGTGGAACGCCTGGCTTTGCCAGTAAGAGACGGTTTTTTGATTATGAGGAAAATTGCCTCGTGAGAAATATTTTTTAACTTTGTTAAAAAATATAAAAAATCGGATTATGTTACCACAGAGTCAGATGTTGATTGTAATGGTGATTTACATGGTATTCCTGATTTCGTGGGGAATATATCAGGGGATGCGTGTTAAATCATCCACGGATTATTCCATAGGAGGGCGTGTATTGCCCGGATGGGCTGCTGCTTTGTCCGAACGTGCCACAGGTGAATCTGCCTGGGCTTTGCTGGGCCTTCCGGGGATGGCTTATGCTACCGGTTTGATGGAAATATGGACAGCAATAGGTTGTGTTTTTGGGGTTATCTTTGCATGGATAGTCCTGGCTTGGCGTCTGCAGCGGGAGGCTCATAAATATGATGTGCAGACTTTTACTGATTACCTGGCTAAACGTCATTCGGATTTTGGACAGGCTATACGTGTGCTTAGCAGCCTGACAATTGTGTTTTTCTTTTTCTTTTATGTGGGAGCCCAGTTCGTAGCTGGTGGAAAGACGCTTTATACAATGTTTCACTTGAAACCGGAATACGGAATGCTCATAACAGCTGCTGTAATTATTCCTTATACAATTTTCGGAGGTTTCCGCAGTGTAGTATATACGGATGTGGTGCAGGCAATTATAATGGTTACTACTCTGATACTTGGTCCTATTGTAGGTCTGATTTATATCAAGAATCATCCTGATGTTTATGCTCATTCCATTACAGCTGCTTTATCTTCTGCTGGTCCTGCTTATACAGCTCTGGCTAAGGGTGCTAATGGTTTTCAATGGGGCTTGATTATATCCGGACTGTCGTGGATGTTCGGATATTTTGGCGGTATGCCTCAGCTGACAACACGATTTATGTCCATACGCGACCATCGCAATGCCAAAATAGGACGTAATGTTGGTGTTACCTGGACGATAGTTGCATATATTGGAGCTTTGACATTGGGCTGGGTAGGTTTGGCTATTTTCGGTCCCCATGGCTTGTCGGACAGGGAATTTGTCATGCCAAAGGTATTGATGCAGATTTTTCCACCTTATCTGGCTGCACTGCTCATCACCGGTGCTATTGCTGCAATGATTTCCACTGCTGATTCCTTGCTTATCCTCTCCTCTACCGAACTGGCTGAGAATATTCTTTCCCGCCGTGATACCGACCGGAGAAAAAAATTGACAATTGCTCGTGTCTCTACTGCTGTGCTTGCTGTAATCGCCCTGGGTGTGGCTTTCCTCTCCCAGCAATCGCATGTGATTTCAAAATTTGTATATGACCTGGTTAGCTATGTATGGGCTGGTATTGGTGGAACATTTTCTGTTATTATTTTACTTTCACTTTTCTGGAAGCGTTTTAACGGACTGGCTACCCTCGTTACAATTATTGTTGGTATTAGCTTTACTATTGTATGGATAAGTACCGGGCTGGAAGAGAAAATCATGACTGCCAGGATAATGACTTTCGTAGTGGCACTACTAACAGCTATTATTGTAACCTTGTTGAGTCCACAGAATAAATAGTAGAATAAAAGGCGCCGGTCAAAGGCGCCTTTTGTTGTTAATGTTTTTTCTTTTTTGGATAGGATTGGCGATTAATGGTATATTGCCATAGCTCTTTTCCGTCCTTGTCATAAACAGTAATAATCATTTTGCGTTTTTTGGCCGGACCAGTTACTTTTATCAGTCCGAAGTTGCGTACAGTAACAAGTGTGCCAGGTACCCGCAGCGGATTTTTTTCGTTAACTGCATATATATTAGGACGGGAATTGAAAGGAGATAGCGTAATATCGTAAATAGTAGGTTCGCCTTTCTTTTTCAGCACATCCAATTCGGTATGATGTCTATCTCCTGTGATAAAAATCACGTTGTAAATTTTTTGTTTATAAATCCAGTCAATAATTTCCTGACGTTCTTTGTCAAATCCGTGGTTAGCATAAGTTTCAAAAACCTTGTTTGGATTAAGGAATTGTCCTCCTATTACCACTACTTTGAAGTTGGCTTTTGAGAATACCAGAGCCCGTTTTAGCCATTCCAGTTGTGCTTTTCCCAGCTGGGTTTTATTACTGTCAATTAGCCAGTCGGGGTCGCGGTAATATCTGTTATCCAGAAGGAAAAAGTCAACATCATTCCAGTTAAAAAAGGTTATAGCACCTTTGATGTCTCCTACTCCGTATGAGGGATTAGCCCAGAATAGCTTAAAAGCCTTAAGCGTCAGGTTTTTGAAAGGAAAGCTTCCATCACTGTCATTGGGGCCAAAATCGTGGTCGTCCCATATAGCATAATTGAAAGTATTGGCCAGCAGGGGCTGTAGTTCAGGAAGTTGACGGTCGTGAGTGTACCGGTAAACAATACCTGTCCACGAGTTCCATTCATTCTGCCTGAGATAAACGTTGTCACCGAGCCAGAGAACAAAATCCGGATGTTTTTTATATACTGTACGGTAGATTTCATATCCGCCTCCGTAGGGTTTTCCTGGACGATCCCATTCAGGGTCATTGATATATGTTCCGCTGCTTGCTGCAAATGTAAAATCTGGTGGATCGGTACGATATTTCCAAATGGTCTTTGTCTTGAATGTCCTTGGAAATCCAAGTTTTACTTTTTTTCCATTGATAAATACATCGTAATTATATTTTGTGGCAGGCTGGATTTTGTTCAATACCAGGTGAGCAGTATAAGCAGTAGCTTTGGTAGTCTGGTATTTATCTGTCCATAGGGTATCTGTGGGTTGTCCTTTGGCATTAAGTGGATAATAAGCTATTTGTACTGTTGCGGGAGCGTTGGTTTGTAGCCATATCATAGTTTCGTGCATTGTCAGGTAACCAAGCATAGGCCCAGAGAGTAATTTGGGTTGTGCCTGGAGTACAATGGCAAGCACCAGACTAAAAATTATTCCGTAAATTTTTTTCATAGTAGTTGATTTTGAAATTTTATCCTGTTAGGATAAAGTTATAATTTAGGTTTGATTTAAAAAAATTTTAATTTTGCTTTTAAATCCTAAATTGAATACTTATGCAATTGTTGGAATTTGAGGAGCCTCTGAGAGAGTTATACGAACAGCTGGAGAAGGTTAAGGAAATTGGTCAAAAAACCGAAGTGGATGTAACCCCAACTATTCAGGAGCTGGAAAAGAAGATTGAAGAAAAAAAGAAGGAGATATATTCTAATCTGACGGCGTGGCAAAAGGTTCAAATTTCCCGCCATCCAAATCGTCCTTATACATTGAGTTATATTAATGCGCTGACAGGTGGAGAGTTCATTGAATTGCATGGCGACCGTCTTTTCCGTGATGACCATGCGATAGTTGGCGGATTTGGTAGTATTGATGGGCATACTGTTATGTTTATCGGACATCAGAAAGGTGAGAATACCAAAGCCCGTCAGTATCGTAATTTTGGGATGGCTAACCCTGAGGGCTATCGCAAAGCTCTGCGTTTGATGAAGCTTGCCGAAAAATTTGACCGTCCTATAGTTTCGTTAATTGATACTCCTGGTGCATTCCCTGGTATAGAGGCTGAGGAAAGAGGCCAGGCCGAGGCTATTGCCCGTAATCTTTATGAGATGTTCCGTATTAAGGTGCCTATAATCGTTATTATTATCGGCGAAGGCGCCTCTGGTGGTGCTATTGGCATAGGGGTTGGCGACAAGGTTTATATGCTGGAATATACCTGGTATTCAGTTATTTCACCGGAATCTTGTTCATCTATTCTCTGGCGCAGCTGGGATTATAAGAAAGAAGCTGCCGAAGCCCTTAAGCTTACAGCTGATGATATGTATAAATTTGGTTTGATAGATGGCATTATAAAAGAACCCTTGGGGGGAGCACATAATAATCCACAAGAAATTTTTGACCGGGTCAAGAAAATTATATTGGAAGACTTGTCAGAACTCAAAAAGCTGCCTGTGGATAAATTGCTGAAAAAACGAATTGATAAATTCACAAGTTTTGGCGTATTTAGAGAGGTGGAAATGTAAAAGAATAATTTGTTAAATGGCTGACAAAATCAAAGCAAAAGAACTTCTTGACCAGGTTGGTCGTGTGCCTCCTCATGCTCCAGAAATAGAGGAGGCTGTTTTGGGTGCCCTTATGATAGTGGAGGACGCTGCATCTGATTATTCTAATTTGTTAAAGCCAGAGGTTTTTTATAACGAAGCTAATCAGAAAATATACAGAGCTATTGAAGCCCTGGTACGACAGGATGAAAAAGTGGATTTATACACAGTTAAGGAGAAGCTTTTGGAGACCGGGGAGCTTGATGAAGTGGGGGGTATGGCTTATCTGGCACGTCTTACCTATAATGTTGGTTCTGCAGCACATCTGGATTATTACATTAAAATCCTTGTACAGAAGTATATCCAGAGGGCTTTGATAAGGGTTTCTTCCGAGATACAAAGCCGGGCTTTTGATGCTTCGGCAGATGTGGATGAGCTTCTGGATTATTCGGAACAACAGATTTTTGAATTGGCCTATGGGGCTATCTCCAGAGAGGCCATCCCCATGGAAGCTTTGCTGCCCAGGGTAATAAGTGAGCTGGAAGAAGCTTCAAAAAAAGAAGGATCGCTAACAGGCGTGGCTTCAGGTTATTCGTCCATTGACCGTATTACTGGAGGATGGCAAAAATCTGACTTGATTATTGTTGCTGCCCGTCCTTCTATGGGTAAGACGGCTTTTGTGGTTAATCTGGCTTATAATCTTGCTGTGGAGTATCAGGAACCTGTGGCTTTCTTCACCCTTGAAATGCCTTCCCAGCAGATAGCTATGCGTTTGCTTTCTATACATACTGAAATTTCCATGAATAAAATCCGTACCGGTAAATTGACCGAGGATGAGTGGATGCTGCTGGAAGAAAAGCTTACAGATAATTTTGCTAAAGCACCTTTATATATTGATGACACACCACAATTGTCTCTTTTTGAGCTCAGAGCTAAGGCTCGCCGTCTCAAGAGTAAGTATGATATAAAGTTACTTGTTGTTGACTATTTGCAATTGATGACTTTACCTTCGGAAGGTAGAATGAATCGTGAGCAGGTGGTGAGTCAAATTTCCCGTGGATTGAAGGCTATAGCCAAGGAGCTTGAGATCCCTGTTATAGCTTTGTCGCAGCTTAACCGTTCGGTGGAAATGCGAGGAGGAAGTAAACGTCCGCAGCTGGCCGATTTGCGTGAATCCGGAGCTATTGAGCAAGACGCAGATATGGTTATTTTTCTGCATCGTCCTGAGTATTATGGAATAAAAGAAGATAGTGAAGGTAATCCTTTAGAGGGTATTGCCGAAATCATCATATCTAAACACCGAAACGGCCCATTGGCAGATATTAGGTTGAAATTTATAAAAGAATATGGTAAGTTTGAAGAGATTGAAGAACCTGTGTTGCAAGATCTGGATGACATGAGTGTTGTCACGCGTCTGGGATCCAGAATGAATGATCCTGGCGATGATGTTATAGACGAAGATTTCTTCAAGCAATCGTCGGCAAATACAGATGATGATACTTTCATTAATCCGGATTTTGATGACAGCACAGATTATCCTTTTTAATCTAAACCCAAAAACTACAATTATGAAAAGAGTTGCAAAATTATTACTGTTACTGGCTATTATTTTATCTTTTTCCGGTGCTGTGTATGCTCAGGAGGTACAGTCTGACGATCAGGATTACGATATAGATATTCCGGATATTACGGAGACTGGTATAGGTGGATTGCTTGGTTATACGTCTATTGGAGGTGAACCTTATTTTACTTTTCGTTTCAAGCCTGACCTTTCTTTTGGAAAGCTGGGGATAGGTCTGGATGTACCTGTGGTCTATGGTCTCAACGGTCAGGGCCTGCGTCTGGATGAGTATCAGGATGGTATAGGTCTTTTGCGAATGATTAGCTATGTGCGTTATGGCCGTAAAAAGAGGGATAATTTTTATATCAGAGTGGGAGAACTTAGAGATGCACGTCTGGGATTTGGCCTGCTGATTGATGATTATAACAACACTATTTCTTACGAGAAACGTAAGCTTGGAGTAGAGTTTGACGTTGTGGTGAAGAAAAAATTTGGGCTGGAATTCCTTTATAGTGATATTACTCCTGTGAGCTTGAATTTGATGGGTATCAGACCATATTACAAACCTTTTGGTGCTACAAATATTCCAATTATTAAGACTTTTGAAATAGGGGCTTCTTTTGTTACTGACCACGACCAGACAGTATTGGCTCGTACCGAAGATGCTAACGGAAATGTGCTGGAATACCGTAATAATTATTTCCTTGGCGGAAGTGGTATTAATGCTTTCAGCGTAGATATGGGATTTTATATCTTCCGTTGGAATTGGCTGTGGTGGGATGTATATGCACAGGCTGCTTATTACAGACCTGTCCGTTCCGATAGCCTTACTGCTTACCTTACAGCTTACGGAGATGCTTTCCAGCGTAATTATTTAAATTCTAACGGCGGTTATGGATATTCTATTGGTTCGGATTTTAAATTCCGTTTTCTGGGTAATCTTCTGAGAATTAATGCTCGTGCCGAAAAATTCTGGCATACAGATTATTATGTACCTCGTCTGTTTGATTTTGCTTATATGATGAATAAGGACGAAGCTATCCTTAAGCTTACCAGCAGTCATGCTTCCAGGGGCACTTATGCTAAACTGTCGGCTTCTGTTCTGGATAAAGTTTTCTTCACAGGTTCAATTATCATGGATTCGATTATCATTGACCAGAATCATCCAGCTGCTGTAGCTCTGAATCTGGATATGTCACGTTTGTCCAAGAAATTTACTCTGCAGACAACTGCTTATAATGCTGCTGTTACCAAGTTTTCCGATTTGCTCCATCTGGACGAAACAGCTTTGTTTACTACCAGAATAGGTTATATGGTTTATGAGCTGCCTATTGTTAAACTGCAGCTACATCTGGGCTTTGATTATCGTTGGACATTTGCCAATGTTGCCAAGCTTGCTGGTGGTGCTACTGCTCAGGATTGGTTTAAACAAACTAATTACATTACACCTTATTTCCGCATCACCTATCCTATGAACAAAGAAAAGAAAGAAAAGAAAAAGTCAGACGAAGACATGTTGCTTGAATAAAAAAAGGTGTGCGGATTTCCCCGGGGGGCGAACTAAGTGTTCGTCCCCCTTTTTTGTTTTTAAACATATTGAATTTTATTGCAATGTTTTAATTTTGACGAAAAAATTATTTTCAATGATACGTCTGAGTGTTAACATCAATAAGATAGCTACCTTGCGTAATGCCCGTGGCGGAAATATTCCCAATGTTCTGGAAGCCGCTATTAATGCGGAGAGGTTTGGTGCTCAGGGTATTACAGTTCATCCTCGTCCGGATGAAAGGCATATCCGTTACTCGGATGTAAGGGAAATACGTCCGCATATTACCACAGAGTTTAACATTGAAGGTTATCCTATTGACCGTTTTATGGATCTTGTGCTGGAAGTAAGACCACATCAGGTTACTCTGGTACCTGATCCTCCGGATGTACTAACATCTAATACAGGCTGGGATACAAAAAAGCATAAGTATTTTTTACGTGAAATTGTTGAGACGCTCAAAGATGCAGGCATCCGTCCATCTATATTTGTCAATGCTGATAAGGAAATGATTAAGCATGCTGTGGACACTGGTACGGTCAGAATAGAATTATATACCGAACCTTATGCACGGCTTTTCCCGAAAGACCCTGCATCTGCTGTTAGACCTTTTGTAGAAGCAGCTGAATATGCCAGGGAGCTGGGCTTAGAGTTGAATGCCGGACATGACCTTAATTTGCAAAATCTCAATTATTTTGCGCGTAATATACCTTTCCTTAAGGAAGTATCAATAGGTCATGCTTTGATTTCGGATGCAATATATTATGGATTTGAAAATACTATTCAAATGTATCGCAGGCAGCTGGAGGTGGATTAATGCCGATTACTGTCCGCCCGGTGATAATGTTTTTTTGATTCTATATCCAGCTTCAGCTTGTGATAGGCTTCCTTGGCAGCTTGTTGTTCAGCCTCTTTTTTAGAACCACCTGTTCCTTCGCCGTAGTATTGGTTATTGACAAATATCTCGGATTTAAATCTGGCGGGAACCTGATTTTCTATCTGCGAGGTATTGAAGCTGATGCTGGCGTTCTGGTGCTGGGCCCATTCCAGAACTTTGCTTTTATAGTTGTTTTCCGAATTGATGACATTGACAATATCAATGTTTTTGTAGAATAGGCGGCGGATTATAAAATTCCTGGTTTTTTTATATCCTAAATCCAGATATACCGCACCAATAAATGCTTCAAGCGCATTACCCGGAATATGTTTATTTATCCTGAAGCGTTTGATGTGTGTAATGATAAACTGGTTTATTCCTATTTTTAGGGCCAAATCAGAAAGGATTTTTCTGTTGACGAGTTTTGACCTTGCCTGTGTCAAAAAACCTTCGTTTGCGCCAGGAAATTGACGAAAAAGAAAGTCGCCAATAACGGCTCCCAGAATGGCATCGCCCAGAAATTCCAGGCGTTCGTTATTGACGACTTTTCCTTCGTGGTCGGTATAACTGGCCGACTTATGTATAAAAGCTATTTTATAGTATTCCAGATTTATCGGATAATACCCGATGATATTTTTTAGGTCTTTTCTCAGTTTTTTTTCGTCTCTATCCAGCCAATATTTGACTTTTCCTGTTAGTATTTTCAGCACAAGTAAAGTTTTAATCTAATTTCTTGAAAATCAATGTAGCATTATGACCTCCGAAACCAAATGTATTACTCAAAGCTGTTTTTATCTCTTTTTCTTTGGCCTGGTTAGGTGTGAGGTCCAGGCGTTCATCAATTTGTGGGTCACGATTAAATAGATTGATAGTTGGAGGAATAATACCATTTTCTATAGCCAAAATAGATGCCACAGCTTCAGCTGCACCTGCAGCACCAAGCAAATGGCCTGTCATCGATTTTGTGGAGCTGATGCTTAATTTATATGCATGTTCTCCGAAAACTTTTTCAATAGCCTTTATTTCAGAAATATCTCCCAGAGGAGTTGAAGTACCGTGTACATTGATATAATCTATTTCCTCGGGTTTCATGCCTGCATCCCTCAGAGCCATTTCCATAACTTTGGCAGCACCTCGTCCTTCGGGATGTGGGGCTGTAATATGATAAGCATCTCCGTTGGCACCTACTCCAACTATTTCGGCATATATCTTAGCTCCACGACGTACGGCGTGCTCATATTCTTCCAGTATCAGTGTTGCAGCTCCCTCGGCCATTACGAAGCCATCACGGTCTTTGTCAAAAGGACGGGAAGCATGCTCAGGGTCATCGTTCCTTGTAGAAATAGCTCTTATGGCATTAAAACCAGCTACTGATGGTTCATTTATCGGTGCTTCCGATCCTCCTGTTACGATTATATCCGCCCATCCCAGCCTGATGTAGTTGTAAGCTTCAATGATTGCATGAGAAGATGAGGCGCAGGCCGATACAGTTGTGAAATTGGGACCTTGCAAATTGTATTTGATTGAGATATGACCTGCTGCAATATTGAGGATGAATTTAGGAATGAAAAACGGATTAAAACGTGGTGTGCGTGGAGCAGGTTGGGCATAAAAACTTTGTAATTCGTCATTGAGGGTATTTATTCCACCAGTTCCTGTTCCGTATATAACACCAGCACGGTCGGGGTCAAATTCAAATTTATCCAGTCCACTGTCTTTCCATGCTTCATCAGTGGCTACCAGGGCAAACTGAGAATATAAATCCAGTTTTCTGGCTTCCTTGCGGTCTATATAATCAAGAGGATTGAAATTTTTTACTTCGCAAGCAAATTTTGTTTTGTGCAGCGAGGCGTCAAAACGCGTAATAGGGGCTGCACCGCTGACACCATTACGAAGACCGTCCCAGAATTCTGGGACGGTCTTCCCCAATGGTGTAATTGCACCTAAACCGGTGACAACTACTCTTCTTAACTCCATATTAAACTTATTGTTTTACATTTTCTTCAATGTACTTGATGGCATCGCCTACTGTGCTGATTTTTTCAGCAATGTCATCAGGGATGGCAATGTTGAATTCCTTTTCAAATTCCATTACCAATTCTACAGTGTCCAGAGAGTCAGCACCCAAATCAGTGAATGTAGCCTCTTCTGTAACGTCGGCTTCGTTAACTCCCAGTTTCTCTACGATGATAGATTTTACTCTTGCAGCAATGTCTGACATAGCTTTTAATTTTATAGTTTAGAAAATTAGTCAGCTACAAAGGAAAAAATTTTATTAAAAATGCCAAAATTTTTTAGGTTTTTATTTTTTGTGTGTTATGTGTAATTTGTTGTTTCTCAGATAGTTGGCTGTTTTACACAATCTTAACCTCTAATTACTTTATCGTTAGCTTTCTTATCCACAATCAATGAAAAAAGTCTTTTTACCCATCAATTTTATATTTTTTAGATTAGTATTCACAAAAAATGTGAAAAAATTTTAATGCAATGGACCTGAAATTGACGACAATTTCACCTAAAAATTTAAACGAGTCTGGTAAGAAAAAAGTTTTCTCATACGAAGAAGCTTTTAAAAAATCACTTGAATATTTCAACGGAGATGAGCTGGCTGCGCGTGTATGGGTCACCAAGTATGCACTGAAGGATTCTTTTGGGAATATTTATGAGCTTACTCCGGATGATATGCACTGGCGTATAGCCCGGGAAATTGCCCGCATTGAAAAGAAATATCCCAATCCTCTATCGGAACAGGAAGTTTATGAGTTGTTAAAAGATTTCAAATACATAGTTCCTCAGGGCAGCCCTATGGCTGGTATAGGAAATAATTTCCAGATTGTATCTCTGTCCAATTGTTTTGTGATAGGAAATAATGCAGATTCTTATGGAGGAATATTGCGCACGGATGAGGAGCAGGTGCAATTGATGAAACGGCGTGGAGGCGTGGGACATGACCTATCTCATATCCGTCCTAAGGGTACGCCTGTGATGAACAGTGCTCTCACATCTACCGGTGTTGTACCTTTTATGGAACGCTATTCCAATTCTACTCGCGAGGTGGCCCAGGACGGGCGGCGTGGTGCCTTAATGCTCACAATATCAATTAAACATCCTGATGCCGAGGATTTTATTGATGCCAAGATGACACCGGGAAAAATCACAGGGGCTAATGTGTCTGTAAAAATAGACGATGAGTTTATGCGTGCTGTGGTGGAAGACAGGGAGTATATCCAGCAATATCCTGTGGATAGCCCCAACCCTAAGGTTAAGAAAGTTATACGTGCACGTGATTTATGGAAAAAAATTATTCACAATGCCTGGGCCAGTGCTGAGCCCGGTGTGCTTTTCTGGGACACTGTCTTGCGCGAGTCTGT
The DNA here is from genome assembly GCA_964649975.1 of uncultured Bacteroidales bacterium. Lineage (GTDB taxonomy): Bacteria > Bacteroidota > Bacteroidia > Bacteroidales > S143-33 > S143-33. The sequence goes on along the minus strand of CAZYSM010000031.1, from coordinate 1,879 downwards.
GGCTGATTGCTATGCTGATAAAGGCTTCCGTACCGTGGCTACTAATCCTTGTGGAGAAATTCCGCTTTGCCCTTATGATAGCTGCCGTCTGCTGGCTATTAATCTATTCGGATATGTGGAGAATCCTTTTACGCCAGAGGCAAAATTTAATTTTGACAAATTCCGTAAGCATATTCGTTATGCCCAGCGCATAATGGATGATATTGTGGATCTGGAAGTTGAAAAGATAGAGGCTATTTTGGCTAAAATAGATGCGGACCCCGAACCAGAGGACATTAAATTTGTTGAGCGTCGTCTGTGGGAAAAAATCAAGGAAAAAGCTTTAATGGGACGACGTACTGGTATTGGTATCACTGCCGAAGGTGATATGCTGGCTGCGCTGGGACTCGTTTATGGTAGCGAAAATGCCATTGATTTTTCTGAACAGGTGCATAAGACCATTGCTCTGGAAGCTTATCGTGGATCTGTCCAGCTGGCCAAAGAGCGAGGGGCTTTTCCTATTTATGATCCAGAAAAGGAAAAAAATAATCCATTTATAAACCGTATCCGTGAGGCAGACCCGCAGCTTTATGAGGAGATGGTACGCCACGGACGCCGTAATATCTCTTTGCTTACAATTGCGCCAACTGGTTCTTTGAGTATTCTCACCCAGACAACCTCTGGTATAGAGCCGGTATTTCTTCCGGTATATAAACGGCGTCGCAAGGTCAATCCCAATGACCCGGATGTTAAAGTGTCATTTGTGGACGAAAATGGTGATGCCTGGGAAGAATACAATGTATTCCACCATAAATTTTTGGATTGGATGAAAGTTAATGGTTATGACGTGGAAAAAGTCAAACAGATGTCTGATGAAGAGATACAGGAGATAGTCAAAAAGTCTCCTTATTACAAGGCAACTTCCGCTGATGTGGACTGGATTAACAAAGTCCGTATGCAAGGAAGAATACAGAAGTGGGTTGACCATTCTATCAGTGTGACTATTAATATGCCCGAGGATGTAAGCGAAGAACTCGTGGACAAACTGTATATTACAGCATGGCAGGAGGGATGTAAAGGTCTTACTATTTACCGCGAAGGTTCTCGTCAGGGAGTGCTTGTTTCGGGTAAAAAAGATAAGAAAAAGCAGCATCAAGAGGAAAAACAGCAAGATCAGCCGCATCCGCTCAAGCGGCCGCCTGTTCTGGAGGCAGATGTGGTGAGGTTTAAGAACGGCACTGAGAATTGGATTGCTTTCATCGGCCTGTATAATGGACGTCCTTATGAAATTTTCACTGGTCTGGATGAACCAGAATATTTACCAATACCAAAGCATGTTACCCGGGGATATATCCTGAAAATCCGCGACAAGGACGGAAAGAAACGTTATGATTTTCAATATATCAATAAAGCTGGCTTCCGTGTTACCATAGAAGGCCTGTCATACAAGTTCAATCCTATTTTCTGGAATTATGCCAAGCTCATTTCCGGTGTATTACGTCACGGAATGCCAATTATTGACGTGATTCATCTTGTTGAATCCTTACATCTGGATAATGAGAGTATCAACTCATGGAAACAAGGTGTGGTGCGGGCTCTCAAGCGTTATATTCCGGATGGAACAAAACCACGCCATAGTGCCAAATGTCCCAACTGCGGATCCGATAACCTTGTTTACCAAGAAGGTTGTCTGACATGCCGTAGTTGTGGATATTCCAAGTGTGGATAAAACGTTCCTTTTCATAGCTTCCCCTCTATTTTAGCAAAAGCCGTCCGCAAGGGCGGCTCTTTATATAAAAAAAGAGGCCGCCCAAAAATGACGACCTCTTTTTTTCTGTGTCAGGCTAATCTTACATGTGCTTGATGATAGCCTCGGCAAATCCTGAGGTGGAAACCTCTT
>CAZYSM010000030.1:1365-31488 GCA_964649975.1 uncultured Bacteroidales bacterium | reverse complement strand
CCCTGCTTGGTTAGATAAAATAAAAAACATAATTTGCATAAAAATAAATTTGGTCCTATGAAACGCTTTTTACTGCTGCTTATAATTTCTCTGCCTCTTTTGGCTTTTGCACAATCACCGCTGTTAAACAGGCTAAAGCAACAAGCTGAAATAAAAAAAATTATTCCGATCAAACCGCTAAAAGGTTTTGACCAGTGCTATTTGCTTTATGTGGAACAACCCGTTAATCATCTCAAACCTGACAGTGCAAAATTTCTGCAGCGGGTATGGCTTTCCCACAGGTCTTTTAACCGCCCTGTGGTCTTCATCACAGAAGGATACACAGCCCCCAGAAATTATGAATCTGAGCTGGCAAAACTGCTTAATACCAACCAGATAATTGTTGAGCACCGCTTTTTTGGGCAATCCGTGCCCGACTCCCTAACGTGGCAGAACCTGAACCTGTATCAGGAATGCCAGGATTTACACAATATCCGCCGGATTTTAGGAAAAATCTATAAAACGCCCTGGATTAGCACTGGCATCAGCAAAGGCGGACAAACAACCATTGCCTACAAGTTTTATTTTCCCTCAGATGTCAAAGCCTCTGTTCCTTATGTTGCGCCTCTGACCATAGCCAAGGAAGACCCACGTGTTATTGACTTTATAGCCAATAAAGTAGGGACCCCGCAGTGCAGGAAAAAAGTTCTGGATTTTCAGAAAGCAGTCCTGAAACATAAATCTGAACTATTGCCATTGTTTATAAACTTTGCAAAAAAACATGGTATGACCTTCAATGAAGTTGGAGGATACGAATCTGGTTTTGAGCATGGTATGCTGGAATTTTCTTTTTCCTTCTGGCAGTGGGGATATAATTGCAGCGACATCCCGCACAATGTACTTCATACTGATTCCACAATGAAAATACTCACACAGGTTAATCCTTTTGACTTTTTCTCAGACCAGAATAATAACAAATTCAGACCTTATTTTTATCAGGCCCTGACCGAAATGGGTATCTATACTTATGATACCAGGCCTTTTGCTGGCTTACTCAAATATGCATCGGACCCGCATTTTGACTACGTGATAAAGGACCTGCGCCCCAAAAGATACAATCCTTGCACCAACATGGTTATGCGTCAATGGCTTAGATATAACGGAAATAATATGATTTACATCTATGGTGGCTATGACCCATGGGGAGCTTGTGCAGTAGATGTGGATACCACAAAGATAAATGCACTGAAACTTGTCTATCCAACAGGATCACACAAAACAAGAATCAAAACTTTTCCTTTATCCACACAACAGAGAATTATTGATTCTCTATCACGCTGGACAGGGTATAAGTTTTAATTGGCTTCTTGTAAAAAATTAACTGTTAATCAATACTGTATAAATTCGCAACTTATGAAAAAGGCGGGGCGACATATTTGCCGCCCCGCCTGATAACCAACTGTTCAAAACTACTGTATTTCAATTGTATAAGGCATTAATGCCCATATACCGGGTTTTTGTAATAGCCATTGTAACGACAGTAGAGGCTGAATTTCCTTCGGAATATAAGCCTTAGCAGCACTGACCTTTACCGAAGTGGTATTTTGTAATAACATTTCCAACCAGGTCTTAGGTTTAGGATATTCCACTATGCGGTATGAATGAATGCCAGCTTTTTGTGCTGCAAGTGATATAGCCAGATCCAGGTCACCAAGCGTGTCCACCAGCCCCAAGTGGTATGCATCTATTGCTTGCCATACCCGACCACGGCCAATACTATCCACATAAGCTACAGACAGACCTCTGCCCTGGGCAACGTGTGATACAAAACGCTTATAAACTGCCTCAATCATATCCCGGACATATTCCTTTTGCTGCGGGCTCATAGGATGAAAGATACTGCCAAAATCCGCATTGTCATTGGTTTTAACTACCGAAGTCGTTATTCCGAGTTTGTCATTCATTAATTTTTGTGCATTGAAAAACAATCCGAACACGCCTATTGATCCGGTAATAGTCATACTGTCGGCTACAATTTCGTCTGCGGCACATGAGATATAATATCCGCCCGAAGCAGCCACACCACCCATTGACACTACCACAGGTTTGACCTGCTTCATAAGCTGTACCTCACGCCATATCTGATCCGAAGCCATAGCACTTCCGCCAGGAGAATTTACACGCAGGACAACAGCTTTTATATCCGGGTCTTTACGTATTTTATCCAACAGACGCGCATAACGGCTGCCTACAATTTGATTATCATCTCCATAAGGATTGGCAACATCCACAATATTACCCTGGGCATAAACAACTGCTATTTTATTTCTGCCCGAAAGACCAACATTTACCGCCTTAATGTAATCCTGAAGTTTAATTACTGGTACTTTCTTATCTGCAGGCAGACCTATCAAATTTTTCACTGTATCCACCAGCTGGTCGTAATAAAGCTCACCATCCACCAGAGAGTAACGGACTGCATCATCCGAACCACGTACCCGTAGACTATCCGCAAGAACATTTAATTTATCCACAGGGATATTCCGCGAATGGGATACTGCAGACAGAATATTATTCCAGATGCGTTTCAAAAGTAAGCTGTACTGCTCCCTGTTGGGCTCACTCATATTGTCCCGGATAAAAGGCTCAGCAGCAGTCTTATATTCTCCGTGGCGGATTAATATCGGATCTACTCCCAGCTTATCCAGCAGACGTTTATAATACATCACCTCGGCAGACAAGCCTGTCCATAACAATGTACCAGTAGGAACAATATAAACCCTGTCAGCTACCGAAGCCAAATAATAGGCTTTTTGCGAATATATATCGGAATAAGCAATAATAAATTTTCCGGATTGCTTAAAATCCTGTAGTGCTTTACGTATTTCTTCGGTCTGTGCCCAGTCGGCCAATACTGTCCGCGACTGCAGCAAAATCCCTTTTATACGCGGATCGCCCTGGGCAAAGCTAATGGCATTTTTTATATCCGTCAGCGAAAGAGGCTGCACATTACCAAAGGCTGGTAAATTCTCTGTCAAAACTTTATCTTTAACAGGCTTATCCAGGTTTATTACCAGAACTGAATTTTTCACTACTGGTTTTTTCCCGGATTTTGCTGAAATTGCCATATTGAGAAAGAAAAATATCCACAGCACCGAGGATAGGACACTGTATAAAAACAGCCCGAAAATTACTGCCAGAGTGGTACGCCAGAAATCTCTCATAAATGTATGATTTTTGTTTTGCCTAAAATTACAACTTTTGCCCATATTATCAGAAAAAACTTTTTTATGAAGCTAAAAATAAATTTCCGCTTGCTACTGCTGCCTATTAGCTTTATCTACAGTATAGTGGCTTTTATCAGAAATAAACTTTATGACCTTGGCATAAAAAAGTCCTGGCCAGCAGTACTGCCTACTATTGCCATCGGCAATCTCACTGTAGGCGGAACCGGCAAAACACCTATGACAATACTCATCACCAATATTTTGAAAAAGGAATTTTCCGTGGCCATAGCAAGCCGCGGATACAAGCGCAAAAGCAAGGAATGTATTATTACCCATGGGGATCATTCCTTTGATCAAACAGGTGATGAGCCTCTGCTGATGTCCCGCAAAACCAATGTGCCTGTTGCTGTATGTGCCGACCGCCTGCGTGGAATAAATATGATAAAAAAGAAATTGTCAGATGTCCAGCTGGTAGTCCTTGACGATGCATTACAACATCGTAGGCTTAAAGCAGATGTAAAAATCCTTCTTATTGACTATAACCGTCCGGTATTCAATGATTTTTTCCTGCCAGCCGGAAACCTACGCGATAATAAATACAGGATAAAAGAGGCTGATTTTATCATTTTTACTAAATGTCCGGAAGACTTACACAAGAGGCAAGCCCAGAGACTTATAGAAAAGACAGGTCTGGCAGCAGAGAATGTTTTTTTTACAAAATTAACATATCAAAATCCTTACAATCCTTTTAATGGAAAAACTTTTGACCTGGATAAACTAAAGGATTATACAACCCTGATTTTTAGCGGAATATCAAATCCAACACCAATGGAAAATTTTATAAAATATTATACAAAAGAGGTGGTAAGCATCAGATTTGGTGACCACAAAAATTATCAACTTGGAGATTTGAAAAAAATTTTTTATAACTTTGCTCTACTTTACACTGAACGTAAACTAATGTTAACAACCGAAAAGGATTGGGTTAAGCTGGAAAGGCTACCAATCCCGGAAGAATACAAACCTTATATTTACGTTCTGCCTGTTAGTTTCACGTTTCTGTTCGGACAGGAAAACATTTTCAACCAAAAAATATTGAGTTATGGAAGAAAACTTACTGGTAAAGATTCATAAGGCAACAAATTTCTTACAACAGGTAACCAAAGATTTCTCTCCTGAAATAGGAATTATACTTGGATCTGGTCTGGGCGGACTGGTAGAAGACATTGATGAAAAATATTCAGTGTCCTATAGTGAAATCCCTTATTTCCCTGTATCCACTGTTGAAGGTCACGATGGACGTCTGATTTTTGGATATGTTGGAGGCAAAAAAGTAGTAGCTATGAAAGGCCGGTTTCACTACTACGAGGGCTATTCCATGCAGGAAGTTACTTTCCCGGTCCGCGTGCTCAAAAATCTGGGCATAAAAGCCCTGATTGTATCTAATGCCAGTGGAGGAGTAAATCCCAACTTCCACGTGGCAGATATTATGTTAATACGTGACCATATCAATCTTTTCCCCGAACATCCTCTCCGCGGTAAAAACTACGAGGAGTTAGGCCCACGTTTCCCGGAGATGAGCGAAGCATACAGCGAAGCTTTCCGCAAATTAGTAAAAGAAATAGCTAAAGAAGAGGGTATAAATTTGCAGGAAGGTGTTTATGTTGGCCTGCAAGGCCCAACTTATGAAACACCTGCCGAATACGGAATGGTAAGAATTCTTGGAGGTGATGCCGTAGGCATGTCAACTGTGCCGGAAGTCATAGTAGCACGTCATAGTGGACTGCCAGTACTGGGCATATCTGTCATTACTGACCTGGGCGGACCAGATATTAAATTCAGCGTCAGCCATGAAGAAGTTATACAGGCTGCATCCAAAGCCGAACCTGACATCAGAAAATTAGTTGTTAAATTTATTGAAAGAGTACAACTTTAGGCCGTGCCATTTCGTTATTGTTTTGACCAAATCAAAAATTTAACAATTAAAATATTTGGAATTTTTGTTGAAAAATTATAAAGGCATTGACTTTTTCAATATTAATGCGTTTATTTGTGCCAACTCTGGCTCTATTGCAAGATATACCCTCTAAACCATAAAAACTTTTAGCAAGCTATGAGACAGCTTAAAATTTCCAAATCCATTACCAACCGTGAGAGTGCTTCCCTTGACAAGTATCTGCAAGAGATTAGCAAATACGATTTGATATCCGTAGATGAAGAGGTAGAGCTCGCCCGTAGAATTAAAAAAGGAGACAAAGAAGCAATGGAGAAACTCATCAAAGCCAACCTGCGCTTTGTGGTCTCTGTTGCCAAACAATATCAAAATCAAGGATTAAGCCTTCCTGACCTTATCAACGAAGGAAACCTGGGATTAATTAAAGCTGCAGAGAAATTTGATGAAACACGTGGATTTAAATTTATCTCTTATGCAGTATGGTGGATTCGCCAGTCTATTATGCAGGCTATTAACGAACAATCCCGTATAGTACGTTTACCACTTAATCAGGTTAGCTCTCTTACAAAATATAAGAAAGCTATACAGGAATTTGAGCAGGAACACCATCGTAAACCCACAGAAGAAGAACTGGCAGAGCTGCTTGAAACAACAGAAGAAAAAATTAAAAAAACTGCTTCGGCAGCAGGAAAGGCAGTATCGGTAGATGCACCTTTTATGGAAGACGATGACAATTCCTTGCTTGATGTATTGGTTAACGAAGACGCACCCAAAGCCGACGAGACACTCATTAAGGAAAGTCTGCGAGTGGAAATAGAGAGAGCACTGTCCACCCTTACCGAACGTGAGCGTGAAATTATCAAACTCTCTTTTGGCATAGGGTGCGAAGCCATATCCCTTGAAGAAATTGGCGAACGTTATGGTCTTACCCGCGAAAGAGTAAGACAAATCCGGGAGAAAGCGCTTAAAAAACTGCGCAATACAAACCGTAGCAAAATTCTAAAAGCTTATCTTGGATAAAACTAAAGCACGGTACTTGCTACCGTGCTTTTTTTAACTTTATTTTGTATGCCAAACTTTAAAAAACAAAAAAATGAAAAAAAATCTTTTAATCGTTTTAGGCCTGATTTTAAGCATTAATCTGGTCTTTGCCAGCTGCGGAAATGACAAAGACAAAACTTCCGACAGCAAAAGTAAAGCTACTGTTGAACAAAAAACAACTGTAGCCCAGAATGTTCCTACTACACAATCGACACAAGACCACGACCCGTGGAAAAAAATTTCGCCAACAAAAGTCAATCAGCTCACTACCCAAGAGTTCAAGCAACTTATTTTCGACTATACCAAATCCCAGACCTGGCAATACAAAGGCAATAAGCCCTGTGTTATAGACTTTTACGCTGACTGGTGCCGTCCCTGTAAATATGTAGCTCCCATAATGGAAGAACTCGCCAAAGAATATCAGGGAAAAGTTATATTTTTCCGCGTAAATGTTGACCAGGAAAGAGAATTGGCCCAGGCATTCGGAATACAAAGCATTCCCTCTGTGTTGTTCTGCCCCGTGACAGGTATGCCACAAATGGCTGTTGGCGCCATGCAGAAAGAAAACTACATCAAAGCCATTACTGAAATAACAAAGGTTCAGTATCCGAAAAAATAATTTCTGAAATTTTTTCCTTTAAGGACAAAAATGTCACTTTTAACTGACAATTTTTCCTGGATTAAGATTTGGATTAAAATTTGAAAACAATGAGTACAGGTTTAATTATCGTGCTGGTTATCGTAGTACTGTTGGGCGGATACTTAATTTTTTCAATAGCCAGCTATAAAAAAGTTCTGAAACAATCTGAGGAGGAGGCAAGCGAAAATCTTATCCACCTTAATGACAAAAATTTTTCGGCAGTAATCAGCCGTGGCATTAGTCTGGTTGATTTCTGGGCAGCGTGGTGTAAACCGTGTGTTTTTCTGGCACCTATAATTAATCAACTGGCTGATGAATATGGTGACAAAGTTAATGTAGGCAAGTTTGATGTAGAAGCCAGCAAGCGTATTCCGTCCAGGCTCAAAATAATGAGCATACCAACAGTGATAATTTTCAAAAACGGAAAGGAAGTTCAACGTTTTGTAGGCGTTAAATCTTACAATGTTTACAAAAAAGCTCTGGAAAAATTGCTAAACTAAAAAAAGGTAACAGCAATGGAATTGATAAAAGTTAATTCCCACGCGGATTTTCTGGAAAAACTCAAAGATGCCAAAAAAGCTTTCTTGCTACTGTATAAATCCGGTTCACAGACAAGTGAATGTGCTTATCAAAATCTGGCAAAAACACCTCAGGTTGACGGAATTAAAGTCTTTGCCGCAGATGTGGCACAGGTAAGAGATATTCATCCTAACTACGGTGTAAAAACAGCTCCTACTCTGCTTGAATTTGAAAACGGAAAATACATCAAGGACATCAAGGGGTGTAATGACCCAAATTATTACAAAGCTATTTTTGAAAACAATGTTTTTCAGGCAAGTACAAAAAATGAGGAAGAGGAAGGTAAAAAACAGCCCCGTATCATTCTTTACACCACACCAAGTTGTCCGTGGTGTAACCGTCTGAAACATTATCTCAAAAGCTTGAACTTTAAATACAGGGACATTGACGTATCCAAAGACCCAAAGATTGCAGAGGAGCTGGTGCGTCGTACCGGACAAACCGGAGTGCCACAGGCAGAAATCAACGGACAGATGGTGGTCGGATTTGATAAACCTAAAATTGACCGTCTCTTGGGCATCAAATAAATCAAAATATAAAAACCAGGAAAAATGAAGGAAATTCAGCCAATTAACCAAAACGTTTTGCTGGACATATCAGAAGAAATACAGGAAGAACGCACCGACAGCGGTCTTATCCTTCCGGATACCGCTAAGGAGAAAGAAAATATCGGCAAAGTTGTAGCTATGAGTAATATTGAAAATCCGGAAATTAGCGTGGGCGACAAAGTCATCTACAAAGAATTTTCCGGAAACGAAATCAAGATGGATGATAAAACCTATTTGCTCATACAATATTCCGATATTCTCGCAAAAATCGTTGAAACAGAGGAAATCTAATCAGTGTTTCAGAAAAACTTTAAAAAAGGCCGGGCACTGTGTGTCTGGCCTTTTTCTTTTCTTTAGTTATAGCAGGCTTAATTTTTGTTTCTCCCAAAATAGAATTTGCGTTTATTGAGGAAAATTTCTTATTTTTATTTTTTGTATTATTACTCTGGTAAAATTCTAACTAAATGGAAGATAACAAAAATATACTTGTAGAATGGAATGAAGATTTTGAGATTTGTCCATCCATAGATAAACAGCATCGTAAACTAATAGACATTATTAACAGGCTATTTGATGCTCTTAACAGGGGAAAGGCCCGCGAAATATTAAATGAAATCATCTTTGAACTGAAAGACTATACAGTTTATCACTTTTCCACCGAAGAAAAAATGTTTGAGGAAAAAAATTATGTTGAAAAGGACATCCATAAAAAACAACATGAATTTTTTATAAAAAAAGTAGAAGAATTTGAGCAAAGATTTAAATCAGAAGACATATATCTCTTATTTGATGTTGCGCATTTTATAAGGGATTGGATATGCGATCATATCTTAATTAGTGATAAAAAATACAAACACCTATGCTCAGAAAAATAATACTTCTTCCACTTATACTGATCTTCTTATCAATAAATCCGAAGCAAATATATTGTCAGAATATAGATAGCCTCAAATCTCTCCTCACCAATGTTTCCGATAGCGAAAAAGCAAAGATTTACTTACAGATAGGCGAAGCCTTTGCCAATGATTATCATGATAGTGCATTGATTTATTACAACAAGGCAGAAGAAATAGCTAAAGATCAAAAACTCTCTAATTTATTAGTGGATATACTTAATAGCCAGGCAATAGTTATGGATGAGCTTGGTTATATCCTGGAAGCAAAAGAAAAAATAGACACAGCCTTGAGTATAGTCCACGATTCTGTGCAAAGAGATTATTTAACCAATAATCTCGCTATCATATATAGCGATATGGGGCTGTATGATAGAGCCTATAAAATATTTTTAGAAAAATTGAAGCAATATAAAAAAAACAAAGACAGTTCCGGCATTTCTGGTATATATTCTAATTTGAGTAACATTTTCATGGAAATGGAAAAATACGATTCCGTCATATTCTATAATCAACAGGCATATAAAATAGATAGCGCAATAAAAGACACATTTGGCATCATCATAGACTATCTAAATATTGGAATAGCCTATACACATAAAAAATTCTTTTCCAGGGCAAAAAATACCCTCTTTAAGGCACTATATTTATCAAAAAAAAGTCATAAAGAATATATGTATCCAGATATATTCAATGCACTGGGAGATTTATACTATCGTGAAAATCAAAAAGATTCAGCTTTTCACTATTTACAATTAGCAAAACAATTGAATAAGAAACAGAGCTATTATATGGGATTATATTATACCTATATGGCTCTGGCAAAATTATATCTAAACGACAATCCCAGAATAAGTGAAAAATACCTTGACAGTGCTGCAATATATATAAAAAATTCACCTCTAACCGATATAAGAGACTATTTTCAACTGCGTTATCAGATATTTGCTAAATTAGGAGAATACGATTCAGCCTTCTATTACATACAAAAATATTATGCTACAAAGGACTCTATCAATTTTGTCCGTCAGAAATATGCTATTGAAGTAGCACGCCTGGATGCAAAAATAAAACAAGCCCAATTGCAAATAAAAAAATCAGTAGTTTCATTAAAAAAGCAAAAAAAGAAATCAAAGTTTTATTTCTATATAGCACTCACTGCCCTTATTTTCACTATATTTTTTATCTACTTACTTCTAAAAATTAATAAAAAGCAAAAAGAACTTGCCATTGCAAATGCCAAACTTAAAGAAGCCAGAGCAAGGGATGAAATACAACTGACTTTATATAAATTACAAAAGAAAGCTGCTTCCATAGGTATAGATACTGATTTAAACAAAATCTTAGAAATTTTACTCAAAGAATTAGTAAATATTTCCTGGCTCAGACTGGAAAACAAAGCTATAATCTTTTTAACAGAGAATGGGGAAGAATTATATATGGCAGCCTCTGTAAATATTGATGATAATATAAAAAAAATGTGCAACAAAGTAAAAGCAGGACAATGCCTCTGCGGACAAGCCTTAAAAGAGAGCAAAACAATTATTGAAAAAGAAATCACTCCTGAACATATCAATAGATACGAAGGAATGCACGAGCATGGTCATTATGTAGCCCCCATTTATGTCAACAAAAAACTATTAGGAGTGCTTTGCCTTTACCTATCAGCAGGCTATAAACTTAGCCAACACGAAATACAATTCATGGAACAATTCATGATATTGCTTTCAAATATTATTGACCGCAAACTAAAAACAGAAAAAATTAAATCCACTTTAGAAAAACAAGATCAATTAAATCAAAAACTTTTTGCTCAATCGTTATTGCTGGAACAACAAAAAATGACACTTGAACGAACCACTAAAAAACTTGCCGAACAAAGTCAAAAGTTAGACAAGGCTCTTAAAGATATAAAGTCCAGTATCACCTACACTTCATATATAGTTAACACACTACTCCCTTCTGAAGAATATCTAAAAAAGTTATTTAAAGAGTTTTTTCTGATATTCAAGCCTATTGAAGAAATTGGTGGAGATTTCTACTACGCAAAAAAAATTGACAATAAAATATACTTTGCCGTGGGTGATGCTACTGGGCACGGCGTTCCAGGAGCTTTTCTTGCAAGCCATGCAATATTTTTTATAAATGACATACTCAATAAAAATTCTAATATCAATGCATCCGATATTCTAACTAAATTAAGGATAGAAATAAAACGAATTTTTGAAAAGACCCAAAATTTTTCAATGCGCTATAGTAGTATAGATATAGCCTTTTGCATTATTGACTTAAATACCAATACCCTGAATTATTCCGGAGCTTTTATGCCTCTAATCTATATCAGAAACAATAAATTACACCAAATAAAAGCTGTCCGGAGTCCTATAGGACTATATATCGTAGAAAAAGAATACAAAGACCATTTTATAGAACTACAAGAGAATGATGTCCTCTATATACAAAGTGATGGATTTGCAGACCAGCTCTCTATACAGCATTATAGCAAATTCACAATAAAAAGATACGAAAATATCTTACTGAAAATTCATCATCTACCCATGGAGGAACAAAAACAAATATTGCTAAAAGAATTTGAACAATGGAAAGGAGAAGAAGAACAAACCGACGATATAACCATATTGGGCATAAGATGGCATATAAAATAATTGTCCTCCTCAGTAATTAAATTAGATATTGAAATCAAATTTTTTTATCCCCTTTTACCAACCAATTGAAAATTCAAAAACATATTTTAAATGTAAATTTGGAATAACAATTCAATGTAGTATTTAGCAAGAAATACAGAAGTTTATAGTAACAAAAAACAGATAAAAACATCATTTTCCTACTCCACCTTATCCAGAGGGCGGCGGGGTTTGCCAAGGCTTTTCTGGTATTGAGATGGTGTCATACCTGTTATTTTCTTGAACTGTGCGGATAGATATTGACTGCTGCTGTATCCCAAGGAATAAGCTATTTCTGTAATGTTCATCTCACCGTAAGAAAGCAGTTCTTTGGCACGTTCAATTTTTTGCAAAATGAAGTATCGTTCAATAGTAATGCCCTGATGCTGGGAAAAAATATTACTCAATGAGGAATAATCTCGTGATAATTTTTCCTGTAAATAATCGGATAGATTAACTGTTCCGAGCAGGTCAGGGTGCTTGTATATCAGATTGATTATCTCGGATTTTATTTGTTCCGTCAAACGCGTCTTTTCATCCATAATAAGCTCAAAACCAACGCGCTTAAGGCGTTTATCCAGTTCAGAAAGTTTTTCTGGCGGAGGAATGTCATTTACTTCAACTTCACCAAGATCTACAGAGGAAAACTTTATGTCCATCTCCTGTAATATGCCTTTGACCGTCATAATACAACGGTCGCAGACCATATTTTTTATATGAAGTTTCCTGGACATAAATAACATAAATTATTTTCCGTTTAAATATAGGCAAAAATCAATAGTAAAAAAAGAGGCCGCTCATAAAAAGCGACCTCTAAAGACAAAGTAATTTAAATTCAAAAAATTCTCTTATCGCCACGTTCAATAATCCTTTCAAGCACCTGTGCTACATTTTCATATTTTGAGGCCAATATCATAGCAGTTATGACATAAGGCTTCCATCCAGCCTGTTTGTATGTAAGGATACGATAACGCTCAAATATCTTATTTTCCACTTCTCCGTGCTGGCAGTTCAATCCGCTAATATCAGCCGGAAGCGGATGCATATAAAGGGCAGATGCATCTTTGGTAAGAGAAAGCATTTTCTCATCCACTGTCCAGTCCTTATGTTTGGCATTCTCAGCCAGAGCCTGTTTTTCCAGATCATCCAGTCCGTTATAATCCTTGTTCTTAAGCAATTCCGTTCTTTTTTCCATAACCCAGTATGGTGCCCAGCTCTTAGGATATATAATATCTGCATCTTTGAATGCCTCTTCCATGGAATGTGTTATACGGAAACGTCCGCCACTCTCACTGGCCTGCTTTTGAGCCAGTTGCACAACATCCGGAATAAGGTCATAGCCCTCGGGATAAGCCAGATCCACCTGCATGCCCAGACGTGTCATCAATCCTATAATACCCTGTGGCACGGATAGAGGCTTTCCGTAACTTGGGGAATACGCCCATGTCATAGCTATTTTCTTTCCCCGGAGATTTTCCAGACCTCCAAAATACTCAATCAGATGTGACAAATCGGCAAGAGTCTGTGTGGGGTGGTCTATATCGCACTGCAAATTTATAACAGTAGGACGACGAGGCAGCACTCCATTGGAAAATCCATCATCAAGAGCAGCTGCTACTTCGCGCATGTATTTATTACCTTCGCCCAGGTACATATCATCACGGATGCCAATGACCTCAGCCATAAAAGAGATCATATTGGCTGTTTCGCGGACTGTTTCACCGTGGGCAATCTGCACCTTGGCTTCATCAATTTCCTGCACTGCCAAACCTAAAAGATTAGCAGCCGAGGCATAAGAAAAACGTGTACGTGTTGATTTGTCCCTGAAATGCGATATTGCCAACCCGCTGTCAAAGACACGCAAGGAATAACCTGCATCACGTAATAATTTAGCTGCTTTGGCTGTGGTGACAATGGCTTTGATTTGATCCAGATTTTTTTCCCATGTCAGGAGAAAGTCCTTTTGAAATAATCCAGAATAATTAAGCTGCTTAATCTGGTCAATCAAACGATATACTTGTTCCATATCAGTATTTTTTACAGGTTTATGCTATAAGCGTACAATGCATAAAAAGCTGAAGCTTTTACAAGATGGTCAATAGGTACACGCTCGTTAGGAGCATGTGCCAGCACCTCGTTTCCAGGGCCAAAACCAATAATAGGTATTCCGTAATATCCGTTTATTGTAACACCATTAGTGGAAAAAGTCCATTTATCAACCAATGGATCCTTTCCAAATAACTGCTCAAAAACTTTCTTTCCTGTTTGTATAACATTGTGATTTTCATCAATTTTCCATGTAGGATAATATTTTTCCATTCCATATTCCAGGCCTGTCCAGGCTTTACCATTATAAAACGGAATTTTTATTTCGGCCTCAATTCCCAGTCGGTCCAGGATTTCCTGGATCTCAGCAACAACAGTCTCCTTGGTTTCGCCCCAGGTTAGACGGCGGTCCAGATACAGATGAGCATAATCAGCAACAGAACACTGGGAAGGGGCACCGGATTTGAACTCGCTGATAGTCACACTACCTTTTCCGAGGAATGGGTCATAAGCCAGACGTTCATTGAGTTTTTCAATTTCCAGAGCCACACGCGAAGCTTTATAAATGGCATTATCGCCACGTTCGGGAGCAGATCCGTGAGCAGATATCCCGTGGAAAATAATCATCAGCTCCATACGTCCACGGTGTCCGCGATAAATATTAAGATTAGTAGGCTCGGTGATAACTACGGCATCCGGACGGATTTTATCCTCCTCCACAATATATTTCCAGCACAGTCCGTCAGAATCTTCCTCCATCACGGTACAGGTGAAATAAACAGTCATATCCCTGTCAAAACCAAGTTCTTTCATAATCCTGCCAGCAGTAATAAAGGAAGCAGCACCGCCTTCCTGATCCACGCTACCGCGGCCGTGGACATATCCATCCTTGATTTCTCCTCCGAGAGGATCAAAATCCCAATTGTCCAGGTTACCCAGGTCCACAGTATCAATATGGGCATCAATGGCCAGCACTTTAGGTCCATTACCAATGCGGCCAATTAGATTACCCAGACCGTCAAAAAAGACTTCATCAAATCCGGCCTGCTCCATTTGTTGCTTGAGCAGGTGCTGTACTTGCTTTTCCTGGCCACTAAGCGACTTAATTTTAACTACTTCAGAAAGATTTTGTGCAGTATAGTCACGATACTTTTCGGCCAGGTCATAAATAGCCTTTGCTAAATCAGTCATAGCGAAAAATTTTTCTGTTAAAGATAAAACATTTGTGAAAGAAAAAAGAAAAAAAAACGGAGCCTTGTAAATGGCTCCGTTTTTAACAAAATTTAGCTAAAAAATTACTTGGCAACTTTGTCAGCCAAACCTGCACCAGCAGAGAATTTCACAACCTTCTTGGCGGGAATTGTGATAACTTCTTTGGTTCTTGGGTTACGACCCTTACGAGCCTTACGTTCAGCAACTTTCCAGCTACCGAAACCAACGAGAGAAACACGGTCGCCCTTAGCCAGAGCTTCGGTAACAGTTTCCAGGAAGGCGTCCAAAGCCTTCTTAGCATTAGCTTTGCTTAAACCACTCTTTTCAGCAATTGCTGAAATTAATTCTGCCTTGTTCATAGTTAATTTTTTTTAAATTTAGAATTAATTAAATAAAAAATACTTCCATTTGCAAATCTATTATTTTTTCTCAAATACACAAATATTTACGTTATTTTTTTTGACTAACAGCCCTATTGACAGGATAAAACAGCTCAAAACCTTGATAAATAAAGCATAATACCAAAAATCATTTTTTTTCGTATTTACCTACAAAACAGTAATTTTGTGAATATAAAAAATCCCAAATCCATTATGAAAAACAAATCTTTCGTCCTGTTTCTGTTATCCATCTTATTTTTTAGTTCTTGCAGCAGAAATCTTTTGTATTTATCAGACCTTCCGCTTGATAAAATAACTAAGATTCCCCGAGCTGATACCAATTACCGGTTAAAACCATACGACTATTTGCAAATCACCATCACAACTCCGGACGAAAAGCTAAACAAATTGTTTCAAGCATATTTCCATGCACAAAGGGCGCAAATAAACCAGGGCCAGTATAGTTCATACTATCTTACAGGCATAATGGTAAATGATTCTGGTTACATTGCCCTTCCCTTCATTGATACCATACGAGCCCAGGGAAAAACTGTAAATCAAGTACAAGACATAATCCAGCAAAAAGTAAATGCCATGGTCAAAGACGCCATGGTCAGAGTTAAACTGATAAGCTTTGAAGTTTTCTTCATAGGAGAAATAAATGGCAGCCAGCTGTTTTACAAGGATAAAGTCAATATCCTGGAAGCTATTTCCCAGGCCGGTGGCATACCATATTCTGGCGACAAAAAGCATGTGTTTGTTATAAGACCACAGGATAGCACCTATCAGATATATACACTGGATTTAACAAGTAAAAACATATTGAAAAACAGAGATTTTATTCTACAACCAGGAGACATTATTTACATCAGACCAAGAAAAACACAAATATTCCGCATGCAGGTTCAGGATTATTATTTTTTGGTTTCCCTATTTTCTACCACTGTAAGCCTAATAACCTTAATTTTAACACTTAAGAAATAATCATTATGGAAAATAAAAACGAATTCCAGGCCTTCTTAGAACAAATAAAGAGATATATCTTTCTGTCGTTGGGTTATTGGTACTTATATGTAATTGCTTTTGCTCTGGCTTTTGGATATGCAAAAGTAAAAAACAGATATGCAAAAAATCTATACAGCATTTATACTACAATTTTCATTGAATCCCGGTATTACCAACCCGAAGTATATGCCGGAGGCATACCTATCTCACCTGGAATAAACCTGGAAAACGAAATAGGAAAGCTCACCTCATACGAAATGAATTACAAGGTACTGAAAGCCCTGCCAGAATTTGAAATAAATTATTACCTTAAACGAAAATTTGCTTACGACCCGGAGTTATACAAATCTTCGCCCATAAAAGCCATTTTCTCGCCAGAGGGCAATCAACTCTATTACAAAAAAATTTTTGTCACACTACTTGATACACAACGCATAGCAGTAAAAATCGGAGAAAAAGGAAAAGAAATAAAAGTAAAATTCGGACAAAATATAAACTTTGATAATGCCTCATTTATAATAGAAAAAACTGAACATTTCTCTTCCTCTCTTATCGGGCAAACATATTATTTTATTCATCAAAATATCCGTGATCTGGCCAATCGCTATTCTCAAAACCTCAGGATAGATTTGCGCAGCCCCAACAGCACCATCCTATGGATATGGATGGAAACCACCACTCCATACAAAGATATTGATTACCTGAACAAACTGGCCGAATATTATATCAACCAACGAGTTCAAAAGAAAAACGAAATAGCTGTAAAGACCATAGAATTTGTTGACCGTCAGCTTGGTATATTTGAAGACTCCTTGAAAAATGCGGAAAAAGAAATGACTGCATTCAAAAAAACTAACCTTATCGCTGTATCAGACCAGGGACAGCAGATCAACGATCAATTGAAAGAAGTAGAGATGCAAATAAAACAATTAGAGATAAAAAAGGCTTATTTGAAACAACTCCTGACTATGACAGGTAGCCAGGATAAAAAGCTAAATATCTTTCCGCCTTCGGTAGTGGGAGTAAACGACCCTGTTCTGGAAAATCTTATGCAAAAATATTCCGAAGCCCTATACGAGAAAACCACTGCTCAAATCAGTATCAAGGAAGACAAACGTTTGCCTGTAATACAAAGCCTTAACCTTAAAATAGAACAGCTTCGTCAATCTATTATTAGCTATATCGGGCAGAGCCTAAAATATACAGAAGGAACAATTAAAGAGCTGGAAAAACAACGAAATCAGCTTTACAGCCAGCTGATGCAATTCCCTCTGGCCGAAAGAAAATTACTACAACTGAACAGGAAATTTGAGATAAACAACAAAATCTACACATTTCTGTTGCAAAGGCGTATGGAGGCAGGAATAACCCTGGCTTCCAGCCGTCCGGATGCCGAAATAATTGACCGTGCTATCCCGGAAACAATCCGTTTCAAAAGAAAAATAGGTTATATAAATGTACTGAAAACCATTGTTATAGCTCTAACCATTGTCATCATTATCATTTTAATCATCTATTTGATAGACAACAAGATAAAAAGCAAAACTGAAATAGAGCACCTTACGGACATCCCTATAATAGGCACAATCACTAACAATCGTACTAATATAAAAATTCCTGTGGCCAAATTACCACGTTCAAGCATTACGGAATCATTCCGGTCTCTGCGTACCAATCTGCTGTATTACATGGTGGACACCCCTGCCCAGGTTATTTTGATAACATCCACGGTCAGCGGAGAAGGAAAATCATTCATTGCCTCAAACCTTGCAGCTATATTTGCTACCACAGGTAAAAAAACTGTAATAGTAGAGGCAGACCTGCGTAAGCCCAAAACACACAAATATTTCTCGGTAAACCAGGAAAAAGGAATAGTAACATATCTTATTGGAGAACACGCCTATGAGGAAATTCTTTACAAAACAGATATTGAAAATCTCTGGCTAATACCATACGGAGATATTCCTCCAAATCCAGTGGAATTAATTGAATCCTCTGCTATGAAAGATTTAATAACACGCCTGCGTAAGGACTTTGATTATGTTATTATCGATTCTCCGCCTGTTGGCATTGTCACCGACGCCCTGGTACTGGCGCAATACTCGGATATTATCCTCTTTGTTGTACGACAATTGTATAGTACACGCCAATCTATTAAGCTTTTGAACGAACTTAAAGAAAGAAATAAGTTGGATAACCTGGGGATTGTAATCAATGATATAAAAACCAATCTTATGTACGGGCTTAAATATGGATACGGATACAGTTACGGTTATGGATATGGCTTCAGTTATGGATATGGATATTATGAAGAGGAAAGGGGGCAAGCAAAAACTATTGCAGGAAAAATTCTGATGCATCTGAAAAACAAACTATTCAAAAAAAATAGAAATGCATAAGATAAGGAAGGATATTTACCATATAATTTTCCGTACAGATACTTTTTGGGCAAAGACATTTGATATTTTTATCCTCATACTCATTTTGTTAAGTCTGATAATACTTTCCCTGCAAAGTGTGGAAAGCATCAATAAGGAATACGGACAGATTTTAAATTCAAGCGAATGGCTTATCACAATTTTGTTTACAATAGAATATCTTCTCAGGATATATTCCTCGCCCAGGCCTATGAGATATATTTTTAGTTTTTGGGGGATTATTGACCTGATGGCTATACTGCCGACCTATTTAACCTTATTTATTGCTGGCACACATTTTCTATCAGCTATCCGTGGACTGAGACTTATAAGAATTTTTAAAGTGCTTAATCTCTCATCATTTGAAAAAGAAAGCAGGATCCTGGCACAATCCCTCAAAGCAAGTATAAAAAAGATAGAAATTTTCCTGTTTGTAGTTTTCATTATTGTCGTAATCATAGGCACGTTAATGTATTACATAGAAGGTCCAGAAAACGGCTTTACATCTATTCCTAAAAGTATTTATTGGGCTATTGTCACCATAACTACCGTGGGCTACGGGGACATTTCTCCACAAACTGGCCTGGGGCAATTCCTTTCCAGCCTGATAATGATAATTGGCTACGGAATAATAGCTGTTCCAACAGGCATAGTAAGTGCCGAGATGGTCAAATCCACCTCTAAGGAACAACGTACGTGCCCTTCCTGTAAGGCAATCATTACAGATGCAGATGCGAAATTTTGCAAATATTGTGGAAGTCCTCTGAAACAAGAGTAAATTTTTTCTCATAAAATATCAAAAAAATTAGGAAGCTATATTTTTTTTCCCAACCTTTGTGGAGTTATAAATTTTAATTTTTTACTCAAATGAACATTTTTGTTGCCAAATTGGATTATTCAGTTGATGAATCTGGATTAAGAGAAGTTTTTGAACAATACGGTGAAGTTGATTCCGTAAAAATCATCAAGGACAAGTTCACAGGACGTTCCAAGGGGTACGGTTTTGTGGAGATGCCTAATGATGACGAAGCCCTACGTGCTATTGAAGAACTCAATGACACCGAACTTAACAATCGTACAATCGTTGTTAAGAAAGCTTATCCTCGTGAAGAGAATCGTTCTAACTATCATTCCGATAGATATTAGAATCCAGATTTTCTATTAGGTATTAGCGGCTCACAAGAGCCGCTTTTTTTATATCTTTTTTAGCATCCATACCGGACAGGCAGAATGACCAGTACCTCCCAGAGGTCTATCCAGATATTCAAATCCGAATTTGCGATATAGTCCCTGTGCAGCCTGCATATTCTCAAAAGTTTCCAGATAAACAGCCTCGTAGCCGCATTGGTGGGCGAATTTCAGACATGCCTTCATCAGGGCTTTACCAAAACCATAGCCCCTATATTCAGGTAAGATATAAAATTTCTGCAATTCAGCTATATTTTCATCCGTACCGGCCAGATGTTTAATTCCGCCGCCCCCAACCACGAGATTATCCACTTCCACAACAAAATAAGCTTCACAATTGCCACTATATGCTTCAAACATGTGTTCGGTGTCATAATCATAATAGGCTGTTCCTTGTTTTTTTCCGCCAAATTCTTCCAGAACAGTGCGGATAATATAACACATCCGTTCGTTGTCCTCCGGTCTGATTTTGCGTAATGTAACCTTCATAAGCTTATATTTTAATAACTCGTTATGCGCAAAGTATTGGAATTAGGATAATAATAAACCTTATACATCCGCAAAGGGGTCACTGCAGGACCTTTTAGCACAGCTCCACGGTTGGTAATAGAAAATTCCGATGAACAGCAAAGGGTATCCGTGCATACCCCGCGGTTAATATCTGTCACCGAGACTCGGCCTCCGCAATCATAATAATCATAAGGACAGGCACGTTCATAAGCATAGAAACTGCCGTCTAAATCATGATAAACGATTATTCCGGAAACACCACCAGTGATATAAACGTAATTACCAAGTGTATTCAATTCGTAATACTCGGGTTTATCCAGATCAAGGGTAATATCCACAAAGACATTGGGCAAATTATCTCTAACAGTATTTTTGCAACCAAAAATCAAAATCAGAAGCGCAGAAATAAAAATTAACTTGATATAAAAATTCTTTGGTGCCATTTTTGAAAAAATTAGAAGTTTGACCATAGTATTTTGCAATTAATGAAAAAAGCCGTTTACATATTTTTTTTTCTAATAATTTTTTTCACTCTCCATGGGCAATCCCAAAACACGGATTTTTATGGGGCACTGCCCTCCAGCTATGGTGTAATAGATACCTCGGGCAAATCTGGCATGACAGGCATTGCCTATCCCCGAAGTGCATATACTGAACATATGCTGAAAAAAGTAAAAAAATTATTGCTGACCAAGAAAGAAAGAGAAATTGTAGCTAAATATAGTATGGGAAAGGATCTAAGTCCTACTGAAAGAATTATTCTGAAGCGGGCCCTAAGAAAAATGGAAAAATTGAACGAACTACGCACCAAATATATAATGGACACTTTGCGTTTTGCCTCCAAACATAGTTTCAAACTTTCACCTGCCGAAGAAGAAATACTAAAAAAAGCACAGGATAGCGGTGCGGTACTCACTCCTTCGGAGAAAAAACTTTTGAAAATGGTGAAACGCCACCAGAAAAATCTGGAAAAAATAAAAAAATCACACACAATCTCGGATCAGGAAAAAGCACTTCTGGAAAAAGCGAAGCGAGATTCAGCCCATTTGACTTTAAAGGAAAAAATCCAATTACTAAAAATAAAGCAGAAACAGAGACGTATCCAGAACATACACTACCGCCAGCTGGCAATGTCGGGACAACCTATACCTGTCAAGCCATCACTGCCTCAGCGCATAGGAATGAAAATAAACATTTTTAATCCCCGGACACGACCTTCCAGCTATATCAGAAAAGCACACAGGCTGGAAAAGAGATATAAACTCTCGGACAAGGAGCAGGAAGCTTATAATAAAAAAATATCTGGTGTTCCTTTGCTGACTTTCAAAGAAAAATTTCTGGCTACCAAGGCCATGATAAAAAAAACAAAATATGAGACAAAAAAACACCAGCTGGATCAAAAATATTTCTGGTCATTGCAAGACAAGGAAACACGTAAACGACATAGACAACACTTAAAACAATCCCGTAAAAAATATTTCTGGCACAATCTGGGGAAAAAACTTCGCAATCTGGAACAAACCCTCAAGCTCCTTCTGTCGTAAGGTTAACATTCGTAATCATGATCACACTTAAAATCTACGGTCTCAAACTCAATAGTGGAATGCCGGATATTATGACTGGCAAGCATCTGTTTTATCTGTCTTTTCTTTTCCTCCAGATCTCTTAACGAATAATTATCTTTTACAACCACATGGGCTGTGAGCGAATATTCCGTTGTGCTTAAAGCCCACACATGAATATGATGCACTGAATCCACCCATGGAAATTCCATGAACCATATCCGTATTTTTTCCACTTCAAACTCCCGGGGTGCTACGTCTATCAACAACAAAAAACTATCCCGTAATAATCCCCATGTAGAAAATAAAATCACAGCACTGATAATAATACCCAACACGCCATCAATCCAATAAGCACCTGTGAACTTGATAATTATCGCACCAATGACAACACCTACAGAGACCAGGGCATCAGCTACCAGATGCCAGAATACAGCCTTAATATTCATATCACCCTTGCGCGAAGAAAAAAACAATGCAGCTGAAACAGAGTTAATTAATATTCCAACAAAAGCAACAATACCAATCTTGACACTCTGCAAAGGCTCAGGATTAACCACCCTCTCTATACTGTGAAAAATAATTGCGCCCACAGCTATAAATAATAACACAGAATTTAGCACAGCTATAAAAACAGTCAATTTTTTCAATCCATAGGTATAACGCTTATGAGGCTTAACCTTCAACAGATAAAAGGCCAGGGCACCCAGCAGCAAGGAAATAACATCCGAAAAATTATGGCCTGCATCCGAAAGCAAAGCAACCGAATTTAACAATAAGCCATAGACAACTTCAATAATTACAAAAGCCACATTTAAACCAATGCCAATGATGAATGCCAAATTAAGTTTCTGATCATTTATTCCATGAGTATGATGATGGTTATGATGAGTATGCGCCATAACAACAAAATTTGTAAATTTATACGGCTAAAAAGATAATATTTTTCTTGCTATGCAAGAAAGGAAAATAAATATGCTGGTATTCAGCCTGGAAGTCACGGAACAGATTGGGCAGTATTACAAGATAAAAATCTCCCACGGACAGAGGCATACAACCATAGCTTTTGCACCTTACAGACGGAATCTTGTTTTCCTTGAAGACAATGATCTTACTCGCATACTGGCAAAAAACGAGTATCAGATAAGGAAAATGTTGCATAACAAAAAGAAGTCAACCTACCATGTTGGCTTTAAAATCAAATTTGCCATCCGTGATAACAAACAGGTACAATTGTTCAATGACCCGGAAAAAATCATAGTACTGGACAGACGCAACGGAAAATATCTTAGCTATGTCAAGGACAGACCTGACCCCGAAGCTCTGGAAATCTACACAGATGGATGTTACCTCCACGATAAACACAAAGGCGGATATGTAGCACTAATAAAAAAACTAAACGGAAAATATGAGCTCACCTGGGGACATACTGAGGACAAAAATAATAGTACTTTGCTGGAGCTACTCGGAGCCATCAAAGGACTGGAATATATCCCCGCAGAAGTACAAAAAGTCCGCATTATAACAGACAGCCGGTATGTAATAAAAGGCCTGACCGAATGGGTTATCAACTGGCAACTAAATGACTGGTACACCATACAAGGACGAAAAGTCCGCAACATAGAATACTGGAAAAAGTTTGAACGTCTCACCCGCGGACGTTATATTGAGTTCCGCTGGATAAAGGCACATTCTTTTCATTTTGAAAATACTTTATGCGACCGCTATGCCAAGCAAGCTGCAGCTTATACACCTAAAAAGCAAAAATCACTGAGCCATGCAGAAAATAATAACAATATCCACTGACAAACACAACGGCTTGTATGACATCACATCCGCCGTGGAAGAAATTGTAGCCCAGAGTGGAGTGAAAAACGGTATTGTCAATGTTTATGCCCAGGGAGCTACTGCGGCAATAATGATCCAGGAAAATTGGGATTATTCTGTACAGACAGATGTTATTAACCTGCTAAAAAAGCTTATTCCTGCCGGAGTGTGGGAACACGACAGGCAGGACAATAACGGAGATGCCCACCTTAAGGCCGGGTTAGTAGGTCCGAGCGAAACAATCCCAATAATCAATGGACAGCTGGGCTTATCCACATGGCAAAATATTTTTTTCTGTGAATTTGACGGTCCCAGGCCTGTCAGAAACATAGTGGTCACTGTTATTTCCACACAAGAATAAACTTTTACTTTGACATTTTCGTAAAAAAACGTATCTTTAAAAATTGAAAATCCTTTAAAAACATTATGGAGAATTCACACAGTAACATTGCCCCGGTTTTTAACGATTTTATCCACGACATGGTCCAGGATATACACCGCACTGACCTGGAATACATTTATCGGGGGATAATCAATTCCGAAATTGTGGCCAACACTTTGGAACTGGCCAAGACAAATATTGAAAAGACAGTGGAAATTATCCCCATGCGTCACAGGGTTTACTTCATCATGGGCGAGGGGCTGCAAAACATTGCAAAACACCAGGATACGCCAGATGAAGAAGATCTGTCATACAATAGCTTGATATATATCAGCAAGAAGGATAATAAATATTACATTACCACTGCTAATATAATTTCTAACAAAAACGTTCCTTACCTTAAAGAAAAGCTGGATAGAATTAACGAGTTATCTTTATCCGAACTCAGGCAGCTGGCCAGAGAGATCCGGAAAAATAACGTATTGGATAATAACAGCAATGCCAATATAGGGCTGGTGGAAATTGCCAAACGATCAGGACGCAAGCTGCTTTACGAATTCAGAGAAATTAATGATCAATATTCATATTTTTATCTGAACATTGAAATAGAAATCTCAAACATCCAGAAAACAGAGCATCTGGAATCCCAGGACAGAAGCTATATTGAATATCTTATTAATTTCCACGATTTCCTTAATGAAATTGATGCCCGCTTGATTTTCAAAGGTGATTTCAGCCAGGACAATATTCTTTCGTTGCTGGAAATGCTCAAACATCAAATACCCGAAAGCACCGTATCCATTAAGATTAACAACATAATGATAGAAATGCTGCAAAATATTGAAAAACATGGAGATAACATTGAAGAAAATAAGAACTGGAAACCAGGCTTTTTTATGATTAACTATAAAGACGGCCGTTTTTATCTTACAAGTGCAAACTATATTCAGAATGAAAAAATAAACGCACTGGAGGAGAAAATCATATCTCTGAACAAAATGAATAAAGAAGATCTATCGCAAATCTATAAGAAAAAACTACTTGAAATCGATTCTATTACAGCCCAGAAATCCGGACTTGGATTTATAGATATTCGCCGCAGAAGTAATAATCCTTTTAATTTTTCGTTTGTCCCAATAAATGATAAAATTTCACTTTTTATTTTTCAAGTCATTATTAATGGTTAAATTTGTAAAAAATTTTATTTAAAAAACTTTTGGATCATGGCATATAATCTGGAACCTCTTATAATACAAGAAACCAAGGATACGCCCAAGGTGCACTTTGACCCACAGAAAGGACATTTTGAAATATCCCGTTTATCTCTGCCAGAAGATGCTATCGGTTTCTACCGCCCTGTTATTGACTGGCTCAAAAAATATATGGAAAATCCTAATCCTCAGACAGTCTTTGATTTTAATATAGAATACTTCAATACAGCCTCATCAAAGCAGCTCATTCAGATTTTGCTGCTGCTGGAAGAGTTAAACAAAAAATCAAAAGTAAAAGTGCGCTGGCACTACAAAGATATTGACGAAGATATGAAAGAAATAGGAGAAGAGTATGCCAGCATTATTAATGTGGACTTTGAATTAGTAGAAGAACACTAAAAATCTTAACTCAAAAAATTATTGGCTGTCTCCCGCTGGGAGACAGCCAATTTTCTATCCAAACAGATATGAAAAAATATCTTTTCCTTTTAATAACAATTTTCCTGCTGGGATGTCATAAAAACACAAGCCCGGAACCCCTGACCTTTGATACAGGTAAACAAGCTTTAATAATCGTCAACGAAGGAAACTATACCTATGCCAATGCCTCACTTACTATCTATAACTTCACGGATAATAAGATCATTCAAGAGGCTTTTAAAAAGGCCAATAATGTTCCGCTGGGAGATGTGGCACAATCCGCCTATATCCAGGACAGTAGCCTCTATATAATTGTAAACAATTCCGGAAAAATCATCCGTGCCAATGCCGGAACATTGAAAGTAACCGGAGAGCTGACCGGCCTGACGTCTCCGCGATATACGATTTTCCTATCCAGCACAACAGCTGTTAGTTCCGACCTATACAGTCCTTATTTATATCTGTGGAATACGCAACAAATGCAACTTATCCGAAAAATTTATCTTGGTACCAGCTCCGAAAGCCTTGTGCTTTCTGGTGATTATCTGTTTGTTGCCAGCTGGCGGAATGACGATAGAATTTTCAAAGTCAATACTAATACATGGCAGATAATGGATTCCGTGCGGGTTACATACGAGCCCAACAGTATGGTAATTGATAAAAACGGCAAACTATGGGTATTGAGTGATGGCGGATTGTGGGAAGGTGATCCACGGTCGGAATATCCTGCACTCACCCGGATTAATATCACTGACATGTCCATTGACACCAGCTTTATTTTTACAGATAAGAGCTTCTCTCCAAGCCATTTATGCATTAACAGCAGCAAAGACAGTCTGTTTTTTTTAATTTCAGCATGGCAGCAAACCCAAAACCCGGTTTTCGGAGTATACAAGATGTCCGTAGTTGATACAACACTACCACAACGCCCCTTTATTCCTCAGGGCAATCATACTTTTTATGCCTTGAACTATATTCCTGTTAAAAACTGGCTTATAGTTACTGATGCAGTAGATTTTGCTTCCCAGGGCAGTGTGCTAATTTATAATACCCGCGGATACTTGATACTATCAGTGCCAGCAGGCATCAATCCGGGATACGTGATCATGAAAAAATAAATTTTTTTTATCCTTTGAAACAAATTAATTTAGTCGCAAATTTTTAAGCAATAGCAGATGCGTTATATTGCCGAAATAGATGTCATGCCCTTACCCAATTTGCTGGACCCTCAGGGAAAAGCTGTCAATAACACTCTCCATAGCCTCGGATATAACAATGTATCAAAAGTGCGTATCGGAAAACATATTACTCTAACCGTAGAAGCTGAAAATCAAGCAAAAGCCGAAGAACTTGTCAAAGAAATAGCAGAAAAAGTCCTTATCAATCCCATAGTGCAATATTATTCTTTCAGGGTTAAAGAAGATAAGTGATGAAGAAAAAACTTGTTAACTTACTGAAAATAGCTGCATTCCTTTCGGTAGGCGTCATACTTTTCTGGCTGGTTTACCGTCACCAGGACTTTGGCAAAATGTGGAAAACAATTATCCACTCTCATTACCAGTGGATTTTTGTAGCAATGATTTTAGGAATATTCAGCCATATAAGCCGTGTTTTGCGTTGGCGTCTGATGATTACACCTCTTGGCTATAAGCCACGTTTCTCCACTATGTTTTTCTCCGTAATGATAATGTATTTATCCAACCTTGCTATACCACGCAGCGGAGAAGTGGTTAGATGTGCCACAACCAGCAAATACGAGAAAATTCCTTTTTCAACTTTACTTGGCACTGTGGTTACCGAACGCATTGTGGATATGTTAATGATGACCCTCGCTCTTATTATTGCCATAGTTATACAATTCTCCCATCTGCATCTTTTCTGGAAAAATAATCCGCAGCTGGCAGCATCGGTACATAATTTTGGGAAATATATTCCGTGGATAATAGCCCTGGCAGTGGCAGGAGTAATTGCTGTGATTTTGATATATGTCTTGCGCAAAAAACTAAAACAAATCCGTTTTTTTGCTAAATTCTATGAACTACTTGACCAGTTCTGGCAAGGAATTATCAGCATTGCCAATATGGACAAAAAATGGGAATTCATAGGCCATTCCTTTTTCATCTGGACTATGTATTTTCTGATGGCTT
The DNA here is from genome assembly GCA_964649975.1 of uncultured Bacteroidales bacterium. Taxonomy (GTDB): domain Bacteria; phylum Bacteroidota; class Bacteroidia; order Bacteroidales; family S143-33; genus S143-33. Next base: position 3,636 of record CAZYSM010000030.1, on the reverse strand, counting down.
ATGTCATTTTCTTTGCTTTTGATTTTACTTCACATTTATCACTGGCAGCAGGATTTGTTGTTTTTGTGATGTCCACCCTGGGCATGGTTTTTCCTTCGCCTGGCGGAATGGGCAGCTGGGATTTTATGGCAATAGAATCCCTCAAATTATATGGCATACAGGCTAATCCTTATGGTGCTACTTATGCGTTCACTGCCCATGCAACACAAATAATTTTGTTAGTTTCATTCGGCTTATTATCTTTAATAGCTCTTTCGTTTATAAAACCAATAGATTATCAAACAATAAAAACACAGGAAAATGAATAACAACAAAACCAGCTTGATTATTAGCATTCTGGCCATATTAGTAGCTCTTGTGGCTATTATTTTTGCTGTTTCTGGATCCAAGAAAAAAACTCAGCCTACCACGGCCAAACCAGTCAGTTCCAATCTTAACGTAGCATACGTAAATGTGGATACTCTGCTTAATCATTATGACTTGTATAATACCTTGATGATTAATTACTACAATAAACAAAACAAATACGAAAAACAGCTTCAATCAAAATTAAATTCCATACAACAACAGGCTCTTACCCTGCAGGATAACTACAAAAAAGGTCTTATTACCAGCCTGACTTATCAACAAAAAATGCAGAAATTACAGGTTGAACAGCAAAACGTCCAGCAGTGGTATCAGCAGAAAAGCCAGGAACTTGCTCAGGATCAGCAAATCATTATGATGCGTGTTACCGATAGTGTGATGAACACCATCAATCGCTTTAATAAAGACAAAAAATATCATCTTATTTTGAACAAGTCAGCTCTGTTATACGGAGACCCGGGTATGGATATTACCGATACTCTCATTGAAATTATGAACGCCCAGGTTAATCCTACTGAAGAAAAGTAATTTTTTAAAATCTTTGATTTTTATAACTTTAGGGAAGTTTCACGGCTATAGCCGTGAAACTTCCCGTTTTTTGTATAACCTTAAATCAAAAAGAAATGATGCATCACTGGCTTGAAATCCTTGGATATGTTGCCTCAGTAATAGTTTTGATTTCTATCTTGATGAATTCAATTCTACGTCTGAGAGTGATCAACCTCATAGGTTCGGCGCTATTTTCCCTGTATGGTTTTTTAATTGGATCAATTCCTGTGGCATTCGTCAACGGATCTATTGCCCTGATAAACATCTACTATCTAACCAAGATGTTTCTGGAAAAGGAATTTTTTAAAGTCCTGAATATCAGAGGAGATAATTATTATTTAAAAGAATTTCTGAATTTCTACGATAAAGACATAAAAAAATACTTTCCGGATTTTAAATATGAACCTGTAAAAAACCGCTATAGTTTTTTCATTCTGCGGAATATGAATGTTGCCGGAATATTTATGGCAAGGGAATACTCACCTGGAACCCTGTTAATTACTCTGGATTATGCTATACCGGCTTATCGTGATTTCAAACTCGGAAAATATGTTTTCACGGTTTATTACAAACATTTTCTGGAAGACGGTTATACACGCCTTATATGCTATTCCGCTAACAAATCTCATCAAAGATACCTCAAAAAGATGGGCTTTGAGAAAAAACAAATTGATGGTAAGGAATATTTCGTAAAAATGTTAATATAATGACTATCAAAGATATTTATTCAATATACACAAAAAATGGATACAGGGTCAGCACTGACAGCCGGAAAATTGAAAAAGGAGATATTTTCTTTGGACTAAAAGGAGAAAATTTTGATGGCAACGCCTTTGCCAGCAATGCTCTGGAAAAAGGCGCCGTACTGGCCATAGTGGACAATCCTGACTACCACATACCTGGCAAAACAATACTAACAGAGAATAGTCTGAAAACTCTGCAGGATTTGGCCACTTATCACCGTAAACAACTGGACATCCCTTTTATAGGCCTCACTGGCACAGCCGGAAAAACCACAACAAAAGAACTAATCCGCCAGGTATTAAGCAAAAAATATAAAACTTACGCCACCCAGGGAAATTTGAACAATCACATAGGTGTTCCGCTTACAATACTCTCAATTACACCTGATTACCAGGTGGCAGTAGTGGAAATGGGTGCAAGTCATCCCGGAGAAATAGCTCAGCTGTGTGAGATAGCCCGTCCTACCCACGGATTAATCACCAACATAGGAACGGCACATATTGAAGGATTTGGATCACACGAAAACCTTATCCAGACTAAAACAGCTTTATACCGCTATCTGGAAAAACACAACGGAACGATATTCCTGAACATAGATGACAGCCTGCTGCC
>CAZYSM010000030.1:0-1265 GCA_964649975.1 uncultured Bacteroidales bacterium | reverse complement strand
TCACAAATAAAAAAGACCAGGGACAATACCCTTATCCTTGATTTATACAATGCCAATCCAACAAGTATGAGCAAAGCTCTGGAAAGCTTTGCCGGGCTGCAGGCAGACAACAAAGTCCTTATCCTCGGAGATATGCTGGAGCTGGGAGAGATAGAAGACGAAGAACACAAAAAAATCCTTAGCCTGGCCGAAAAGCTGGGATTTTCGGAAATTTATCTTGTGGGAGAAATTTTTGGGAGGGTAAATAGCAAATATCCGCATTTTGCCACCAGCGAGGAGATGGCTAAATGGCTACAATCTAACCCTCTGAAAAACAAATTTATCCTGCTAAAAGCCTCCAGAGGCATACATCTGGAAAAACTCATAGAACATCTGTAAAATGAATAAGGCATTAACTGTAATATTTTACATAATCACCTCTCTGTTAATATGTAACAAACAAGAAAATTTTGAACTAAAACCGGAAATCCAAACAAAAGCCCATATTTATCAAACCGGATATGCCACCTGGTATGGTCCTGGGTTTAACGGCGGAATTACAGCCAGCGGAGAGCGTTATGATATGTATGACTACACAGCAGCGCACCGTCATCTACCGCTGGGCACTATAATAAAAGTTTATAATGTGCGCAATAACCGGTGCGTGGTGGTAAGGGTAAATGACCGGGGGCCTGTGAAACGTTCACTAATAATAGATTTATCCAAAATGGCAGCCATACAGCTAAATATGACGCAGAAAGGTTCTACAAAAGTCAAAATAGAAGTGCTTTCAAAATCACATAACCCTCTGAAAAAAATTTTTGAAGTTTATGCTAATCTGGGAAACAATATAAAAACTTAATACAATGGATTTCAAATTTGAACGCAGGAAAAAAACACGATCATTATCAATAATTCTGGCCATAGTGGTATTATTGCTACTTGTTATCTTAATTCCTGAGATGCTAATATCCCGTAGTAATGTTATCATTAAATACAAACTGGACACCACTTCCACAGACACTTCTTTTGTACGACTGGCCCAGGCTGCATACAGTTATCTGGAAACTGCGGATATGTTCGTTATCTTTGGTATGCAAACGGATAAAGCACGCGCAAAACTTGCAAAAAAGATAAACCAGAGATATTTACAGGAATGTTCTCAGGCCACCAGTGATGATTTCTGCCAGGTATGGAAAAAAATCCTTACGGAAAAACAACTAAAACAGTGCGATAAATGCACAGAAAAATAAGCATATTGCTAATTTTGTCTTTCTTTTTCTTTG
>CAZYSM010000029.1:0-31825 GCA_964649975.1 uncultured Bacteroidales bacterium | reverse complement strand
ATGCAGCTGACACGGATAAAGCAATACAATCCACACAAAAAACTGCCACAAGCCTCGCTACTCATCCACCGGACAATGCCTATACCTAAGCCTTGTTGCAAGCCTCTCTCCTCAGAGCAAAAAATAATGCAGCTGACACGGATAAAGCAATACAATCCACACAAAAAACTGCCACAAGCCTTTCAATCCGCCCGCCAGGGCTACCACTAAAACATTGCTGAACTACCTTTCCTAAACACTGGAAAAAGCAAATCACTCTCATTACGCAATCCTCTTGCCCAAAAACATCAACAACGCAGTGCCCCGTCAAACACAATCCTGTCATCACAAAAAAACACTACAAATAAGGTAAATACAACAGCAGCGCCGGCCTTCGCCTTATATCCGCTTCAATCCCTCACGCAGCAACAGATCCACTGCACCACGGAAAAATTCTGATCTCATAAAAATTTGCGCTCTTATGAAAAAATTATTAACTATGGCAAAATTTAGCAAAGACCGAGATCAATGGAATATCCGGGACGTAAGCCGACTTTGTTTATTGCTTTTCTACCTCTGATTATTCTGATTATCCTACTGACGCTCAACGTCTTTATCTGGCGCGACGCCACACTGGACGGTTCTAACCAGCTGGCTCTCATCATAGCAGCAATGATTGCAGCAATTATAGACCTGAGCCTGGGTATCAAATGGAATACCATACGCCAGGAAATTGTTAATACCATCGGCAAATCTATGTCTTCCATCCTGATTCTGTTACTCATCGGTTCGCTCTCGGGCACCTGGCTAATCAGCGGCGTGGTGCCAGGCCTCATATATTACGGATTGGATTTGATTCATCCTAAAATATTCCTCTTTGCCGCTGTGGTAATAAGCGGACTGGTATCCCTGGCCACTGGCAGCTCCTGGTCCACAATAGCAACAATAGGCGTAGCCCTGCTGGGCATCGGCTCTGCTATGGGCATCAGTAAACCACTGATAGCCGGTGCAATAATTTCCGGGGCTTATTTCGGCGACAAAATGTCGCCTCTGTCCGACACTACAAACCTGGCACCAGCTATGGCCGGAACAGACATCTTTACACACATACGCTATATGACACATACCACCACGGTATCAATGGGACTGACTCTAATAATTTTCTTCATCATAGGTCTGAATTACAACTTTGCAGCTGCTCCAACCTCTGTGGCACAGGTCAAGGCTGCTATAGAACACACTTTTACCATTAACCTGTGGTTATTCCTTGTTCCCACAATCCTTATAATACTGATTGTCAAAAAAATGCCTCCTATTCCGGCTCTTATGATAGGTGCTGTCCTGGGCGGAATTGCAGCAATAATCTTCCAGCCACATATTATCCGTCAAATCACAGGAATACAGCATAACTACGCTAAGGCATCTTACATCGGCGTTATGCAGGCTATGTATGGCGACATTAAAATAACCACTGGCGACCCAACCATAGATAATCTTTTCTCTACCAGCGGAATGCGTGGAATGCTGCTGACAGTATGGCTTATACTCTCGGCAATGATGTTTGGCGGAACAATGTCGGCAGGCGGACTGCTACAGCGCATCACCGAGGAAATAGCTAAATTCGCCAGAAACACCTGGACACTCGTCACTTCCACAGCCTTTACCTGCATATTTGTTAACATCACGGCTTCGGACCAATACCTATCCCTTGTTGTGCCAGGACAAATGTATGCCGACACCTACAAAAAAATGGGCTACAAACCCGAGGTCCTCAGCCGCACCCTGGAGGACAGTGGAACAGTAACCTCTGTGCTGGTACCGTGGAACACCGGCGGAGCTACCCAGTCGCGCGTGCTCGGAGTGCCCACAGTGCAATATCTCCCTTACTCATTCTTCAATTACCTCAGCCCCATCACCACAATAATGTTTGCTGTACTCAACATTGACATCCGGCGGATAGAACCTGAGGAAATACAACCTACTCTACAAGAAACTTCCTGACAGTTATACCTGCAGCGCTACGGATATGCATTAAATAAATACCCGCAGGCAAACTGGAAATGTCTATGGACAAAAAATCCATATCAACCTGGCGGGAAAGGATTTTTTTACCAGAGAGAGAAAATATTTCTACCTCCTGTAAATCCTTGCCACGGATATAAACATAATCACTGGCAGGCACAGGATAAACCGCTACTGCTGCCTCATTGGTAATTTCATTGCTATCAGTGATGACTGATGAAGGCAAAATATATCTCAATGTATCATCCCGGTATATACTTTCGTAAAATACCTGATGATAATTCAAGGACGTGTCTATAATATGTATCTCGTATATACCCGAGGACAGAATAGCAGTATCAATACCAGCAAGGTCAGTATGATAATCCCTGGCCACAGGATAAACCTTTATCTCAACATTAGCAAGACTTTTTCCTTCAACATCCTTTACAAAAAAAGTAATACGATTTGCACGAGGTAATGGTATATAGCTCAAAAAATTCCGTCCATCATTTACCTGATAATTTGTATCCAGGATAAGCTGTTTGGTAGCAGTATCAAATAACTGAACACGGTAATTGCCCGGTAGCAAAGGCCTGAAATATCTTCCATTAGCACCGTAGGAATATATCAGCGAACTATCCCTGTCATAACCTATCAACTTTACCCTGACAGTATCGCCCTTACCGTCACTGTCTAAGACTATTCCCTGTAAACCCCGCTCTGCTTCAAGGAGATAGTATATCAAAGATTTGTAATTGATATTCCAGAAATAAGGCAATTGATCCGATCTAACCAGTTTGGTACTTGACATCTCTAAGGTAACCTCTTTGCAATGGCGGACAAAGTTCATATAATCCTGACGGCTGCCAGTGACCTTGTACCAATCACCTCCTTCGGTAATCCCCGAAGCTGTGACGTCAGTCATATAATTAGCATCAACCTTGCGGGCAGTATCAACATAACGCTTCCCCACAACGCGGAACCAGGTATCATCAGCGTGAGCATTCTCCGCACTTGTCCACACATCCCACGGATAATTGTAAACTTCACTTCCGCCGTGGAAATTCATTGACATAATAAAACTATGACTTGCAGCATATCGTTTCATAGCCTCGGTTTCCGGACTGCCCTGCTGGTCACCATTCAGTGGCCCCGGGAAAAAATCACGGTTAGGGTCTTGTCCATTGGCATAATAACGGATTGCTCCACTAACAGTATTATTACCTCCGGCATAAGCCCCATCCGGATTAGCCAGCGGATTGATATAAATCTCGTAATTATTTATCAAATAGGTGATTAACGAATCTTTATTGTAATTTTTTAGCAAATAATCTATCAGCCGCAGCAGGACAATATATCCAGTCAGCTCATCTCCGTGCATTGAGGAAGTATAAAACACCTGCGGCTCAAATTCCTGCTTATCCGGATTATCTGTAATTTTCACAGCCAGCAGCAGGCGTCCGCGCTGAGACATACCAATAGTATCAAGCCTAACGAGATAAGGATATTTCTGGGCAAAGCGCTGCATCATTTCCACATAAACCTCATAAACAGGATATCTATCCCAATTACTCATCTGGTCAACCGTGGTGGCCATCACGATAGACTTATTAGCACCTGCCTTGGGTAAATCTACAGCTTCCGGAAATAAATTCTTGAACCTGCTATAATTTTCCTCACCCCAGATATAAGCTATTATACTGTCTCCTTGCACTTTATCCACACTGAGATAAGACGGTAACTCGCCTGACTTTACCCGTGGAAATTTGACAATATATTCCTGGGCAAAAAGACCAAAGGAAAAAATACCAAGCAAGATAAGTAATAAGCCCCGTTTCATATCCATACTGTTCATAATTTCGGTAAAGATAACACGATAAAAAATTTTTATACAAATATCAGAGCTTTTAATAAGTTAAAATTTTAGCTTTGCAGCAAAATTTGAAAAACAAAAAGATATGGGAATAATCACCAAGGAAAAATTTCTTTCCAAAGAATGGCTTGTAGCGTATTCCTTCATACTTGTAGGAACATTCATAATGGCTCTGGGCTTTGTATTTTTCATAAACCCATACAAATTTGCCCCAGGCGGAGTGTATGGTATAGCCATAGTCATTCACCACGTCACCAAACCTTTTGTTGATAATTTTTTACCCCACGGATTGCCCATTGGTCTGACTGCCCTGTCAATGGATATTCCACTAACTATCATCGGATCTCGCATCCTGGGCCCGCGCTTTGGAGTAAAAACTGTGGTAGGTTTTGTCTCTACAGCTATATTCGTGGATGCTTTACAAAACCTCTGGGGTGATAAACCTCTGGTACCCAACGACCCACTTTTGTCTGCCATATTCGGCGGTGTACTGGTAGGCATAGGCCTGGGGCTGGTATTCCGTTCCCGTGCCACTTCCGGCGGAACAGACATAGTAGCTTCTATACTGGAAAAATATACCAAGATGCCTATAGGACAATTACTTATGTATGTTGACAGTACAATAGCAATGCTCACCCTCATAGCCTTCAAAGACTGGTCTATTCCTCTCTACTCAATGATCATCATCTTCATTACCGGACGTGTTATTGACATCACTCTGGAAGGTTTTGACTACAACAAAGCAATATTCATAATATCCGACAAACACGAACAAATAAGAGACATTATCTTAAACACCCTGGACCGTGGCGGTACTATTATCCCTGCCCGCGGAATGTATTACAACCGCGAGAAAAACATCATTTACACAGTAGTAGGTCGCCGGGAAGTAGAGGTTCTGAAAAGCCATATTTCCAAAATAGACCCCGAGGCATTCATAACTATTTTTGAAGCAAAAGAAATTCTCGGAAAAGGCTTTAAATCACTTATACCATCAGAACATATGAGATAATATAAAAATCCTCCCAGCGGAAAATCTCTGGGAGGATTTTTTTTAAGCCAAATCACATCTATTTCTTACCTTTTCGCTTATCCGAGTCTTTACGACATTTTTCCAGTTCTTCTTCCAGTTCTTTGATTCTCTTATCTTTTTCTGCCAGCAGTTTCTTGGCCTCAGCCAGTTCCTTGAATACGCTATCTTCTTGTTTTTCTATCTTCCTATACATATATTCCACTATCTCTTTATTAGCCAGGAAATCTTCATATTTATCCTGTAATTCTTCTTTTTGTCTTAGCAAATCTTTAATAAGTTCATCTGATTCTTTTTCTCTTTTACGGGCCACCTCTAGAGCCCTGTTCAGCGCTGCTTGTTTTTGAGCAAGTTCTTTAAGCTCCTTCTCTGCTTTATCCCTCTGCTTTTGCAACTGGTCTCGTGCTTCGGTCAACTCAGCCATTTCAAGTTTTAACTTAGATTCACGCTCCTCCAGCTCCATAGCTTTTTGTTCCAGCTCCTGGGCCTTCTTAACATTTTCAGTAATATCAGTGGATATAACTATTATCTGAATAACATTTCCCCGGGCATCCCTAATAGGAGAATAATATTCGTCAAACCAGTACATCTGCCCATTAATCTCAAAATTACGCAAGATATGCACAGTCTCGCCAGAAATAATTCTCTCCAGAAAATCATCTTTAGCTGTATGCCCGTCCAGGTCAAACTCGGAAATATGATGGCCAACCAGGTCATCACGCAATACGCCGAGATAATCCAGCAGACGTTCGTTAACCCTTACAATAAAGCCATTCAAATCCAGAACAGTAACAAAACCTGCGCTCTCAATAGCATTGAGCAAACTCTGGAGCTGGGCCTCACGGCGGGCTGCTTCTTCCTGAGTGGCTTTCAATTCCTCAAGGTTCTGACGCATCTCCTCCTCTTTGGCTGCCATCTCACGGGCTTGCAGCTGCGACATCTCCAACAGACGGGCAGTTCTCTCATTAATCTTTGTCAGAGAAAGCGTAGCAGCAATGGACTCGGCCACCTGCTCTACAAAGTTAATCTCATAATCCTTCATCTCATTAAATGAAGCAATCTCCACAACACCTACCACTTCTTCCTCATACTTCAGCGGAACTATAAGCAAGCTGCGCGGAGTAGCACCACCCAATCCGGAAGTGATGGAAACATAATCCTCTGGAATATCAGTCATATAAGTAGTAGCTTTCTCAAGGGCAACAGTACCGACTAAGCCTTCGCCCAGCTTAAACTTCTTCTGCTTACGACGCTCACGGTTATAGGCATAAGTAGCTATAAGCTCCAGAAAAACATCATCCGGATTTTCATCATTAAGATAAAAGAATGCCCCTTGATTGGCATTAAGATAATTGACAAGGTTCTTTATTACCACACGCGCCAGATCGGAAATTTTATCTGCCTTCTGACGGAGTAATTCGGCAAATTTGGAAATACCTTCGTTAGTCCACTGACGTATGCGTTCCTCTTCCTTTCTTTTTTCCTCTTCTTCCTGTGCACGCCGCAGGTCTTCACGCAATTGCAACAGGGCATTACCTAACATATCTTTCTCACTCAAAGGCTGGAACTCAACATCAAAACGTCCTTTACCCAATTCCTGCGCAAACTCCACTGTTTTATGCAAAGCTCCAATATAGATATTGAGCACATTAAGAACTTCCCCTATCTCGTCGTGTATTTTGATGTCTATATCAATAATTTCAGGTAGCTGACCGTAACGCAAAGGCTGAATATATTGATATACACGCTGGTAACTGCGTCTGAACAAACGTAAATTAAACCAAAAAATACCAAGGAGAAGTATAAAAATAATTGTAAAGAAAATTATAAAGGTACGCAATTCCTTGGTGAGAAAACCACCGCTATAAGTAACTAAATCCTCCTTAATAACATTAAAAACTCCGGTAGTGCTATTTACCACATCTGCCCAGGCACTGATAACTCCTTTATTTCCCGAAAGCCCCAGTTCATTATCAAGTTCTATCAAACTACGGAAATAATTTTTATACTCATTGACAGCCTGCACTATCAAATTGCTATAAGTAGCCGTAGTATTGGTAACTACTGAAGTATCTATCTGCGGATTATTAAGCGGCTCTAATCCTTGTATTAGCCGGTTAATCTGTGTATAATGCGATAAGAAAGATTTGTAATATGTTTCATCTGCCGAAGACACATAAGCCAGAAAATCATTATGTATCTGTTCTACCAAATCGGTAAACTGCCTGTTAGGACTATTGGCTTTGAGTACTTCGTAGTATTCCTGCACCTTACCAATATATCCACTTTTTAAACCAAGATTACCTCTGATATATAATTTGTGTTTCAGGTCATTAAAATATCCGTCAATTAACTCCAGCTGGGTTTTTATCTGGGATAATTTTTCTATCTCATTCTGGTTAATAAAAGGATTTTCAAAAAAAGGCTGGATGTCGTTTTTCAATTCATTATACAATATCTGCTGGCGCCGGATATATTCGTTTTGCTCTGTCCTGAAAAAAATAGGGTCATTCTGGTAATTGACCAAAAAATCATACTGACTTTGAATATAATCTTTGTATTTAAGATTAAAAGAGTAATAAGTTTTTATCAAATCATTTACTCTTATAGCATTGCGCAAATATCCGAAAATAATGGCATTCAAAACTAAAATAACAATCAATATGGATGCGAAAAATATAATTAACGTAGTTCTAATTGACCAATTTTTCATCAGTAAATATTTTTACCGGTTATTGACAAAGAGTTTACAAAAAACGTGTACTATTAGCAAATATATAAAAATTAAAAATTTAAAAAAATCAAGTCTCCATTTATTTTACTTAATCACAAAATTAACAGATTTTACTGATTTGTTACCCAGATAATCTGTTGCAATAATATCAACCACATTCGCCCCTTCGCTAAAGTTCCACAGAGCATTCACTAATGGTTTATAAGGACCATTATTCACAGATACCATTACATCTTTTACCCCTACCATATTATCCCAGGCTGAGATAAACAATTTCACGTTTTTAGGATAAGCCACAAGCATATCTGTAAGCTTATATGGATGAATACTGAAAATAACATTTATATGCGGCCCAGTAGTATCCACCTTAAAAGTTATTTCCTTAAATGACATATTATTAACGTTGTCCTGAGCTGTTACGGTCAACTTATGATTGCCCTCATCTGTAAAATTAAGCGGATTTTTATACTCACGCACACTGTCATTATCTACTTGATAATAAATTGTTTTCAGACCAGACTCTTTATCATAAGCCGAAATTTTCAAATGGGAGTTTGGTCCAATGAAAAGAGTGTCACCATACCTGTAATAATCATCAAAGGAATATGAAATAGAAGGTGGAGTAAGATCCACAAAAGTGGTAAATACACCGCCTCGCTGAGCTGCACTCTCATTAATATCAGATTTATTCCCCACACTATCCACAGCATAATAACGCAGAGTAAATACCCTCTGCTTTTTAGGGAAAGGAATAGGACCAGTGTAAACCTGCCAGGTCTTTCCATCAAAAGAGTAATAAACAGCCTTTACTCCTGCAAAATTATCTATAGCTGTGAGCTTAAGTTTTGAATTGCCAGAAAGATACTGCTTATATCCTACAAAATAACTATTACCCACTATTTCCTCCAACAGAACTGGAGCTGTGCGGTCAAGGAAAAATTTATATTTTACCGTAGGTGTTCTATTACCCAGAATATCAATAGCATAATACTTTAATGTATGCCAACCTTCTGGTAATCCCCATAAAGATATCGGCCGCAAATAAACCTGCTCTTGTTCGTCATCTATGGAATAAACAACCTTTTTTACATTGGTGAACTGGTCTCTGGCTTTTATCTCAATACGGGCACGCGGCGAAAGCACATCTCCTTTGCTATTGCCCACAACCCGGAAATTCATTACCGGAGCAGAATTATCTATCTTAAATACAAATTTATGCGGTTTCTCCACATTTCCTACCTTATCCACTGCAAAGTAACGGAGTATATAAACCTTCTCGGAATCAAATTCCAGAGAATCCCTGAAATATTCATACGGCTGGCCATCTATAGAATAAAAAATAGAATCCGTCCCAGCAATATTATCCTTAGCCCGGAAATAAACCTTCAACCCACGCGAAAAATACAAAGTATCCCTGTACAATATCCCGGGTTTATTCAACTTAATAGAAGTCACAGGCGGAGTTCCATCAACATAAACAATAAAATCAACGTCAATCCGCGGATATATCGGACGGCGTGTAGCAGTATCAATAGCCCAGGGCGTATAAACAATATTCACCCCTTCGTGTTTGAAATATAAAGGATTAACGACAGTAGGTGTGGCACGGGAATGTAGCAGGTATTTTTTTGAATTTACCTTTGGCGAAGCAGAAATCTTAAAATACAACGGCTGATGCAAATTTACATATATCTTTCCTGCACTATCCACATAAAAGCGCATCGGGTGAATACCTTGATCCTGGCCAAAAGCAAAATCTAATAAAAAGATAAAAGCTATAATGAAAAATATCCTCTTCATAGTTTTCCTTTTTTTATTAACAGGTCCAACTTGGCTTCTATACGCTGAAGCCTGGCGTCGGTATGTACCAAATTATCAATATCCTTTGATAATAGACAACAAACGTTCCAAAATTTCAAAACTCCATCAAAATTTTCATCATCATAGACAATGATATACGACTTTCCGGAAACACCTATTTTCCACTTCAACCCTGTAGCGCGCACAGGATTTACGCCAAATACTATTGTATTTTTCAGTCCGGAAAAATCCTCAACCTCTATTGCTATGTCTGCCAACAATCCGGGAATGTTAATATGCTTATAATCAAAACTCTGACCATATTTCATCGCTTCTATAAAAGTCTTTTTATCTGCCAGAGGAACAAAAGGAATGGAATTCAATGACCGTTCCAATTTCTGGTCATACCTAAATATCTCATTAACAGAAAGTTTTTTACTTATTAACTGGTCAACACTTAGACCAAAATAATTTGCAATTTCAATTAACTTATCCAGTTTTGGCTCTGCTCTGCCCTCCTCATAAGCACCAACAGTAGCCCGGGTTAGAGAAAATATCCTGGCAAATTCCGACTGGCTCAGACGCTTGGCTTTGCGTAATTTTTTCAAATTAATAGAAAAATATGACATTTCATACTAATTTTTTTCTAAAATTCTCATTATGTTTGCAATAAAATTATAAAAATAATCCCTATGCTAAAAGAATTAATTTATAAAAACAAAACCTTCCGCCGTTTCTATGAAAATGTTGAAATACCTTATCAACAGATGAAACAGTGGATTGAACTGGTACGCCTGATACCTAATGCCAGAAACCAACAAGCCCTCAAATATCTTATAATAAATGACAAAAATATTAAAGAACAGCTATTTCCTACGCTTAAATGGGCTGGTTACCTAAAAGACTGGCAGGGGCCAGAACCCGGAGAAAGACCTTCTGCTTATATTGTAATAGGGATAGACCGCAGGATAAGTGATAATTATATAGCACATTGGACCTATGTTGACCTGGGTATAGCTATACAAACTTTACTCCTTGCGGCCGTAGAAGCTGGATATGGTGGATGTGTCATTGTTGCAATGAATAAGCCCAAACAACGAGAAATATTACATTTACCAGAATTCTTTGATATACAAGCTGTTCTGGCACTGGGAAAACCTAAAGAAAATGTTATCTGGAAAGATATGAAACCAGGAGACAGTGACATACGATATTACAGAGATGAAAAAGGTAATCATTATGTTCCCAAAAGACCTCTATCCGAAATATTACTTAATGAATGGGAGGAATTTAAATTCATTAAAAACCACTAATATTTTTTTATGCAAAAGCAACCTTCATTAATTTTCATTTATCTAAATTAAAAAAGTTAGATGCTGGAGAAAGATTTTTTGAAAAAACTCAGGCGAGGAAATCCGCAGGCACAAAAACAGTTATACGATAAGTATGCGCCTATGCTTTACGGTCTGGCTTTACGCTATGCCGGAAGCGAAGAAGAAGCTCAGGATATTCTCCAGGAAAGTTTTATCAAAATTTTTAAATACATCAAAACTTTTGAGCAAAGAGGTTCTTTTGAAGGTTGGCTAAAAAAAATCCTCATTAACACAGCTATTGAACATTTTCACAAAAGGGAAAAACACCGCTTTCAGAGCGACATCACGGAAATTAACGAAACGAACATTGAAACTTACGAAATCAAAGACCCTGATTTCACTATGGAAGAAATACTTAAAGCTGTGCAATCATTACCGGACGGATACCGGACAGTATTTAACCTATATGCAATTGAAGGTTATAAACATAAGGAAATAGCTGAAATGCTTGGCATTGACGTTTCAACCTCTAAATCACAATATCATCGTGCCAGAAAACTCTTGCAAAAAAAACTTATGCATCTTAAAAATTACATAAATAAACCCAATGGCAATTGAACAATACATAAAACAAAAGCTTGAAAATTACCAGAAGCAACCACCACAAAAGGTATGGAAAAATATACAAGCACAAATTGCCAGACCATGGTATAAAACCCTATGGTTCAAGAGTATTGCAACAATAATAGCAATAACTGTAATTACTATTATATCCGTAAAAATAGCACACAAGAGAGAGACTTACCCTGTAATACAACCCGCTAAAAATCCGGATTTTTCCACTGTTATATCACGTCAACCGTTTAACGGAAATTCAACTAAGCCCAATACTGGCAAAAATGTTTCATACAGTAATAGTAAAAATAGCAGGACATTAAATCTGTTTCACCGTGATACTCTTGCTAATATACAGGCTATACCTGATCATGCTTTACCATCACAACAAGCACATGACCAGAAACTAAGTTTTTCTGCACCTTTGCACAACAAGAAATTAAACTTCAAACTCGCCATCACTCCGCATCAAGGATGCGCACCACTCAAAATCAAAATGAGCGTTGAACCTCCGGAAAATATGAATGTCAGCTGGTTTGTTGACCAGATACCAATTTCAGAAGATAAAAATGCTGAATATACTCTGAAACAAGGCATCCATTTTATACAGCTGGCCATCTTTGACACCATGCAAACAATCCTTGTCTATGACACAGTTATAGTATATCCCAGGCCATCTGCTGCCTTTGATGCAGAAAAATGCAAGGCCGGAGACACGCTTATTATAAAAAACCTATCCATGAATGCCACTTCTTATAAATGGAATTTCGGCGACGGACAAGTACAGGATAAATGTGAACCTGTACACATATACACCCGGCCAGGATTATATAACATAACACTAATAGCTTCCAACGGACACTGCTCAGATACAGCACACAAAACAATTAACGTAGAAAAGAAAGCAGCTGATATAATATTCCCAAATGCTTTTGTGCCAGATATCAACGGACCTAACGGAGGCTATTATAATCCCAATAAACCACAAATTAACATATTCCACCCGGTAACAAACAAACCTGTTAAAGACTATAATCTGAAAATATTTGATCGCCGCGGAAAGCTCATCTTTGAAACAAATGACATTAATCGCGGCTGGGACGGCTATTACCGTAATAAACTTGTGCCAATAGGTGTTTATATTTACTTAGCACAGGGCAGGTTTGAAGACGGAGATCCTTTCACAGTCAAAGGTGACATAACTGTTATATACCGCCGCTAATCAGTCTATCCACTGGAACAGCACCTCAGGTGCGCGGGCACCGCTAACAAATTCTATTTCAAATATATTGCCCGCGCGCCATGTCCATACATAAGACCAGTTGGAGCAAAGGCCTGCCTGACAGATTTCCTTGCCCTGGTGCATCACCTTAAGCCCGAAATACAGCAAATTACCCTGGTAAGCGGAAATATCCTTGCGCATTTTCAGAGGGAAAGGCTTGCCATAACGGAACTCTACCACGTCAAAATCCAGAGGAACATCCTCTTCGTCAAAAAGTCC
Organism: uncultured Bacteroidales bacterium; assembly: GCA_964649975.1. Taxonomy (GTDB): domain Bacteria; phylum Bacteroidota; class Bacteroidia; order Bacteroidales; family S143-33; genus S143-33. Next base: position 18,976 of record CAZYSM010000029.1, on the reverse strand, counting down.
GCTTACCAGCACACCGGAAAGTTGCTGCATAAAATCTGCATTGACTACGGGGTCGTCAAACTCCTCAATATCCATCAGTCCTGCTGCAAGCTTTCCACCGTCGGGCAGGACAACAGCAGGCTTCCACGGCAGCTGGTCAAGGATATAAAGCTCTTCGTCGTAAAGCAGTTGTCCGTAAAACTCATGCACAAGGGTATGGACAGGCTCAGGCGGCACAAAATCCCTGGCATCAGCCTGGATAAGTTCTACGTTTTTATACCGGGATAAACGTTTCTGTGCTATCTGGAAAAGGAAAGGATTAACTTCCACGGCATAGACCTTACGGGCACCCAGCTGCGCCAATTTCTCACTCAGCAGACCAATGCCTGTGCCCAGCTCCACACAAACCTTGCCACGTATGTCTTCGGCATTATCCTCTAACAGCTGCAAAAACGCGTGAGTGCGATTATCATCATCATAAATACTAATAAAAGCCAGAAGATCGTCCACCTGAGCGAAACGGTCTTCTGGCAAAAGATTCATAATATCCATTCAGGAGTTATTTTTTCAATCCTGTTTGTTTGAGTAAGAAGTTAAAAGTAAAAGTATTGTCAATAATACCATGATACTGCTGGGTGCCAGGGCCTATAGCATAAGTTGGAATCATAATACCTGTATGAGAGTGGGTTGTCCATCCAATACCGGCCTCATGCTGCAACCTGTCAACATAAGCATTAACAAATTCTTGTGGTGTAGTCTCTGGCGAAGTGGTAATATCATAATCCATATCAATGTATTTTTCCACCATAGGCTTAAAGGCGTAAGTCTCAGCACCTTGTTTTTTTAATAAATTTACAAGAAAGGTTTTAGAACGATGTTGTTTAGCCAGTTTATTAAAGTAAGTATCATACTTTGTGTCGTTATATCCGTAGCTCAATCCTCCAGTCTCATGGTCAGCTGTAACAATAATAACAGTCTCATCCGGATGTTTGCGGTAAAAATCCATAGCCACACGTATAGCACGGTCAAAATCCAGCGTTTCATATATCATAGCAGCCACATCATTGGCATGGCAGGCCCAGTCAATTTTTCCTCCTTCTACCATTAGGAAGAATCCTTTAGGATTATCAAGGAACTTAATGGCCCGCGAGGTAAAATCAGCCAATGTAACACGGCTGAGGCTGTCAATCTGGAAATAAATATTATCCTTATCAAGTGAAAGAGTATCAGTCATAAACACTCGGGAAGCCTTTGTAAGCTTTTTGTCAAAATTATCTTTGTTCAATATTATGGTATAACCATTAGCGCGGAGGCTATCCCAAACCACATTCAGCATAGAATCACGGTTACCTTGAGTAATCACACCTCCACCGCCGAAGAAATCAAATCCACTACGCCACATCTGACGGGCAATCTCATTATACATATTACGCCATGGCACGTGAGCATAGAAACATGCAGGAGTGGCATGATTAAGACCAACCGTAGTGATAAGCCCAACTTTCCATCCGTTTCTTTTAGCAATTTCGGCAATAGAAGTAAATTTTTTACCATTATTCCTATCCATACCTATAGCCTGGAACTGAGTTTTATGTCCGGTGGAAATTGCAGTGCCACCAGCTCCAGAGTCCGTAATTTTATCCTTATCTGCGCAATTGGTCTGTGTCAGAGCGATATTAGGAAAATGCAGGAAACTTATGCTATCAATACCTCGTTCCCGCAGATACACATCCGGGATATAAGCCTGATTAAGCCCCATTCCGTCACCTATAAAGACAAAGACATACTTAATCTTATGCTGAGGCTTATTCTGCTTGCACGAAGAGAAAAACAGAGCAAACACAAGCACTGCAGCCAGAATAAATCTGATACGTCTCATAATTCAGAATAATTAAAATTTCCTCAAAGGTAAAACAAAACAGACATTAAGCAAAACTCATTTAAACACATCCGAAAAGTCCATTGAACTCCAGGAAGAAGTGAATATTGGCTTTACAGGGGCAACAGGCGTTACAGGTCTCACTGGTTCTATCTGAGGAACGGCTTTTACAGGTGCGACAGAAGGCACAGTAAGTAGATTATTTTCCGAGGCGGCCATAATATTTCCATTCTGATCATATATCGCACCATTCTCATACCATCCGAGGAAATCACCATTATATGTAAAAACAGCATAATCATTACCTTGCTGATCAATAAAAGCCACAGGAGTGCCATCCCAGGTATAAATTGCACCATTATTACCGTAATCAACATAGGCAATAGCATTACCGTAACGGTCATACAAATTAACTTGTTGACAATATAGATTAAACGAAAATGCCAATATTATCAGAAAAACTAATTTTTTCATTTCTATAACTTTTTGGATTTTATTTTACAATAAAGATTGTTCCGTAATATTTCTGGTCACGGTAAAAAACAATATACCAATACACACCTCCGGGCACAGGTCTGCCGTCCTTGTCCAGGCCGTCCCAGCCCTTAGGTTCATCTGCCATAGTAAAGGAGCGTATTACAAGCCCCTTGTCATTCACAATATTGATAAGCAAACTGGAAGGCTGAGCCTCTTTCAAAATAGGATAAGTATTTCCTATGGTCTCCAGCGGATTCCAGTAATCATTCACACCATCTCCGTTGGGTGAACACAAATAGGTTTGGTTGTCGTAATATATATTTCTTTTTTCAACATCTATTATAAATTTCACATTATAACTTCTATTAACTACATTTAAAGATGAGACACGATTTTTAACATAAAAACTTAATTGGATCATTAAACTATCATGTCCTCGTTTATTCATTTTGTAAGTCAATGTATCAAGTCTTTCTGCAATTTTTTCTGCAGTATAATTTTCGTATACGGAATAATATACATCAGAAGATCTATTATCAGAAAATCTGCGTTTTATATCTATAAAAGGGAGTTCCATTAAAGGTTGCATTATAACGATAGAGCTATCGTTAGGTTTGTGAACAATTATTTTCCATTTCCCATAAATAGAGGCATTTAAAAGATTGGAAAAATTGCCGATAAACTCATTTTCTCCATAGTTAAAAACAAAAGTCCTATTAATATCCCTATCACAATCGCTATAATATTTATTTATAAAAAAAGAACTATCTAAACTCCTATTACCATAACCAGAAAAAACAATAGGATACAAACTGGTAAATATATAAGGCTTACGCTCCAAATAATCCTTGGAACAATAATAATCAGCATAAAAATTTATATCCAAACCTATATCATAAATGGTTATATGCGATCCACAAAAAGGCTGTCCAATAATGTAATAATTATCTGTTGCATTAAATCCAGTGTAAAATGTTGATTTCTTATTATTAGGTGATATTAATGTAAATTTAATTTTATCCATTGTATTAGTTGCTAACCATAAAATCACCCTTAAAGAATCGGGATGCGTTATTTTTTTATTCTGAAAATAGGAATTAGTAATATTAGCTTCCCATACTGTATCATTGATTTGCTTAAACTTAAAATAATTATCAAGAGTATATTTATCATTTATATAAATATCTGCATTTGCAGAATCACTTGCTATTTTAATCTTAAAAGTATCACCAATAGCATATTTTCTTTGAGGTAAAATCTCGTATAAATCGGGATTTATAACAGGTAAGTCAGAATGAAGTCCCAAAATATTATAAAAATCTGTATCATTCTTTTTCATCCACAAAACGTCTAATTTATAAATTTTTGACAATTCCGAAGATACAGTAAATGAAGAGTCTTTACCAACAAATTTACCATCCCAAAAAAATAGGCATTGATAATCATTTTTTTCTGGCACATAATAATCACAATAATCACTTTTATTGTTAAATTTAATTTTAATAGAATCTCCTATTGCATAACCAATTTTATCTCCAAAAAATTTGGTCTTTCCACCATTAATAAAAAAATAAGGAGCGCCTATAAGATTTAAACCATAAATTTGTCTTCTTAAAGCATAGATTTGACCTGACGCTACACAAGATTTATTTCTGATTTTCACTTTAAAAAGTCCACCTTTATCACTAGTTATTCCTATAACTTCCTGGGCAATTAAGTTGGTATCCCTATACCAATATATATTATTAGGAATACTTGCCCATATCCAAATATTTATTTTTTTATCATGAATATTATGAAAATCATGTGGATTGTACATTAACCTGATAGGATCTCCCTCAATATATGCAGTAACAGGTAAACTATCAAGATTAGAATGCAATAAAAGAGGCTTATTAACCTGTATGTTTGATAATTTTATATAAGGATAAATAAATTTAAATTCGCCTTTAGGTGGTATATCTACATTAAAAACATATTCTCCTAAAGAAGAATTAGCCCCAAAATCGTCACTAGTAATATCTAAACAACAAGAAGGATATCTACTAAAAGCTAACTTCATCTTTAAACTTTGACAAGTGAGAAAAGTAGGAGAAATTATATTAAAAAGAGGATAATAATCAACAACATTAATAACTGAATGCCTAGGAATGTAAAATTCTAATGGAATTTTATGTAACCTATGAGTGAGAACAATAAAGTTATATAAAATATAAACAGAATCACTAATTCTAGGTATTACTATTATTTGACCGTACGGAGTAAATATTAGCTGCCTTGCCATATAAGATTTTGGGAAAGAGGCATACTTAATAGTATGAGCACCAATGCCATGACAGATATTTCCAAAGCCAATATATCCATAAATAGACGTATCACTAAGAACTATTAACTCTTGATTTCCAATAATAACATCTCTCACATTATAATTAAAACGTCCTATTTTGTAGTAATCTAATGGAATTATATTATTACATTGATCATAATTCCAAACATAAGTAGAATCTAAAGTATTTTTTATAACTATCAATTTAGGCGAATATCTTAGTAATATAGCAGGAGTTGGAAAATATAATAGTTTAGTATAATTATCTAATTGACTTATTAAAGTATCCCCACTAAAATATAAATTATATTTTCTTAATAAAGCTGAATTTGAAGTTCTATGTTCTAAAAAAGCTATTACTGCTGAATTATAAAAATCCCCATACGAATAGTGTATTTCACTTTTTACATATATAGCAGGCTCAATATTAAAATAAGTAAAAGATGGCTTTTCTATATCTGGCCAAGTAAAAATTTTCAATGTATTATTTACAGATGTAATTATTTTTAACTGCCGTTTTTCATTTTTGAAAACTACCAGTAAAAAAGCTTGATCACGGCCAGCCTTAATATTGTTAATAGTATATTGTCCTATCAGAGTTCCGTTCAATATTACATAGAGTTTTGATCCATCGGTTGCAAAAAGTGTGTCTCCAAGATAAGCGGTGGCAACTATATCACGTAAGGAGTCCAGAACAGGGATATTTGTATAAGAATAAGGCCTATCTTTAGTAGGTTTAGAAAAATCCATCCCATTAGGTAATAAAGAGTTCCAAAAAATATCTACCTGAGCATTAAGGAATAAGTTAAAATTCAAAAATAATAGGGCTAAAACAATCTTTTTCATTTCTATAACTTTTTGGATTTTATTTTACAATAAAGATTGTTCCGTAATATTTCTGGTCACGGTAAAAAACAATATACCAATACACACCTCCGGGCACAGGTCTGCCGTCCTTGTCCAGGCCGTCCCAGCCCTTAGGTTCATCTGCCATAGTAAAGGAGCGTATTACAAGCCCCTTGTCATTCACAATATTGATAAGCAAACTGGAAGGCTGAGCCTCTTTCAAAATAGGATAAGTATTTCCTATGGTCTCCAGCGGATTCCAGTAATCATTTATTCCGTCGCCGTTTGGGGAAAAACTGTAAGTAGTATTATCATAATAAACGCTTCTTTTTTCCACTTTTATATAGAAAACAGCATCAACACCTGGAAGATCAGGATTACCAGGATTATACAGATCAACCGGACGATCATATACATAATATTTTAACAAAAATGCAAGCGAATCCTCGCCTTTACTTTTCATCACATAATGGGCATTATCCAATTTTTCCATCAAATCCGAATTATATGCAGTTTCTACATTAAAGAGTATACGGTTATTTGCAGTATCTTTAAGATAATGCACGCCTATTTTCTCGGGCGGCAATGATAAAATCGGCCTGGCAAAAGCAAGAGTAGAATCTGCATTCTTATGAATAATCAATGTCCACTGCCCATATACAGGAGCACCAGAGAGGGCAGAAAAATCAGCAGAGAAAACATTATCTTCTGTTTTTAATACCGGCACATTTTCTATACTGGTATAACAATCAGCGTAATAAGAATTTTCAAAATCAGAAGAGTCAAGTTTTCTTTCTTTAGATGGGGAAAACACAACAGGGTATAAATCCAGATCCGTAGCCTCAAACCGGCTATAATCCTCTGGACTATAGGTATAATCACCCAGATGATAATATTGTTTACAATATGGCTGACCTATGAAATAATATCTCTCATTACCATTAAAACCTGAATAAAAATCTGCCTTTTTCCCGTCGGGGGCAATGAGGGTAAAGGAAAGTTTATTTGCTTTGTTAGTAGCCAGCCACAAAATCAGGGATAAAGAATCCGGATTTGTTATGACTTTATTTAATGCCAAAGAATCAGTAATGTTACCAATCCATGTAGAATCATTCATTTGTTTGAATATCACCTTGTTGTTATTAGCAAAAACATCATCAATATAAATATCCGAATTTACTGTATCCGAAGCAATGACAAATTTCGCAGTATCTCCCACAGCATATTTCCTCTTTGGCAAAATCACTCTCATATGCGGAGCTATGACCGGAAATTCTGTATGGAAATCAATAAGAGAATAATTAAGCAAGGAATCTTTTTTACGAGCAACAAAATCAAGATGATGCATACCGCTATTACCAGTGTGGACAACAAAACTGGTATCAGTACCAATAAAACGACCATCCCAGAAGAAAAGATAATCAAATTGGCTAATAGATGACGAAGGCTGTGTGTCATAAGTGGGAATGAATAACACTTGCAGAGAGTCGCCTACAGCAAAGGCAGTTTTATTTCCGGCAAATTCTATGTTGCTGTTATTTATCCTATAAGAACATTCTCCTATCAAATCTGTAATAAAATACTGAGGTTTTAGCACCACGCAGGAAGTATCATAAACACAGCCATTTGAAGGGTTTTCAATTTTCAAGGTATAAGTTCCTGGAGATTTTATTCTTAACTCTGAGGAGGAATCACTCAAATAATTTCCCTGATAAATCCAACGGATATTATAATCTACCAAATTGATATAATTTTTCCCTGCATATATGGTAAACGAGGAATCATACTGATCATAAGAAATATTAAAATCAACAGGCAATCCTTGAATAATTGAGGTTACAATGAGATAATTCAGTCCGGAATGAGAGAAATAGCGAGTTGTGGCCCCAGAAGCATAAGCAGAATCCAGGTAAATAGTATCAGCAAGGAAAAGTGGTGGTTCATTCTTCCCCGGAACATTAACATATTCTGAATAGACATAACCACCAAAAGAGGCAGGCATAGACACATTAAAAGGAATACGCTGACAATAAGTATATATTCCAGCCTCACCAGGCACGCCGTAAAAGATAGGCCAATATTCACCTACCAGATTAATAGGAATAGGATCAGTAGAAGTTACAACATCCTCTATTACAGTTTGGTAATAATTTTCATTGTACATAATGTTATACAGGTCAATTATCGCTGCAGCAGTATCGGGATATACCAACATCTGCCCGTATGGAGTGGGTATAATTTGTTTCATAGGCCAGGTATTGCCTAAATCTATACTACTCTGATAATACTGAACAGGCATATTCTGATTATAATCATAATGCGATATGTTAACCAATGCTGTATCAGTAAGTAAAAACAACCGACTGCCAAGCATAGCTATATCTTTTACCGTTGGAGGAAAGGCCCTAACCTGATGAAACTTTAAATCACCATTTACGTCCTTGACCCATGTTCTGACCGAATCCGCATCTTTAATGAAAATATACCAATCATAATATCGCAACAAACTCACCGGCGGTGTGTAATCCACAAACATTGAGAAATAGTGGGCTTCTACCAGACTACCACTTGAATAATCCATACTATAAACCTCCAACAGATGTGGAACATAGTTGCGACCTATAAAAGTTATCCGTGCTGTATTATACAAAGTATCTGGAAAGGAAAAATCATTTTTCAATTGCGAGGAGACATAAATAACAGGCTCAATATCTGTTTCCAGGACTTTATAATTGGACAAATTCGGCCAGGTGAACAGCTTGAGTGTATCATCCACAGAAGTAATGATTTTCAACTGGCGTTTACTCTGCCCGTAAAACATTGTCAGCAGGAAAGCCTGGTCTCGTCCTGCTTTAACTCTATTGAGGGTATATTGTCCGATGAGAGAACCATTGAGAATGACATAAAGCTTTTGTCCATCAGTGGCAAAAAGTGTATCCCGCAGATATGCTGTGGCCACAACATCCGAAAGAGAAGATAAAGCAGCATTATTGCTATAAGAATAAGGCATATCCGCGGTAGGACGAGAAAAATCCATTCCATTGGGCAGCAGACTGTTCCATAAGATATCCGTCTGAGCATAAAGGAAAAAACTTGTCAAAAGGAAAAATATTACAAATATCCGTTTCATAATTTTTAATTTTTAGAAATATCTTGGTGCTATCTCTGTTTTGCGATAAATATTATAAGTAATGGAAATGCCGTTTTCCACACGTGTATAACTGATAACCTTACCCAATACCACAGTGCGGAAAACATAATTAATAACAATCTTGTTTTTCAGTCGCAAGCCCAATATCAAGCCTGTAGAAAGGCTGCGGTAGCCAGGATGCTGATAATAACTGATCAACCCTCCGGCCTTAATGAAATTTTTTATTACAAAAATCGCTGATGGCTCTATGAGCAAACTCTTATCCATAGCATAATATGAATATAGCTGAGCCTTCAGCAAATAATACTCCAGAGGATGTTTGTAAAACATTGCAGCATATAGATTGAAATTCATGGGATAAATTGTATTCAAATTTCCATAAGAATAGCCGCGAGCTTTCAGTAAGTTATTTACCGACCAGCCCAGTTCCATCCTGTCGGTAAAAATGAAATTGGATATAGAAAACTGAGGATAAAAAATCAAACCCGGCAATGAGGAAAAACTCGGGTCTGATAGTGCATCCTGCGTAAGTCTGGAATAATTGATTTTATCCTGCAATAACAAGCCATTCAGGGCAAAGCTCACATGATAACGTTTTATCATAGTTTTGTAATAATACCCCAGCTGCACTGCAGAGCTGTTAAAAATAACCACCTGATTACGATAAAATCCCAGGTTAACCCCATGATGTCGGAAATTCATATTTACAAATAGATTAGCCCGGTTAGGAGAAGCCGGTAATATCCATTTTTTATTATACGACAGGATCACACTCATAAAATTGTCCTCAGCCCCTGAGGCCGGAATAAGGTTCTTCCTGTTGAGCAAATAATCATAGGTATATGGGAAAATTTGCGCAAAAGAAAAAATACCAAGAAAAAATAAAATAGAGGAAAAAATAAACTTTTTCATAGCATTTTTATTTTTAGTTATTTAACAAGTAAGATAGTTCCATAAAATTTTTGTCCTAAATACACAATAAAATACCAATAAACCCCAGGCTTAACCTCTTGTCCATTATAGTCTGTGCCATCCCATCCCTGAGGCTGTTCTGCCACGGTAAAACTACGTATAATTTCCCCCTGGTCATCTAATATATTAACCCTGATTGCTGAAGGATTGGCACTTTTGAGCACAGGATAATATTTTGCAAGTCTTTGTACAGGATTCCAAGTATCATTTTGTCCATCTCCATTAGGCGAAAGTACATCCGTAAGTTTATTATAATAAAAATTCTCCCTGGAAAGTTTGATATTTATCCTGGTAGAAACTACATCTATCCGCCCCTCATAGACTTCTTGATCACCGGAGAAATTAAAATAAAATATTATTGAATCTTCACCCAGGGAAGCATCATCATTAATAACGAAAGTCAAACTATCTTTAAGATTTGAAAAATCCTGATAATTATCCGGATAAATTTCAAAATTCAATAAAGAATCTATACGCTGTTCAAGAAAATAATAGCCAATATACTGAAAAGGAATTTCCAGAATTGGTTTAGCAAATATTAATATACTGTCAGGATCAGGATTATGAACAACCAACGTCCATTTTCCATTTATTTCAGCATTTTTGAGATTAGAAAAATCTCCATGGAAAACGTTTTCACCTGTTTTCAAAAAATAAACTTTATCGTAAGATTTTAAATCCACATACCGACCAAAATAAAAAGCATTACTACCCAGGCTTGTGGCTTCATATCCAGAAAAAACTACAGGATAATAACCAAAATCAATATAAGGCAATCTATTAGCTACATCCCACATATAAGCTGTATCCAACTCAACTTTTACGTATTTTTTACTATATGGCTGGCCAACAAAATACCGGGCATCCTCAGCAGAAAACCCAGTGTAGAAATCTGCTCGCTTACCATCAGGAGAAATCAGGGAGAAGCTCAATTTGTCAATATCATTAGTAGCCAGCCACAATATCAAACTCAAAGAATCTGGATTTGAAATAACTTTACCACTACTAAAAGGAGAATTAATGCTTATCTGCCAGATAGAATCATTAATCTGTGATAATTTAAACTTATTCACAGGCGCATAAAAATCATTAAACATAATATCGGCATTGGCATTGTTGGTATCATTGGAAACCACAATTTGTATGGTATCACCTGGCTTATAACGTCTATCTGGCAGAATATTTTTTATTTTCGGCGTAATCACAGGAAATAAAGTTGTAAACTCTGGACTGAAAAAACAGGTTAGACTATCCTCTGGCTTCCATAAAATATCAAGATAATGCAAAGCTGAGTAATTAACAGGGATAGCCATAGTGTCATAGTTTCCTATAAATCTGCCGTCCCAGAAATAGAATCTTTTTATTCCGGATTCTGAATTATAATTTTCCGTGCTAAATACTGACAATAACGTGTCCCTTGCTACCAGATGAGTATGACCACCATAAAATTGAGTATGGTCAATATCATAAATATTTGTTTTTTCATCTCTTATCCAGAAAGTAACCCAATTAAAATCATTATTCCAGTCGGAATATCCTGTACTTTTCTGATAAACACAACCAGTATAAGGATTTACTATCTTCATTGTATATAAACCTTTATTATTATAAGCGTCCAGCTCTGAGGTAGTATCAGGTAGCAACGAATCATTACAATACCAACGTATATTACTGGAAACAATCAGATTATCATCTATCTCTGCACTTATATAATCCCACTCATTATTTACATCTACAGGTCTTCCCTGGAAAACACTGGAAACAATAAAATAGTTCTGCCCTGAATGAGGATAAATTTTAACTGTATCCAGACTAATAGTATCGTGTACAAAAATAATGCTACTATCATGTGGTATATCCACCGATGCCTTCAGATTATAAGCCTCCCCTGGATCAAGGTAATACTCTAAATGCTGACAATAAGTATAAGGATTATATAACCAGGGAGTAAATAATGGATAATAACCATCAACCTGATTAATATAATATGGGTAAGGATTGACAATCCAGCTATCTGCAAACAAAAAATATTTATCCCCATAATTATGATAAAGGCTATAAATAGAATCTTGCCCAGAAGGATATAGTAAAAGCTCTCCGTATGGCGAAGCTATTATCTGACGGAAAGTATGTGGTCCTTTTAACTTAACAAAACTACCATTTATCATTTCCGCCTCATAATCAATGGAATATATTGTATAAATACTGGTATCAAATAATATATATGCTTTCCCCAACGAACTAATATAAATATCCCTGGCCTGTCCTTGTAAATCTGTTATCTTCTTCCAATGATAGCTATCAGTAGAATAATCATAATCACGCTTCCAAACTCCTATAGAGCCATCAGAAGCCACAAAACAAAGATTCCAAGCTTTTCTCAAAAAATTTACATTATCATAACTTAGCAAAATACTATCTGCTTCTAATTCCTCTTTTAATATGCCACTGCTGAAATAAAACTTATATAATTTAAGCTCTTTTTTAACTTTATCAATAAAAGACACTGTGGCAGAGGTAGATTTCTCCCACGCATCAAAATACTCCGCCACATCGATTACCGGCTCAATATCCGTTGCTATCAATGTGTAATGTGCTATATCGGGCCAGGTAAACAGTTTGAGGCTATCATCCACGGAGGTGATTATTTTTAATTGATGTTTTTCATTTCCGTAGAACATTTGAAAGATAAATGCCTGATTCCGTCCTGCCTTCACGCGGTTCAGATGGTATTGTCCGACAATACTGTCGTTATAAATTACATATAAAGTTTGTCCGTCCGTGGCAAAGAGTGTATCATACATATAGCCAGTGGAGACTATTCCTTGCAAGGAACTAAGAGCAGAGGAATTACGGTAAGAATACGGATGGTCCGCCGTGGACAAAGAAAAATCCATTCCGTTGGGTAAGAGGCAATTCCATAACGCATCTATCTGGCCCATAAGAGAGGTAATCCACAAATTAGGTAAAATTATCAGTATAGAAATAAAACGTTTCATAATTTTGATATTTAGAAACAAAAAGTTTCACGTCAAGGAAGTGATGATTTTATTTTTAGAGAAACTTCTACTTGTTCCTAAGCATATAACATACAAAAAAAACGCCTCCCTGTCAAACAGAGAGGCGTTCAAATTTGACAAACTAAATGATTTAATATTTAAATCACGCCAAATTCTTTACCAACTTTAATGAATGCATCCACGGCGCGGTCAATCTGTTCTTTGGTATGGGCAGCCGACAGCTGTACACGTATACGAGCCTCTCCCTTAGGCACTACGGGATAGAAGAACCCTATTACATATATTCCATAATCCAACAGACGAGCAGCAAAATCCTGTGATAGTTTGGCATCATAAAGCATAATAGCAATAATAGCCGATTCAGTAGGTTTAATATCAAAACCAGCTTCTACAATCTTTTCCTTGAAATATTTTGCATTGTCCATTACCTTATCTCTTAGCTCATTGCTTTCCATAAGCATAGTAAACACTTCCAGAGCACCACCAACAATCATAGGAGCCAGTGAGTTGGAGAAGAGATAAGGACGTGAACGCTGACGCAGCATTTCAATAATTTCTTTGCGGCCAGTGGTATAACCACCCATAGCACCACCAAAAGCTTTGCCGAGCGTACCTGTGAGAATGTCCACTTTATCCTGGACGCCGTAATATTCGGGTGTGCCTCGTCCGTTAGGACCGATAAATCCTGCAGCATGGCTATCATCCACCATTACCAGGGCGTCGTATTTCTCAGCCAATTCTACTATTTCAGGCAATTTAGCCATATCACCGTCCATAGAAAAGACACCGTCGGTAGCAATCACACGGAAACGTGCTCCTTGAGCTTCCTTGAGTTTTTCCTCCAGGTCGTTCATATCCGAATGTTTGTAGCGGAAACGCTGGGCTTTTGTCAGACGTATTCCGTCAATTATGGAAGCATGATTAAGCTGGTCTGATATAATGGCGTCCTCGGGACCGAAGAAAGGCTCAAACAATCCTCCGTTAGCGTCAAAAGCAGCAGCATAGAGGATAGTGTCGTCGGTACCAAAGAATTCAGCTATTTTCTTTTCCAGATCGCGATGGATGTCCTGTGTTCCGCAGATAAAACGTACAGAAGACATTCCGTATCCGTGACTATCCAGTGCACGCTTGGATGCCTCAATAACCCTGGGGTGAGAAGAAAGCCCAAGATAATTATTAGCACAGAAATTAAGAACCTTACTTCCGTCGGCAAGGGTGATTTCCGCACCCTGAGGAGACGTAATAATACGCTCTTCCTTGTATAATCCGGCCTGCTTGATAGACTCAATTTCTTTGATTAAAAACTGTTTGAAGTTTTCGCTGTACATAACGCTATATTTTTAATTTTCAGTAGGTTTATCAGAATAAGGGATAAATTCAAATTCAAGGTCAAAAATGCTGGCATAGTCTTCTCCTTGCTCCAATATAACTTCATCATCTTCGTGATATACCCATTGCACTTTTACTTTATAACCATCATCATGCAGTTGCTGAAGAATATTCAAAATTTCCAATAAAGCCTTGGCTGTGGAGGAATTATAATAATACAAACGGAAAACAAAAACAGTCTCCTGATTAGGATTTTTCGCATATTCTTCCATCCATTCAATAGCAGGATGGAAAACAGCATAAGCATCATCCGGAAAAGAACGCCCACGGATAAGAAAAACGCCTTTGTCTTTATCCAGAATTATTGTAGGGTAATTATGTTCGCCTATATATTCGTAAGGCTTCACTTTTAATATTTTTCACTTTTCTCAAATATAGCTTTTTTTTACCTTTATCAAAAAATTAAGACACAAAAAATTAGCAGAAAAATGGGAGCAAATTTATTGGAACAAATCAGGGACAGAGCCAAAAAGCTTAACAAAATCATTGCCTTGCCCGAAGGTGAAGAAGAACGCACTATCCAGGCGGCAGACATCATTCTGCAGGAAGGAATTGCAAGGGTAATTCTTTTCGGTAATCCGGATAATATCCGGGCTTTGGCCGAAAAATACGGACTAAAAAACATTGACAAAGCCCAAATCATTGACCCACAGACTTATGAAAAGAAAGAGGAACTGGCCGACATTATGGTAGAACTGCGCAAACACAAAGGTATGACCAAGGATAAAGCCCTGGAACAGCTAAAAAGTCCGTATTATATGGCCACCCTGATGATAAAAGCCGGATATGCTGATGGTATGGTTGCTGGAGCTAATGCCCCCACAGGCGATACTATCCGCCCGGCTCTTCAATATATCAAAACCCAACCCGGAATAAGCATAGTATCCGGAGCCTTTATTATGGTATTGCCAAATGAACAGTTTGGTGACAACGGCGTTATGGTATTTGCCGACTGCGCTGTTACCCCTGATCCGGACGAACGTCAACTGGCAGAAATTGCAGTGGTCACTGCACAAACTGCCAGAGCCATTGCAGGACTGGAACCACGTATTGCAATGCTGAGTTTCTCTACAAAAGGCAGCGCTTCGCATCCCCTGGTGGACAAAGTAGTTAATGCCACAAAGATAGCTAAAGAAATGGCGCCAGACTTAATGATAGACGGGGAATTGCAGGCTGATGCTGCTATTATTCCGAAAGTGGGCGAGAAAAAAGCTCCGGGCAGCCCCGTGGCAGGAAAAGCCAATGTGCTGGTATTCCCAGATCTGCAATCCGGAAACATTGCATACAAACTGGTACAACGTATGGCTGGTGCCGAGGCTATCGGGCCAATCCTCCAGGGACTGGCTGCTCCTATCAATGACCTCTCACGTGGTTGCTCTGTGGAAGATATTGTTAACTTAGTAGCAATAACAGCAAATCAGGCAGGTGCGTAAAAACAACTCCTTGCTGATAAAAAAACGAGCCGCCCGAAAAAGCGGCTCGTTTTTTTATTTCATATTTCCGTATTTGTCAAACGAAATGGGATTTCCGGCCAGAGCCTTAAACTTACGGTTGACAGAGTTATAAACAATAATATCCTGTGTTGGAGTGAGGGTCTCCACAAGGCCGTTTTTATAAAATCTCACCTCTTTCCCGGCCATAGCTTTGAATTTCTGACCACGTCCATTGACAACATCCACTGGCGAAGCAGGAACAAAAGACCTTACTGCGCCATTCTCAAAGAATTCCACCTGAGTATTCGGTAAAGCCTGGAATTTCTGTCCTTTACCATTAATAACCTCAATTTTTCCTTTAGTAGTAAAAAGTTTAACATAGCCCGAAACAAAAAATCTGGCCGTCTTCCCGGCACTGGCAATAAATTTCTGCTTACGTCCATTAATCACTTCTATATCTCTGACAGGAATAAATTCTTCTACATGTCCGTGTGGATAGAAATATACTCTGTTCAGAGCTTTAGCCTCATAAACTGTCCCTTTTCCTGTAATCACTTTGATATTATGCAAAGGAATGAAATCCTGCACCCTGCCATTGTCATATAAATTTACCAGACTTCCGGGCTGTGCAGTATATATCAAGGTATCAGCAGCTTTAACGGTAAAAGAATCCACTGGAAAAAAACTTATTGCCTGGCCTTTGGCATTGAAAAGAATAGGTGTACCGGCACGCACCAGGACCATAGTTCCATCAGAAGCCTTTACCACAGTGCTATCTCCGGCAACTTTCATATATTGAGCAAACACAGAAAAAGCTGCAAGTATCAAAACAGATATAAGACTCAGTTTTTTCATTTGTAAGGCACATTTTTAAATTCCGTGGCAAAATAAAAATTTTCAGGGATAGATTAAAATAAAAAAAGGCTGTCTTGTACCAACAGAGGCATCAAGACAGCCGCTTGTATTAATCTTTTTCTTTTCCTTTGACAGCTCTTTCCAGGACAGCCCTCATCCACTGTTCTATTATTGCAAAAATATACTCCACCATAAATCCGGAGAGGAAAGCCACCAGCAAAGGTCCAAGCGTACGGACAAACACAAAACTTTGCTGTTGTTTAATTTCTCCCCAGAAAACTCCCACAGCCAGACCAGCAATAGTCCCCAGCATCAGACGCAAAGTGTGCGTAATATTGGACTCTCTGGTGAAAATCATCCGTCTGGTAGAATTTGACAGATCCCTCAGTACAAAAGCCAGGGCGCCCAACAAACCGTAGAACAGAGGCAGAATATACCAGCCCAAAATCATCACGTAATTCTGTGCTTCCTGAATAATTCCTATACGTGTATCCACAATTTGCTCGGCCTGAGTAGGAGGGACAGGCATCCCGGGCTGGGCAGGTGCAGTCTTGGCAGCGAGTCTCCTCTCAAAATTCTTGTCCGAAAAAGTCAGTTTCTTTATAAAACGCAGCCAGTCTTCCAATAATCGTATAGCATTTTCCTTTTCGGAATTAACCTCATAGAGCTCATCCATTAATTTTTCTTTCCTCAGCTCAATGGATTCATTATTGATATCCATACCCGAAATAGCATTAAGCTCATCCAGCTGCTTGTCTATTTGTTTGAGCTTCTCATCGCTCATCTGTATACGGTTAAGACGAATAGTACCAACCGAAAAAAGTATGTGCAAAGCCACCATAAAAATAAGAGTGATGATGGTCAGGAAAGTATAAAATTTAACTGTGCGCGAGGCCAGTGTATCTCTACGGGTTTTACGCCAGAGTTTCTGCCACAGTGTTTGTTTCTTAATTTTAGTAACCTTGGCTGCTCTAACACTCTCCACTGTAACCGGATAGCTACGACGTGCCAGCTCACGGTAAACCATCCAGAACTTCATCTCAATCTCAGTATTCCATTCATTATTTTCCAGAGCACGTTTTGCTTCGGTAATAACCCACACTTCCTCAGGATTAATCTCCAGGCCACGTTCAGCATCATAGGACAGAAGCAATTCGGCCTCTTCCACTGATTCTTTGACCATATCCGAAGGTTTCAACGGTAACGCAGGAACCTTGATTTCTTCTTTGCATTCGTCTTTTTTACCTTTTGTATTTGACTTGTTTTCTGCAGCCATAATTTTTTGGGTATTTTTCTTTAAAATTATAAAATTACAAAGTAATAATTGCAATTTAATTTGATAAATAACGTAATTTTTTACACCATAATTATAAAAATGTACAAAAATATGAAAAAGATATTTTTCTGGGTTATTATTTTTCAATTACTTACCCTTTCAGTATCAGCCCAAACACTCAGGGATTCCATTGATGTGACAAAATATGATATTCATCTGAGGATAGACCCTTATACACAATCAATTAGAGGATATACAGATGTCAAAATAACATCAAAATACAACCTCACCCGGCTGGGGCTGGATTTGTGGGGAATGTTCATAGACAGCATGACAATCAATGGACAAAAAATAAATAACCTCAGATACAATTCCGAGAGTTTTTCATTTCCTTACCATCTAAGCGCTGGTGATACTGTAAGCCTAAGAGTATTCTACCACGGAAAACCTCTGGCAGACCCCAGATGGGGCGGATTTTATTTCCGTAACCTATATGCTTTCAACTACGGAATAGGAATGGGTAGCAATCCGCTAAGCCTCGGAAGATGCTGGTTCCCCGCAAATGACATTTTTACGGACAAAGCCCTCTTTGACTTTTACATTACCACCGACACCACTATGCAGGCAATATGCAACGGTTTGCTCACCGACACCACTATCAACGGATATATGATAACCTGGCACTGGCATCTCAAAGAACCTATCCCTGCTTACCTGGCTAATGTCGCTGTGGGACGGTATAAAAAAATACAATGGACATATAATGGCGAAAAAGCAAGTATCCCTGTGGAAATATTCCTTATGAGAGAAAGTCCGGATTCCGCTATTCACTCTCTGCGTCATCTCAACCAGGTAATGCATGTTTACGAAAAACTTTTTGGACCATACCGCTGGGAAAAAATTGGTTATACCCAGGTGCCTATGTATAGAGGCGCTATGGAACATGCTACTAATATCAGTATTCCAGCCATTGACCTCAACGGAAGCCTGAAAAAAGAGGACTTATTATATCACGAGCTTGCCCATAGCTGGTTCGGAAACCTCGTTACATGCGCCACGCCCGGGGATATGTGGATCAACGAAGGATGGGCAGAATACGCTTCACTGCTTTATTCCTTTTACATATACGGAGAAAATGAATTTAATAAACGTCTGCTGGACAAAAAATTCATGGTTCTGAACTTTGCCCACAAAAACGATGGTGGATATAAAGCTATAGGAAACATAGACCTGCACGATACTTACGGAAATACTGTTTATGACAAAGGCGCTCTGGTGGTACATACCCTGCGCTATCAAATTGGAGATAGCCTTTTCTGGCCCGCAGTTCAAGCTTATCTGAATAAATTTGCTTTTGGCAATGCAACTATTAA
>CAZYSM010000028.1:0-32810 GCA_964649975.1 uncultured Bacteroidales bacterium | reverse complement strand
CGTTTCTTAGCAATACGGTCTGGGTCCTCTATATAGCAGAGATAGAATTTTGTATGGAAGAGTTTGCTCAAGAAATTAACCCATACCAGTTTTTGCTTGTTTTCCAGCCTGAAATCTATGGGTACTACAATTTCTTTAACTTGTTTTTCGGACTCTTTTGGTGGCGCCTGTACAACAATAAAAGGAGCTTGAGATCCTGTAATAACTTTCAATGCCCAGCTTCCCAGGAGTTTCTGAAGACCTTTACGTCCGTGAGTACCCATAACTGCCAGTGTGGCCTGGAGATCATTAATCACTTCGGTGATAGTAGTGAAAATATTGCCTGCCTTTACCATGGCATGGATGGGAACATCAAACTCTTTTTTGAAATCGTTTGTCTTTTCTTCCAGAATTTTCAAGGCAGATTCTACTTCTTTATCTTTTTTTACTATATGCAGCAGAATAATATCCTTGTTAATTATTCTTGAGTAGTTTACAGCGTGGAGTAAAGCATACTCTGCTTTTTCGGTAAAGTCCCAGGGTACAATGATTGGGCTATTGTATTCAGCCATAATATTAAATTTTTAGTTCCTTTGCAATTTGAAGATAATTGGTAATGTGTACCATACACGTACAGGATGTCCGTTATTATATCCTGGTTTGAATCTCGGAAGACTTTTTACCACTCTTACTGCTTCCGAATCCAGGAGAGGATCAACTCCACGAATTACCTGAACGTTGGAAACAGCACCATTTTTTCCTACAACAAATTTAACAATAACCGTGCCTTCAATTTCATTTTCTTGTGCCAGTACGGGATATTGCAGATGTTCAGCTATATAACGGCGCAGGGCATTAATACCGCCAGGAAATTCTGGCATCTGCTCTACTGAGACAAAAATCTGATTATCATCTTCTTCTGTGTCTTCTACAGGAATATCAGTAAAATCTACAGATTCATTCTCCTGGGCCTCTACATCAAAGTTGAAGTCTTCTTCAATTTTAGTATCATTTTTTACAATTTCCAATACGTCACTAACTTGCTGCTTGGGGGGTGGAGGTGGTGGTAGTTTGACATCCTGACGGGTAACCATTACCTCTTCTTGTTCAAAACTGCCTTCATCATTTACAGCAAGATTTTCCACTTTAACATTATACGTTTTTTTCTCAAAAAGTAAATAAGTAACAAACAAGGACAATACTAAACCTATGAGAAAAAATATTGTCCTGTAGCTTTCCAGATTGACTTTAGGATTCTTTTTTACTTCCATTTTTTTCTACGATTTTTATTGTCTTCTTTATCCTGTAAAATTAACTTTTTACAATCAAAATTACAAACAATGCCGAAACTTGCAAATCTTTTTTATCTTTTTTTAAAAACATTTTTGCTGGACAAAAGACTAAAATAAAAAAAAATATTTAACTTTGCACTCTGAAACAAATAATTAAAAATAAACAGCAAGATGTATTTAACACCTGAAAAAAAGAGAGAAATCTTCGCAAAGTTCGGAAAATCCGAGAATGACACGGGATCTCCCGAAGCACAGGTTGCTCTTTTGACCTACAGAATTAATCATTTGAACGAGCATCTGAAAGAGCATAAGCACGACTATCGTACTCAGAGAGCTTTGCTCAAGCTTGTTGGTAAACGTAAGCGTTTGCTGCGTTACCTCAAGAACAAGGATGTTGAACGTTATCGTACTCTCATTAAGGAGTTGAACCTCCGTAAATAAGCGAGTTCCCTCTGTCTTTAGAGGGAACTCTTTGTTTTCTTTACTCAGCAGTATGACTGAATTTTATTATCACAGTTAAAAAATATATAGTTATGAACAATTATACCCCTCCTAAACCTATTGTAAAAAAAATTAAGCTTTTTGAAGATAAGCCGGAAATTATTATAGAAACAGGTAAGATTGCTAAACAAGCTCACGGATCAGTTGTGGTCAAGACAGGCAAGACCATGCTTTTGGCCACAGTTGTTTCTGCTTCTGAGCCAAGACCGGATGTTGATTTCTTACCACTGCAGGTAGAATATCAAGAGAAATTTTCTTCTTTTGGTCGTTTCCCCGGAGGTTTTTTCAAGCGTGAAGGAAAACCTTCGGAACATGAAATCCTGGTTGCTCGCCTGGTGGATAGAGCTCTACGCCCCCTTTTCCCAAAGGATTACCGTAACGATACCTTTGTTGTAGTGCAGCTTATTTCTGCAGATAAGGATATTATGCCAGATTCCCTGGCAGGCCTGGCTGCCTCAGCTGCATTGATGGTTTCAGACATTCCTTTTGACGGACCCATGGCTGAGGTGCGTGTATCCCGTGTAGATGGAAAATTTGTTATAAACCCAAGTTTTGAGGAAAACGAACGTGCTGATATTGACCTTATTGTTGGTGGTACACAGGACAGTATTGTTATGGTAGAAGGCGAGATGAACGAAGTATCAGAGGAAGAAATGCTGGAAGCGATTAAAACTGCTCATCAGTATATCAAAGAATTGTGCCGTGTACAGAAAGAACTGGAACAGGAAGCTGGATCTACGGAAAAACGGGATTATCCCAGGGTGGAACAGGACGAAGAACTGCAGCGTTTTGTTGAAGAATTTGCCAGAGACAAAATATATAATGTTGCTAAAGCTGCTATCGCAGATAAACATAAGCGTAAACAGGAGTTTGATAAAATTAAGCAGGAACTGTTAGATCAAATAGAGGCTCAGGATATCTCTGAGGAGGATAAAGCAAAGAAATTAGCATTGGCAGGAGAGTATTTCCACGATGTGATGCGTGATGTTGTCCGTGAGATGATACTCAACGAAGGTGTGCGCCTTGATGGACGCGGACTTGATGAGATTCGTCCTATCTGGTGCGAGGTTGATTATTTACCTTCGGCTCACGGATCAGCTATTTTTGCTCGTGGTGAGACAATGTCCCTTTCTACTGTTACATTGGGATCCAAACTTGATGAACAGATTGTGGATGAAGTGCTCATACAAAGCAGAGAGCGTTTTGTTCTGCATTATAATTTTCCGCCATTCTCTACCGGAGATGCCCGTCCTATGCGAGGAATATCTCGCCGTGAGATAGGTCATGGAAATCTTGCTCATCGTGCACTCAAACGTGTTATTCCGCCCGAGGAGGAATGTCCTTATACCATCCGTGTGGTCTCTGATATTCTTGAGTCCAATGGTTCTTCCTCTATGGCTACTGTATGTGCCGGAACCCTGGCATTGATGGATGCCGGTATAAAGATAAAAAAGCCTGTATCTGGTATTGCAATGGGGCTTATCACTGATGCCCAGTCTGGAAAATGGGCTGTGCTATCCGATATACTGGGTGATGAGGACCATCTGGGTGATATGGACTTTAAAGTTACTGGTACGCGTGATGGCCTGACCGCCTGTCAGATGGACATTAAGATTGAGGGGCTGAATTTTGACATACTGGCTAAGGCTCTGGAACAGTCCAAGAAAGGACGTCTTTATATCCTTGATAAAATGCTGGAGACCTTGCCTGAGCCACGGCCTAATTTCAAGCCTCATGCACCTAAGATTGCCCGCATTGAGATTCCGGTTGAGATGATTGGTGCACTTATTGGCCCTGGTGGAAAAGTAATTCAGAAATTACAACATGATACTGATACTGTTGTAGTAGTTGAACCCGAGGAGGATAAAGGTGTTGTGACCATTACTGCTAACGACGAGGAGGGCTTTGAAAAGGCGGTTAATTTTGTTAAACGTTTTGCACAGAAGCCTGAGGAAGGACATGTTTATTCCGGTATAGTTAAGGAGATTCATCCTAATTGGGCTATTGTGGAAATTATCCCCGGTATAACTGGATTATTGCATAAGTCACAGATTGATTATAAATATGTTACAGATATAAATGAATATTTTTCCGTTGGAGATGAGATTAAAGTTAAATTGATTGAATATAATAAGGACGAAGGAACATTACGTCTGTCTATGAAGGCGTTAAAGCCAGCTCCTGAAGGAATGGAAAATCAGCAGGATAATTATCGCCGGAGCGACTCTCACAACCGGCGTGGAAATAACCGCGGGCATAGATCACAACATCGTCCTCGTAGGGATAGTTAATCTGTTGTAGTTTCATACAAAAGTATAAAAAAAGGGGCTGATCCTTAGGATCAGCCCTTTTTTTAGTTTGATAAAGTTTTTATTGGGCATTTTCTTTTTTTACTTTTTGTGCTTTTTTACCAAACGACACTCCCAGAGAAACGCGAATAGTACCATCAAGCGGGCTGACCTGTGAAAGCGGAATGAGATAAGAAAAATCAAATCTCAAAGATGTGTATTTAAGCCCCACACCAGCGGTCATATACTGACGGTTGCCTTTGTACGGATTCTCATAGAAGTATCCTATTCTTCCGAAAAACATATTTTTGTAGCTGTATTCCAGTCCGGTGCTAACTGTCAGTTCTGCAAGTTTCTCTTTAAATCCCAGAGGTGCATCATAAAGAGAGTGTATGATACCGGATATTACGGACATATCCTCAATATCAGTACCTGCAATTATATTTCCGTTGTTATCACGGATAGGTGGAGTTGGTACAAGTAATTTGTTAAAGTCCACTCCCCAGGAAATTTTGTTGTAGTCATTCAATTCGTATCCTATAACTGTTCCAAATCTGAGATTAGATGGGATAAAGCTAGGAGGTAAAGCGCTGCTGTATGAGATTTTTGAACCAAGGTTAGACAGGAATAAACCAGCATTGATGTGAGCATTTTTACCGCCCAGTGTAATATCCTTGGTATAATAAAATCCCAGATCGCTGGCAAAAGCTACTCCTGGGTGGGTGTTGAAACTTCCGCTGGAGAACCCACCTGTTATATTGGAATAGATAAATCGCAGTGCAATAGAACCTGCAAGGTTGTCACTTAATTTCAATGAATAGGCCGCATCAATAGAAAATTCATTTGGATTAATGGCTGAGAGTTCTTCGCCAGTTGTACTTGTAAGAACAATTTCTCCAACAGTGAAGTAACGTATTGAGGCTGCAAAAGCCTGTGTCTCGTTCAGTCGGTAAAAGCCTACTAATTGGCTCAGGCTGATACCGGTTGTGATAGAACGTAACCAGGGGGTATATGATGCTGCAGCAGCAAATTTCTCATCCAGAAAAGCATATTTTGCTGAGTTCCAGTAGATAGAGTAAATGTCAGGGCTTGTAGCAACTCCCATATCGCCCATAGCACCTGCACGTGCATCAGGGGTGATAGACAAAAACGGGACTGCTGTGGAGATAGGCTTGGTGTCGGCTAATGTTAAGGTGTCTTGTGCAAAGAGCCCTATGCTGGCAATTAACAAACCGATGCTGAAAACTATTTTTTTCATATTTAAAAATTTATGGTTTTTTGTTTTTTGTAGTATCAAAATTATATTTTTTATAGCAAAATGAAAATTCTAAATCTTCAGAATTTTCCCGATTTTTTTTACGCTCTTGCCATTGTTTAAGCGAACAGTTAGAATATAAACGTATACCCCTTTACCTATATTATTGCCAAAGTCATCTTTTCCATCCCAGAGTATTGGTTCCGATATATAGCCAGAACAGGTCATTTGCTGTGTTATTGTCTTTACAAGTTTTCCGGTTACAGAAAAAATTTGTAAAACTACTGTCATTTCTTTTCCGGGTTGATTATGTTCAAAATAAAATGCTGTGTTAGTGGTGAAAGGATTGGGATAATTAAATATCCGGTTGATTATGAAATTAGTCTGGTCTGTAACTGTGAATTCTATGCTTTTTTCTGCATAATTGTTTAGTGCATCAAAAGCTTTTATTGTAATGGTGTGTTTACCAGGTTTTAGCTTATAGAGTGAATATTCTATTTTCCCGGTTGTGTTGTTATTGGGTAGATAAGAGAAATATTTATTCAGGCTATAGAATTGTTTTTCGTCCAGTACTAATTGGATATCATGTCCCATTGCGAATGAGGTGGCATTAATTCCACTTTTGTCTTTTAGGTAAATTATTACTTTAGGATTACGGTCTGTTATAGTGTTTCCGGCTACTGTTGTATCGTTGAGGAATATTTTAATTTCAGGTCCTTTAGTATCATTTATAATTGTATCTTTGGTTCCACCTATTATGATATTTTTATATCCGGAAAATTCTTTGTTCCCATCCGTGGCATAATAAACCATTTTTCCTGTGCCTATTTTTTTGTCTATATCCAGAGGTGTAAGGAAATCAAATTTGAATTTTCCATTGATAACAGTTATTTCGCCGCTATAAATAAGGTTACGGTAGTCTTTGTAATTGAATGCGCCAACACCGTCGTTGTTTAATGTTTTGTAAATGTGAGGTTTATCAAAAATTTTTACAAAAATTTTTCCGTTGAAGCTGCTTAAAAAGCCCGTGCTGTCGCTAATAGTGCCGCTTACGGTTACTTTTTCCAGTGCTTTTATGGTGTCTGGGGTGATATTTATGTCAGTAATTGATGTAGAAGGAAAATTAAGACTCAGGGCAGGGTCCCCAAGTAGTAAAAATTCTTTGTTATAGTAGCTGGGATATTGGGCTTTTGTTTCTGCTAAGGCTTGTCCTAAAGAAATATTTTTGTTATTTAGGGTTTTAAGGGCATTGAGGAAAAAATAATTTAACATATAGTAGTTGGTTGTAGTGTAAGATTCCCGTGGTGTGGTAAATGAAGCGAAAATACCGCCTTGCGTATTAAACATTCCGTCTTCTACACCTGAATTGGTGATTTTTTTGTTTAGATAATCGTAATTGTCAAAATGTCCGAACAGGCAGGTGGCTGTAATCATAAAGGTAAGTTTGTTAAGGTTCGTCCAATTGCGGACGTCGGATATTGTGACAACTCTTTCCGAGGTGAGGACTGTTTCGCTGCCATGGCCATTATATGCCAGTATAAGCGTCCCTTTTTCCACAGCATTTTTTATGTCTGTTACAGCCTCGGGATATTCTTCACCAGCAAAAGATACTTGAGCAGGATAGGCGTCAATATAAACTTTTTTTATAAGGTATTGTGGATAAGTGGATTGTATATTGTTAGATACTTGTTCCATCTGACTCATAAATAAGTTTTGCTCGCCGTCGTCGGCCAGCATAGTGAGATTATTTTTCCAGAATGATTTTTCCGAAGCTGTTTTGTATATTTTAATTTTTTCTGCTGCTGTTAGAGCTTCTTCAGGTGTTTTAGCCGGGATGCGTCCGATATAGATGTCAAGTACCCCATTGGTTTCGCCTTCGTTATCATCCAGCAGGCCGAAAAAGTCGTCGCTGGTAATGCTTAACAGCCCATAGGTATCAAGCGAATTATATGTTTGATATGTAGGGATAAAATTTGTGTTGTTAATATCATACTTATTTTTGAAGCTACCGTCACCCAGTAATAAAACCCATTTGAGCTGGGAGTTTGGTTTTATATACAGTGAACGCAGGAAATTTCTTATAGCTACTCCGTCACGTATTCCGGATGAATATTCGTTATATATCTGCTGCGTGGTCACTACTTTTACATTGATGTTATCCTTTTGTCTGTGGATATCTGCAATTTGTTCAGCAGCTTTTATAAAATCCGGATAAGTTATGATAATCATCTGTGTAGAAGCAGCTAATGCATGTAAGTTTTGATTAGCTATGGTCCCAAGAAATTTTCCATCAAATACCGGACTTAGTGCCTGTGATGGGTCAAAAATAATGAATTGTCTCAGAGAATCAGTTGATGCAATAAAATAACCCTGACCATTAGAATAGGTAAATGGCATTTTTTCCGGACGTGTAGGGTTTGTTATATCCCATACCATAAGGTTACTATTAGCATTGTAAACAATAAATTTTGTCACCAGGCCAGTCCCTACAGTAGCAGGGTCTTGAATAATAAAAGTGCTGTCGTAATAGATTTTTCTTCTGGCATTAATAATTATGTAATCAAGTGCACCACGGCTTCCGCTGTATTTAAGGGAAAGTTTAATGTTATCCTGTGCGCTGGGTGTAAAGTCAAAAATGGGATTAATTATTTTCCCGTAATCTGTGCCGTGGATACCTGAGATAGGAGGAATAGAGAATGTTTGGCTCTGGTCGGAGTATGAGATGGTGAGATAATTAGTGGAATAATTCCGTCCCATAAAAGAAACTAAGGCTTTCGCCGGTTGGTCAATGATATTGGAAGCCTGGAAAGTAAACGTCCTTTTAGTTCCGTTGTAAAAGATTTTATCAAACCATATTCTGCCACTTTTGAGGAAATTGTAATTATCTTCCCCCTGATATGCATACCAGGTGTAAGTGTCTGCGGTTTGATTAGTAGTTTGAGGGTCTTGGGATGTAGGAATGGAATTGTTAAATCCAGTGTTATAATCAGTAAGGAAATAATAGGCCGTATCGCTGTAGTCGTGCCTTTTACATACAAACATTGCTTTTGTAGTATCATAATACCATTTATTAACTCCGGAAGCAAAGAACATGATATAATCCGGGCCATAATAGACGTAATTTTCAATTAAATCGTCTGGTGCATATTGATTGTTGTAATAAGGCAGTTGTCCAAAATCATTTCCAAAAACCCTTACCTGGTCAGGATTGGAAAAGCCTATATCACGTAGCCGGGAAAAACTGATTTTATAAATTCCAGTCTTTGGTATTGCTATTTTTACCCATTTGCCATGGGCCAGGACAGAATTGCTTTTATATTTTACTGTAGATATTTTCTTTTTTTCTGGAATATATTTTATTTCCATTTCAAAGCTCTTGACCAGATATATTTGCCCATTAATTTTTTTGACAGGAACAAAATCTATAATTATCTCAGGCTCCTTTCTGTAAAAATATTTTTTTGCAGAAGGTTTTATTTCTGAGGAAAGTTTATTTTTCCCTATAAAATTTTTACTTTCAGATAGTTTTTCAAAACGTATGTTTTTAATTTTTACTATGGCTTTTGTTGATGGTGGAGGGAGTATCCTGCGTAGGTAATGAGGAAGCATAAAAGCATCTTGGTAAATAGCTCCATCAAAAGACAAGTAATAAAATTTTTCTATCTTATTTCCGTTTTTTATAGTGTAAAAATTCAGAGGATGCCACCTAAGGCTGTCTTTAATTGTAATTTGGGCAGGGAGAGTGATTGACAGAAATAAAAAAATACTGTTAAGGATTATAAGTTTTTTATTCATACTCGTGGAGGCTTTAGATATATCTGCGCAAGATATTAATTTTTCTCAAAATTTTTATTTTAAAGACCTGGTAAATCCGTCTTTGGTTGTATTGCAGCCTTGTTCTTCGGCTTTTATGTATAGCTCGGCTACAGCCATGGCTTTTTCCGGAGGTATCAAAAATGTGCTGGCTGGTTATTCTGCTTATTTCCCGCGATATTTGAGTGGCACTGTTATTTTTATGAGAGATGAAATATTACCAGGGAATATTTTTAACAGGTTTGATGCTGGCTTGTCCTATGTCTTTGATATCAAGTTTGCTACAGATGTGCATCTTGTGCCTTCGGTGCAGGTGTATTATTTCCAGCAGACTTATAATTATTCCAATATGATTTTTCCTTCAATGATTAATCCTGTCTCTGGATCTATTGGTGGAGGGAATACAGCATCTTATCCTGTAGAAAATTTGCGGTTTTTGCGGGGGGATGTAGCTACTGCTTTTATTTATCGCAGGAGTTTTGTTGGGGTAAAGTATGATGGATTATTACATTATGTTTTAAGTAATTCTCAGGAAAACTTATCCGGAAATTTTTCGTTTATATTGGGAACAACAGCCAGAATATCTCAGAATAAATTATCGTTTTTTGTCTATGACAGAGGGCGTGATTACTTACAATGTGGAGTGATTTTTTGGGAAAAAGATTTATTTGCTCTTGGCCTGGGCGTAAATTTTCTTGATTTATCTTTTAATAGTATGAACATTAATTTTGCTTATAATTGGCGTTCTTTTAATCTGCTTTTTGGATATGAGTTTTCGTTTGCACCGGGGCATTTTTCTCATTATGAATTGGGACTAAGATTTAATTTTGCTTGTAAAAAATCGCAAAGGCATACAATAATTTGCCCGGCTTATCAGTTTTAATTTAAAGTTTGAAAGTTAACTTATTTTTTTCTTACTTTGTCTTTGATATAAATGCAATAAAATATAAGAATACCATGAAAATCAATCGCATTTCCGCATTTCTTATACTCTTGTCTGTTCTGGGATTAACAATGCAATCTTGTAATAAGAAAAGCGTAAATATCCCACATCGGCAGGGGCAGTCGCCTAAAACAGGGTGGTATTATAATGACCCTAAATGGGGTGGTTTTGAGGTGGTTGATTTTACCGAACAGCCTACCGGACCTGGTTTGGTCTTTATTGAAGGAGGTACATTTGTTATGGGCAATCCCGAGCAGGATATTACTTATTCGTGGGATGCTATGAAAAGACGCGTTACCATTTCCTCTTACTATATTGACGAAACCGAGATTTCCAATCTGGATTATAGGGAATACTTGCATTGGATTAGTAAGGTATTTGCTGATTATCCCATGGTTTATAAGCGTGCTCTGCCCGATACCCTGGTATGGCGTCGTCCTCTGGCTTACAATGAGCCTTTTGTTAAGTATTATTTCCGCTTTCCAGCTTTTAATGATTATCCTGTTGTTGGCGTAAGCTGGGTACAGGCTAATGATTACAGTGCCTGGCGTACCGACCGTGTTAACGAAAAACTCCTTATTGACGCTGGTGTTATTCAGTATGATGACCAGCAGAGTGGGGCTAATAACTTTAATACTGAGGCATATCTGGCAGGCCAGTATGAAGGACAGAGTACAGGCGCTCTCAAAGATCTGGAAGGCAATGAACGTCATGCTACATTGGAGGATGGAATTTTGCTGCCACGTTATCGTCTTCCTACCGAGGCTGAGTGGGAATTTGCTGCTTATGCCCTGATTGGTAATACCCAGGATGAACGTATTTATGCTTCAAGGATTTATCCGTGGAATGGGCATTTCCTCCGTAATCCTGATAGGGCTTATCGCGGATTGTTCATGGCTAACTTTAAACGCGGACGTGGTGATTACATGGGTGTTGCCGGATACCTCAACGATGGTTATGCTCCTACTGCACCGGTTGATGCTTTCTGGCCAAATGATTATGGGCTTTACAATATGGCAGGTAATGTTAATGAATGGGTACTTGATGTTTACCGTCCGCTCTCTTATGTTGACTTTGATGATTTTAATCCTTTCAGAGGAAATGTATTTAAGACTGTTGTTCGTAACAAGGATGGTTCTATTGTTGAAAAAGACAGTTTGGGCCGTATCCGTTACCGTCTTATGGGCGAAGACCCGTCTAAGTATGGATCTGATATGACAGCAGCTGATGTGCAACATGAGCTAAAACGCTATAACTATAGTAAAGCAGATAACAGAAATTATCTTGACGGAGATTTGCAATCCTCCCTCGGACCAAGCTGGTTGCCCGAGGAAGCCACTGACTACAAAGGCACTGAATCGGTTTATAATTACAAAGGTTCTGATGATAATCATACTGGTGCTACTTCGCTTATTTCTGATGAGGCTCGTGTATATAAAGGAGGTAGCTGGAGAGATTTGCCTTATTGGTTGGTTCCTGGCACTCGCCGTTTTATGGACCAGAACAGAAGCACGGATGATATTGGTTTCCGTTGCGCTATGATACATGTTGGTAAGCCTTCGGCATATTAATCCTATGATATTGAGGAAAAAATAGCCGCCTTTTTGGGCGGCTATTTTTTTATATACGTTTTATCTCTGCAGTGGCGAAATTGATAAGACGTTCTTTATTTCCTTTTTGTTTAAGCCATTGCTTGCTCAGACGTTTGCCTTTCCATTGGTCAGCAAAATGAAGCAGGGTGAGTAGAGGATGCCTCAGTAGCATACGCGGACCAGCATAACGCATTACTTCCTTGATTTTTTCTTTGTAATAAGGTTTGAAACATTTTACAGGACAGTTCTGGCAAGCTGGCTTTTGATTTTCAAATATGCATTTGTCAATACGCAGATTGGCATAGTTAAGCAAGTCGGTGCAAGAAGGACATAATTCACCTTTTTGTGTTCCGTGATGGGCATTGCAATAGATACCCA
Organism: uncultured Bacteroidales bacterium; assembly: GCA_964649975.1. GTDB lineage: Bacteria > Bacteroidota > Bacteroidia > Bacteroidales > S143-33 > S143-33. The sequence continues at coordinate 20,769 of CAZYSM010000028.1, read as the reverse complement.
TCATTATCCTTATGGTATGTTTCTCCCTTTTTATACGGAGTGACATAATTTGAACTTTGTTTTTTTACAAAAATAGATAAAAAAGTCTTTTTCTCTGAAATTTTTAAATGGAAAAAATATATTAATTTTACAATTAATCTTTATTTAAATAAGCTGTAAAATGAAAAACGTTTTTGCTTCATTATTATTTATTTTTCTATCCTTGTGGCTGGAGGCACAGGCAATAATACCTTTATCCCGGCAGGATTCTGCTGATATAGAGAATAATAACGAGTTATACAAGCATTATTTGCAGGCTGGTAATAAAAAAGAAGCTGCACGGTATCTTGATTTAAATGCTGTGATATATTGGAAGCACAATTATTTTGATTCGGCCATTGATTATTATACGCGTTCTCTGGAACTTAACCGTCAGCTCGGAAATCTAAACGGAATAGCTGGTATTAATAGTAATCTGGCTTTGATATATGCCGACAAGGGAGATTACGAGAAAGCTTATGATTTTTTTGAGAAGACCCTGGCTGTGCGCAAATCCCGTCACGAAAGTGTGGGAATTATTTCTGCATTGATTAATGAGTCCGTTGTGTTGAATAAGTTGAAGCGTTTTGATCAGGCTGTTGCCAAACTGGAGGAAGCCCTTACTTATGCCCGTGAGATGAATGATGAAAAAGAGATGAGAAATATATACGGTATGCTTTCGGAAACTTATCAGAAGGCTGGTAATGTCAAAAAAGCAATGTATTATTATCAGTATTACAAAACTTTTAATGATTATGTCACTCAGAAAGTAGTTAATGAAACCGAAGCTAAGTTAAGGGAAGAGCGGTTGAAAAAACGTTTGTTAGAGCTTGAAAATGAGAATAAAAAATTGTTATTACAAAAACAAAAATTTCTTCTGTCTCGCCAGACCAAGAAGATAGGAAAGCTCACTCAGGAACAGAAGCGTTTACTGGATAGTCTGTCGGCAAGAGAAATGGCTATGAAAATTATCCAACAAAAAAAGCGCATTGCAGATCTGGAAAACAAACAATTATTGGCTGAGAAAAAACGCCAGCAGCAGATTATTACAGTTATTTCTGTGGCTCTGGTTATACTTTTAGCACTTTTACTCTGGTTATATCGCATTTATAAACAAAAGGATAAGTTATATAAATTGTTGATTGTTAAGAATTCTGTGATAAAAGTCCAGAATGAAGAAATAAAAGCCCAGAGGGACGAAATGTCATATATAAACAAGCAGTTGGTGGATAAGAATAAAGAGATAACTGACAGTATTAATTATGCCAAAAGTATCCAGAAAAGTGTTTTGTCCAAAAGTGATTTGTTATATAAAATGTTTACTGACGCATTCTTGATATATAAGCCCAAGCACATTGTTTCAGGCGATTTCTATTATTTCAGGAAAATAGGCGAGTTAAAACTGGTAGTTGTTGGGGATTGTACAGGACACGGCGTGCCCGGTGCCTTTTTGACTATGCTTGCCATTAATGTTCTTAACTCTATTGTTTACAAAGACGAGTATCTTCATCCTGATAAGATTGTAAAAGAATTGGATTTGCAATTTTATAAAATGTTGAAAGATAGAACTTCTTATGGATATGAAGGAATGGACGTTGGAGTGTGTATTGTTAATGAGGATAACTCTGCCCTGGAGTATTCCGGAGCCCGTATGCCTTTGGTTATGGTTAGCCACGATAAGATTCGTCACATAAAGCCGGTACGACATTCCATTGGCGGATTTTCAGATATTGAAAATCCGCAGGGACGACATTTTAAATCCGAAATTGTTACTGTTAATGGAAGGCAATGGGTTTATATGTATTCCGATGGCATTAAAGATATGATGACCCCGGATAATAGAAAATATGGACAGAAGCGTTTGTTTGAGGCTTTCCGTAAGGTTTATTCCCTTAATGGTAAAGAGCAATATGAATTTTTCGTAAAAGAGATAGAAACGTGGCAGGGCGTTGGTAATGAACAGATTGATGATATTGTTATTGTTGGCTTCCTTTTGGATAATCAAAATACTAAATCTAAAGAAAATGAAATCTAAATTATTAATTATTGTTTTTCTCCTTTTGTCCTTTGTCGCTGGCGCACAGCAAATACCTAAGTTCAAATACACTGTTTACAGGGATAGTACAGGTAAGTTGTACTGGAATAAGCATTTACCTTTTTATATTTTTCTTTCTCCCAATCCTGATGGTAGAGATGCACAAAAGCTTGATAGTAAGGCTACTAAGCAGTATGCGAATCCTGCTTATTTTGATACCGAAGGACTTAATTATATCCGTACACATTGGGCTGTGGATACAAATACCAAGCAAACAGTTGAACCTAAGCGGGAGATTTTATGGGAGGTATATGCTGATGGCCTGCCACCTTATACAACGATACATTTTACTGGTGCACCTGAGTATAGTTTCAAGGAATATATTGTTTATGGTAAAGGTCTTAAGATAGAGTTAAAGAGTTATGATAAAACAAGTAAGGTGCGGAATATTTTCTATTCATTAAACGGAGAAGACTTTAAAGTATATAAAACTATGTTATCTGCACCTAAGCAGGGAGAAAATGTAATAAAATATTTGGCAGTTGATAATGTAGGAAATGCAGAACAGATCAGGCATGCGACATTTTATGTTGATACGGCTGCCCCGAGTTCTTCGTGCATTATTGCGGGAGTTGCTCTGGGTAAGAAAAATATTATATCCTTGCACACAAAAATTTATATTGAGACCAAGGATAATCTTTCGGGGGTGAAAATAACTTATTATCGTCTGGATAGCTTGCCAAAACGTGTTTATACTCCGCATTCAAACATTCCATTGGCTGCATTGAAAGACGGTTATCATAAACTGACTTTTTATTCTGTGGATAATGTTAATAATACAGAGCCGGTTCAGTCTTTTGAGTTTTATCTTGATAGAACAGCGCCTATTACTGTATCGGATATCCTGGGAGATAAGTTTATTGTTAACGGTAAGATTTATTTTTCCGGAAGAACAAAGTTGAAGATTACAGCTGTAGATAATAAAGCTGGAGTGAAAAAAGTTATGTATTCCATTGATAATGGTGAGTTTAAGGAATATACAGATCCGTTTTATATGCCTAATGAGCCGGGATGGCATATTGTTAAATATTTTGCTGTGGATAGCCTGGAAAATATCACAAAAGATATGATGAATGATAAATATCTGGAGTATCGTTTGAAAGTGGATAAAATTTATGTGGATTTGACAGGGCCATCAATACATTACTCAATTTGTGGAGAAAAATATGCACGTAGTGATAGTGTATTTATCGGCCCACGGACTAAGATATGCCTTACTGCCCAGGATGCGGAATCCGGATTGCAATATATTACATACAGCATTGACGGGCAGCTGCGGGAGAATACTTATACCCGGCCGTTTACACTGGATTCTTTGAAATCGGGTATGCATAAAATTGAGTGTTTTGCTTATGATAATGTCAATAACCGTAATGTGAAGCAGTTTAATGTTATTCTTGACAATAAGGGGCCACGTATTGAATACAAGTTCAGTATCTTGCCCATTGGTAAACGTGATAGCCTGGATGTTTATCCTTCGGATGTAGCTTTGTTTATCACGGTTCAGGATGATTTGACTGGTGTGGGTAATATTTTCTATTCCATCAACGGAGGGCAGAAATTATTATATAAGAATTTCATCAAAGGATTTAAAAAAGGTGTTAATACTGTTGAAATTGAAGCATTTGACAAGTTGAACAATAAATCAGTGCGTAAGTTGAAATTTTATGTAGAATAAATCCTATCGTGACAAAAAGTCAGTTTTTATGTTATGGTATATCTATTGCGGAATGGACTAAATACAAAAGAAAAAATTTTGAGCTATGGTGAAACAGGGTAAGATAGGAGTTACAACGGAAAATATTTTCCCTATTATCAAACAGTTTCTTTATTCTGACCAGGAGATTTTCCTTCGTGAGTTGGTTTCCAATGCTATTGATGCTACGCAGAAACTTAAAGCTCTGGAGCGTTCTGGTGAATTTAAAGGCGATCTTGGCGATCTTACTATAAAGGTCAAGGTGGATAAGGAAAAAGGAACATTGACGGTATCTGACCGTGGAATAGGTATGACCGCCGAGGAAATGGATAAATATATCAATCAGATAGCTTTTACCAGCGCTAATGAATTCCTGGAAAAATACAAAGACAAGATTGATAGCATAATAGGACGGTTTGGTCTTGGTTTTTATTCTGCTTTTATGGTGGCTGATAAAGTTGAGGTTTTGTCTAAATCCTGGCGGGAAGGTGCACCTGCTGCCCGCTGGGTGTGCAATGGAGAACCCGAGTTTATCATTGAGGAGGCAGAAAAACAAGACCGTGGAACAGATGTTATTCTTTATATTTCCGAGGATGCTAAAGAATATCTGGAAGATAGCCGTATTGAAGAGCTTTTGAACAAATATTGCCGCTTTTTGCCTGTTCCTATTAAATTTGTTCGTAGCGATGGCAAGGAAGTATTGATTACAGAGGAGCCTTTATGGAAAAAATCACCATCTGAACTGAAACACGAGGATTACATTGAATTTTACAAAAAGCTTTATCCAGAAGCTTTTGAGGACCCGCTGTTTTATATCCATTTGAATGTGGATTATCCATTTAATCTAACTGGAATTCTATATTTTCCAAAAATCAGATCTAATCTTGAAATACAGAAAAACAGGATACAGCTGTATGCCAATCAGGTATTTGTGACGGATTCTGTGGAAAATATTGTGCCAGAATTCCTTACATTATTGCACGGAGTACTGGATTCGCCGGATATTCCGCTGAACGTTTCACGTAGCTATTTGCAGACTGATGCCAACGTGCGTAAGATTTCAAATCATATCACAAAGAAAGTTGCAGATAAACTCAATGAGATATTTAAGAACAACCGCAAGGAATTTGAAGAAAAATGGGATGACCTGAAGCTGTTTATACAGTATGGAATGATGACCGAGGAGAAGTTCTATGATAAAATGAAGGATATTTATCTGGTCAAAAATATTGACGGAAAGTATTTTACTCTCAACGAATATAAGGACATTATCAAAGATAATCAGACAGATAAGTATGGCACCTTGATTTATCTCTATGCTACGGATAAGCAGGATCAGCATTCGTTTATCCAGGCAGCAACGGATAAAGGATATGATGTTCTTTTGTTTGACGGTGCTCTGGATGTGCCTTTTATTAACTTCCTTGAGCAAAAGCTGGAGAAAGTACGCTTTGCACGCGTGGATTCTGATGTGATTGATAATTTGATACTTAAGGAAGATAAGTCGGATGTTAAGCTGTCTGCTGACGAGCGTGATGAGCTGGCAACTGTTTTTGAGGCAGCTACTCCATCGGATATTGGAGTATTTACTGCACAATTTGAGAATCTTGGTCCTGACCAGCTGCCTGTGATTATTACTCAGAGCGAATATATGCGGCGAATGAAGGATATTGGTAAGCTGGGTGGCCCGCAGATGAGCCTGTACGAAAACTTGCCCAATAATTATAATCTGGTCATTAATACCGGACATCTTCTCATTGATAAGGTTAAAGATCAGATGGAAGAAACTCTTGGCGATAAATTGAAAGAGTTACGCCAGAGAAAAGCAGAACTGGAAAAGGAAATAGAACAGCTGCGGGAGGATCATAAGGACAAAAAGGAGGAGGAAATTCCATTTACCGAAAAGGAAAAACTGGAAAAACTTAATAAGGAACTGGAACAGGTTATTGACGAACGTGGAAAGTTATTGCGTGATTTTGCTGCAAACAATCAGCTTGTCCAGCAGCTTATTGATTTGGCCCTGCTGGCACGTAATTTACTCAAGGGTGAAAAATTGACAGTCTTTGTCAAAAGAAGTGTAAAATTTATTGAGGAATAAAAACAGGGCTGCCCGGAGTATACATTTATGGTCATATAGCACATAATACCGTCCGGGCAGCCCTGTCTATATCAGATTTTCGTCTATACGCAAACCAAATACCAGAACGTCGTCCACTTGTGCATTATCCTGTTTCCAGGAATAAAAAGCCTCCTTGATTTTATTGCGTTGGTCATATACAGGTAGATGATAAATTTCTTTAAGCAGCTGCAGAAAACGCTTCCTTTTGAATTTTTTGTTCTTTTCTCCACCAAACTGGTCAAGATATCCGTCGGTGCTTATGTAAATCATATCTCCATACTGTAATTTTACAGAGTGACTAATAAATTTTGATGGTTTGTGCATATCAAAACCAATAGTATTTTTGTTTTCTTTAAGTGTGATGATTCTAACTTCTTTTGTGTCTTTGTCTCTTCTTAATAGATATAACGGTATATATGCTCCGGCAAATTCCAGTGTTCCTTTATTAAAGTCAAAGATACAGAATGCCAGGTCAATGGAATCGCGGGCTTCGTTTTTTTTACCTCGTTGATGGAGTATAATAGAAATTTGTTCTTTTAGTTCGCTTAAGAAAGCTGAGGCAGTTAGTTTTTTTATTTTTTCAATTACCGAATTCATAGCCATTGTTCCTATGAGGCTGATGAAGGCAGCAGGAATTCCGTGTCCGGTGGCATCGGCAACTGCCAGTAGCACTTTGCCTTTGTGGAATTTAGCCCAGTAGAAATCACCACTAACTATATCCCGGGGCCGCATAAAAATGAAATAGTTTTTGTAGAATAGAGCTTCCATAAATATTGGCATGGGAGATACAGCCAGCTGTATTTTTTTTGCATATTCCAGAGAGCTCAGTAGTTCTTTATTTTTTTCTGCCAGAGTTTTTTCTGTCTGTTTTAATTTTGTTATATCTGATTGTATAACAGCTATGTATTGTACCTGGTTGTTATCCAGAATGGGAGTTATGGTAGTTTGAAGCCACAGAGATTGATTATTAAATTTTTGTAGGTATATAAAACTATGAGATTTTTTGGTTTTAAGCGTCTTTTCAAAATATAGAGAGAAAGTTTGGGATTGATCAAAAACTTGTTTTAGCCATTGATTGGCTTGACTGACATTTTCTTCTTGAGCAGAATCATTGTATGGAGTAATTCCTATTTTTCTGGCCAGACTTTTATTCCACCATATTATATTTTTTTGTGTATCTATGAGAAAGATGTAATTGTCAATTGTTTCCAGAACAGTGGAAAATTGTTGTAGTCTTTTTACTGTATGCTCCAGGATTTCGGCATTCGCCTGGAGTTCTTCTTGTTGTTGTATTAGTTCTTCGTTTTTCTGTCTGAGTTCTCTTTGTTGCTGTTTTAGTTGTTGATTGAATTTTTCCAGCAAAAGATTTTTTTCTAATAGCTCCTTTTGTTGCTGGCGTATTTTCAATGTGCTAATAATATATTGTGTTATATTGGTTTCTATGCCAATGATTTCCACTACTTTGTTGTTAATTACCAGTGGGGTCATAAGGGTTTGTATCCATATTTTTTTTCCTTTGACAATATGGTAATTTGTGTATTTTACAATTTTTTTCCGGTTAACTTTTTCATATACCTGATTTATGTTTTGGTAGGTGGATAGGTCCATCAAATTTTTGCCAATAGTATCTTTGCTGAGATTATAAAGTTGTTTACATGTTTTGTTGAACCAGATTATTTTTCCATCTGGTTTGGTGATAAATATGGAATTGCTGGATAGGTAGGTCGCAATATATAAACGTTTGAAATAGATATTTTGTTTTTTTAGAAATTCTTGTATATCTTCCAGTTGCTGCTTTTGTGCCTTTAATTTTTGATTCTTTTTTTTGATTTTTAGTGTTTGATATACCAGAAATAGAATAGAGAAAAATAAAAAGACTACCAGGGAAAACAGATATTTGTTGTATTTTCTTGTTATTTTTAACTTTTGAATAGCAATTTTTTTCTGTAGATTTATTTTATCCCTTTCGTCCAGTTTTTGCAGGATATTGACCTGATTTTTATGAATGATGGAATCTTCTATACGCCGATAGATATCCATATATTTGAATGCCTCCGGGTAGTTACCCTGGTATTTTAGCAAGTAGGCCAGGTTTAGGGCAGCCCTGCCTAATAATTGATGATTTTTTATTAATAGAAAAGTTTGATAAGCTTTTATGAAATATATCTGGGCTAAATGGTAGTCATTGGTATGGAAAAAATATCCTCCTAAGTGGAGATATGATTGTCCCAAACGTAATAAATCTTGGGATTTAAGTCTCAGATTATAAGCCATTAAGAAATATAGGTGGGCCTGTTTTAGGTTGCCTTGCTCCATTTTTATTATGCCCAGTTGATCGTATATATCCGAGATTATTAATTTTTCATTAGGAGGAAGGCTTTTCAAGGTTTCATTTAATAATTTTTCTGCTGTTTTATAATCTTCTTGATTGATTAATATTTTGGATTTTAATATGTTAATTTGAGCATTGAGGGAGGAATCTTTAAGATTATTTTTTGCCAGGGTTAGATATTTTTCTGCTTCTTTATAAAAACGCAAGTTATATAATAGCTGGGCTATTGAGAGGTATATTTGGCTTTGTGTTTTGGTATTGATAGTGCGTGCCAGGGGCAGAGCATTGTAATAAGTTTCCAGTGCTTTTTTGTATTCACTTTTGTAGGAGTATATCCTTGCGATTTTAAGTAATGATGCAAGTTCTTTATCTTTTAGATTAAATTTTTTAAAATTTCTGTAGCTGTTTATATAATTGTTTAAGGCTTTGTCATAAAAATTCATAGCAGTATAACAGTCGCCCAGTTCCATATAAGATCTGGCAGTTTTGATTTTATCATCCAGCTGGTAGGCGAGACTTAATGCTTTAATGAAATAATCTACAGCTATGTTATATTCATTAAGTTCTTTGTGTAATTGGCCAAGTTTTAATTCAGTATAAAACAGTTCTGCTTTAATTCCTTTATCAGAATTGTGGGCAAGGATTTTGTTTATTATATGCTCTTTTTGAATAAAAAATCTAATGGCATTATTATATCTTTGTAAATTCTCATAAATTTTTCCTGAAAGACTATATATTTTTATTAGTGATGTATCTGAGGTTTCACATTTTTGAGCTTTATTCAATAGTTTTAGTGCTCTTCCGTAATTATGTAAGTTGTATTGTTTTGTAGCCTGATTTACAAGCTGATAGCAATTGTTTTGAGAGAAGCCTATTATTGTTAAGCTTATGTAGATTATTATGAATATTAATTTTTTCATTGCTGAAACAACGGTTTTATTTTGCTTACAAAGTCAGCCAGAATCTTTGCCGTGGCTCCCCAAACAAATACTCCCTGGCAGAAAAATCCCGGAACAGCCAACTGTTTTCCTCTCACCTCTACTGTATATGTTGTTATATTTTCCAGCTTTTTTACCAATGCTTTTACAGGGACAAAATAGTATTCCTTAACTTCATCTTTATTGCTTGTTATCAGTGGTTTGTGATTTAGCCATCCTACAAATGGCTGAACTTCAAAATTACTGACCGGAATGTAAATTTTGTTTAATCCGTCCAGTATTTCTATGTTTTGTTTTATCCCCAACTCTTCTTTAACTTCTCGTATGGCTGTTTTTTTAAGATTTAAATCTGTGATATCTTTACGTCCTCCAGGTAAACCTATCTGTCCGCTATGTGGAGAATTGTCCTGGCTCCTTTTTATGATTATGGTGTAAAGTTCCTGGTCTTTATCAGTGAAAAGTAATATTGATACAGCACTTTTTTTTCGTAATAAATGTTTTTTTTGTGGGATTAAGTTAACTTCCAGCTTTTTGATTAAATCCCTGTAAAGTTGATTATCCTTTTGCTTGAGGTATTTTTTTATTAACTCTTTTGATATTTCCATTGTCTTTTTGTAAAGCCGTTAAGAAAAAAACTGCAAAGTTTAGACCATTTATTAAGTTTTTCTTTTTTTCTTTTTAGCAGCAGGGAATAGTACGTTATTTAAAATAAGACGGTATCCAGGGGAATGTGGATGTAAGTCCAGGTTTGTAGGCGGATCGCCTACCATATGACGGTAATCTTCTGGGTCATGTCCCCCGTAAAAGGTCCACATGCCTTTGCCGAGGGTTCCGTGTATATAGCGGGCTTCGCCTGCTGCTTTGAATTCTCCCATTATGAGCACACCTGGTTTAATTTTATCCAGGCGGAAGGCTGTAGTTTGCCCCATAAATCCATGGATTATCTTTGTATGGTCCTGGCATAGCATTGTAGGGATAGGGTCCCATTTGGCAGAAAAGTCAAATAGAGTGAAATAATCCTCATTTTCGTTTACATGACGGGTAGAAGTTACATCTATATCCGAGTGGGCATAGACGTAGGGGTCTGTGATAACTTTGAAATTAGTGAAGGCAAAGGTCTGTGAATAATCCAGTTTTTGATTAGCCTGAGGATCGGCCGGATCGCCGTCAAACACTGAGGCGCATATATCTGTATTTTGAGCAGCCAGGGCTATATCAAGGGTTTCAGTGGCTGAACACATTGCAAACAGATAGCCCCCGTTGGCAACATATTGTCTTATAGCTTTGGCTACAGCAAGCTTTAATTGAGACACTTTTTTATACCCAAGTTTGTGTGCCTCGGCTTCGGCTTGTGCCACTTGATTTTTATACCATTGTGTGTTTTTATAAGCAGCCCAGAATTTTCCGTATTGCCCTGTGAAATCTTCATGGTGGAGGTGTAACCACTGATATTTAGATAGGTCACCTCGTAATATTTCCTCGTCATATATCCGGTCGTAAGGAATTTCCGCATAAGTGAGAACCAGCATCACCGCATCATCCCATGGCTGATAGGTTGGTGGAGCATATACAGCTATTTTAGGGGCTTTTTCAAGTTTTACTTTATCCATATTTACGTCCGGGCGTGCAATGTAATCAAAAATAGCCTGTTTTTGTGCGTCAGAGATTATTTCGTAGCTGACTCCACGGATAATACATCTATCTTCTACGCTTTTGTCATAAGAAATTAAAAAGCTACCTCCACGATAATTGAGTAACCAGTATGCAGGGAAATGTTGTTCTATTGCCCAGTAGGTAATCCCATAGGCTTTTAAATGGTTATTTTGTTTATCATCCATGGGAATGAGTATCCAGATGGCAAATATTTTGATACTGAGTAAGATAAAGCCTGATAAGAATAAAAAACGTTTCATTGTTTGTGATTTATTTTGAGCTTAATAATAATTTAAATTTATCTAAAAATGTTTTATTTTAGCCTAAAATAAAAAAACTAACTATGGGACAAACAATCATTGAAAAAATCTTTGCATCTCATTCTAAATATGACGAAGTCAAGCCTGGTCAGATAATAGAGATCTCTATAGACACACGTGTGGCCAGGGATTTTGGAGGACCTAATGTTGTCAAGCACATTGAGGATCATAATCTTCCTATTGATGACCCTTCAAGGACATTTTTCACCTTTGATACCAATCCAACAGGTTCTGATCCTAAATATGCTACAAATCAGCATATTTGCCGTAAGTTTGCACGTAAGCACGGAATAAAAGTTTATGATATAAATAACGGTATAGGTACACATACATTGATAGAGTTCGGATTGGTGTGGCCTGGTGCTACTGCAGTCTCCACGGATTCTCACGCCAATATACTCGGAGCCGTGGCTGCTTTTGGCCAGGGAATGGGTGATAAAGATATTGCTGCAATATGGGCTTATGGTAAAACCTGGTTTAAAGTACCACCTACTGTTAAAATAAACCTGAATGGAAAACGACCTGAGGGGCTTACAGCTAAGGATATTGTTTTGAATCTGTTACATCATTTCGGAGCTAATTCTTTGCTGGGAAAAGCTATAGAGGTCTATGGTGAGGAAGTTGATAAATTCACTCTGGATGAGCGTATTACAATAGCTTCTATGGCTACGGAAATGGGGGCTATTATACTTTTCTTTGAGCCTAATGAGGAAATTTACCGTCATTTTGAAATGAGATTGGGACGTAAGATTGACCGTATTTTTGCTGATAAGGATGCAAAATATGATCAGGTCTTTGACCTTGATTTGAGTAAGTTTAAGCAGATGGTTTCCTTGCCGGGCAAACCACATGATACTGTGAATATTGTTGAAGTTAAACGAAAGAAAATAGATTCGGCTTTCATAGGCAGCTGTACCAATGGACGGATAGAGGATTTGCGAGTAGTGGCCCGTGTGCTGAAAGGACGGAAAGTAGCACCGGGAGTTGTGCTGAAAATAGTGCCTGCTACCGACAGAGTATGGCAGCAAGCTCTGGACGAAGGGTTGATTAAGATTTTCAAGGAAGCTGGTGCCCTGGTTTCCAATCCAGGATGTGCTGGTTGTGCTGCTGGCCAGGTTGGAATGAATGGCCCGGGCGAGGTTACTATATCCACCGGTAACCGTAACTTTCCCGGAAAGCAGGGTAAAGGGGAGGTTTATCTTGCTTCTCCTGCTGTTGTGGCAGCTTCGGCTGTGGCTGGATATATCACAACTGTGGATGATATTCCTGCAGAACCAGCAGTGCCAAGTCCCGAAGAGGAGGAAGAACGCGAAAAACGCGCCGAAGAACACCGTCGTAGAAACGAACAAATAGAAGCAGAAAAACCTACGGAAATCACCGGGCGTGTCTGGTTAATCCTTCGTGATAATATAGACACTGATATGATTTATCATAACCGTTATTTGCCTATTACTGACATAAACGAAATGGGACAATATATTTTTGATAATCTTGAAGGATACGAAGATTTTGCTAAAAAAGTCCAGCCAGGAGATATTGTTGTTACAGGCAAAAATTTTGGTAGCGGAAGCTCACGTCAGCACGCTGTTGACGGTTTCCTTGCCCTGGGGGTAGGGGCTATCCTGGCGCAGTCATTTGGCGCTATATACGAGCGTAATGCAATTAATTCCGCTTTACCTATTTTGACCTATGACGAGAAAATGCTGAAAGATCTGGATTTGAAGGATGGCGATAAAATTAAGGTGAATTTTATCACGGGTGAGGTGGAAAATTTATCCAATGGCAAGAAATCCCGGGTTAATCCATTTTCCGACATTCAGCTTGAGATATACAAAAACGGAGGATTGTTTTAAAATCAAAATATAAGTTTATGAAACGTTTGTTTTTTATAGTGTTTTTCTTTCCGTTATTGGCTAACGGACAGGTTAATATATGGATTAGCGATATGCCAGATACTCTGGTGGTGGGTAATACTTATAATCTGCAGTTGAAGATTAATGCTGCAAATGATTTTTCTTCCTTGATGCTGAGCGTGTATAAGCCTGATTTTTTGACTTTTGATACTTTTAATGCAGATGGGGCAAAGGTAAATTTTTATAGTAATGTGGTAAATGTTTTATGGGTACCATACAGTAAAGAAAATAATAGTGTGATTTCAATGAAATTGCATGTGGATGGGAAAGTAGAAAATTTACCGCCACAGTTTAAATTTAAATTTCTTGTGTCTTATTTGATTAATGGTTTGAAAGGAGAACAAACCTCTGAGTATAAATATGTTTTGAGGAGGAAAAATAATCTACTGGTTTATGTATTTGAAAATCAGTGATTTGTTTAACTGTTTAGTTTTCAATCTTAAAAAAAAGAAAAAATTTATTTATTATTCTCAAGTTTAGTTAACTTTGCAAAGCAATAAAAAGTAAATCACGGTTTTGTGATTTAATTAAAACTGATTATTTTTGTAAGCCGTTTTAAAAAACAATAAAACTCAGAACAATGACAAAAGCAGATCTTGTAAATGAAATTTCCAAGAAGACTGGAATTGAAAAATTAAACGTCAAGCTGGTTATTGAAGCTTTTATGGATACAGTAAAGGAAGCACTGGTAAACAAAGACAATGTTTACCTGCGCGGTTTTGGTAGCTTCATCGTTAAGAAGCGTGCTCAGAAAACAGCTCGTAACATTTCTAAGAACACTACCATTATTATTCCCGAGCATTACATTCCTGCTTTCAAGCCTTCAAAGACTTTCTTGAACGAAGTAAAAGAAAAAGTTAAATAAGAAAAATATAGTATTATGCCAAACGGAAGAAAACGTAAGAGACATAAGATAGCTACTCACAAGCGTAAGAAGCGACTGCGTAAGAATCGCCATAAGAAAAAGAAGAGATAAACGTTTGTGAGTTTTTAGCTCAGGATGCTATCTTTTTGAAAATGAGATGTTAATGAGAGGCTACCTTTAAAGGTAGCCTCTATTGTTAAGTTTAAAATCTATAGAGGTGGATAAGGTTAATAGAGAAATTGTTATAAAAATAGATAAAGATTTTGTTTATATTGCCTTGCTTGAAGACGGAAAATTAACCGAGTTTGTTAAGGAGGCAAATAAGAAACAGTTTAATGTAGGTGATTTTTATATAGGCCGGGTAAGACGTATTATGAACGGTCTTAACGCGGCTTTCGTAGATATTGGCTACGAAAAGGATGCTTTTTTACATTACCACGATTTAGGTCCAGAGTTTCCTACCTACAGAAAATATATCCGCACAGCTATCCAGCATCCCAAAAATCTGCGTCCTCTGGAAGATATTAGCTTTGAAAAGCAGCTGAATAAATTTGGACGTATTTCCGAGACATTGGTTAATGGTGAATTATTATTGGTACAGATTGCCAAGGAAGCTATTAACAATAAGGGCCCACGTCTGACCACCGAAGTTACCATCCCTGGACGGTATATTGTGCTGGTGCCTTTTTCAAATAAAGTTTCTGTATCCCAGAAAATTAAAGACCGTGCCGAGAGGGAGCGTTTGCGTCAAATTATGCTGAGTCTCAAACCCCGTAATTACGGAGTTATTGTGCGTACTGCTGCACAGGGTAAGGGTTCGGCAATTTTTCATAACGAATTAAAAGAATTGCACGAACGCTGGAAAAGAATTGTGGAAAAACTTGCTGGCGTTAAAGGCCCACAGCTTATAGAAAGCGAAATTGATAGAATTTCGGCCTATTTGCGTGACGTGCTCAATAATACTTTCAATGCAATATATGTAGATGACCAGAATTTGTATTACGAGATAAAGGATTACCTGCACGAGATTGCACCCAAAAGCCAGCGTATTCTGCGTTATTATACGGGGAAGGCGGATATTTTTGAATATTTTGGTATTGATAAACAGATTAAAAAGAGTTTCCAGAAAGTTGTTCCGCTAAAAAAAGGTGGATATCTGATTATAGAGAAGACAGAGGCGCTGTATGTTATTGATGTAAACAGCGGAAATAAAACCGGAGCCAAGCTTGATCAGGAGACAAATGCTTATGAGGTCAATCTGCTGGCAGTGGATGAGATTGCTCGTCAGCTCAGGCTCAGGGATATGGGCGGAATAATCGTGGTGGATTTCATTGATATGTATGACCAGAAACATCGCGAGGAAGTATATCAGAAGATGAAAAAAGTAATGCAGGCCGACAGGGCTAAGCATACTATTTTACCTCTGACTAAATTTGGTCTGATGCAGATTACCCGTCAACGCATCCGCCCTGAGATTGATATTATACATTACGAACCCTGCCCGGTTTGTAATGGTACGGGGCAGATTGGTCCTACAGTATTAATAGTGGATGAGATAGAAAATAAGCTGGCTAATATTGTGGAAGCTGATAGAAAGATCAAACGCCTTGTGCTGAAAGTACATCCTTTTATACATGCTTATTTGACCAAAGGAATTTTCTCTGTGATATACCGCTGGCGGAAAAAATATAAAGTTAAGATAAAAGCAGTTGCAGATAAAGAATATTTCTTCCTGCAGTACAACTGGTTTGATACCAAAGGAGAAAAACTTATATAGTGAGATATGCATCAGTAATATTTTTTGCTTTTGTAATTTCTATTTTTTCGGGATGTATCCGTTCCGTGCCACATGATAAGTTTAATCTGGATAATGTCCCAAGTTTTAATTCCGACAGTGCTTTTGAATTAATCCGCCGTCAGGTGATGTTTGGGCCGCGCGTGCCCAACACTCCTGCCCATGATTCCTGTGCGCAGTTTATTATGCAAAAACTCCTTTCCTACGGTTTTGATGTTGATACCATGTCTTTTACTATTATGCGTTACGATTCTGTTCCTATGCATTGCACTAATATTTTTGCCAGTTTTAACCCCTCCTTGCACAGACGGATTTTGCTTTTTACTCACTGGGATAGCCGTTTTATAGCCGACAAAGACAAGGATAGTATTTTGCGTAATTTGCCTGTGCCAGGGGCTAATGATGGCGGAAGTGGCACTGCAGTGCTTATGGAAATAGCACGGTTGATCGCTTCACAACCTCCACAGGTTGGAGTGGATTTGTTATTTCTGGATGCAGAGGACCAGGGCCCCCCGGATTTTGTCCGGCTGGAAGATTTTGAAAAATATTGGGCCAGGGGTGCCAGTTATTGGGTGGATCATAAGCCCAAAGGTTATAAGCCTATGTGGGCGTTGGGACTTGACCTGGTAGGGGCAAAAAATACCCGTTTTGCCATAGAGGATAATTCACTATATTTTTATGGGTATCTGATTAAACGAATTTGGGACATTGCTGATAGCCTTGGCTATGATACTCTTTTTATACAGAGACGTACCCGAGGATTGATGAATGACCATATTATATTGTTTCAGAAAGCACATATCCGCAGCGTTATGATTTCGGAAAATATTCCGGGACATATTTATGGTAATTATTGGCATACTCATAAGGATTCCCTTGATATTATTGACCCCAAAGTTCTTAAAGCAGTGGGACAAACTGTGGTGACTTTGATATATAATGTCAGGTAAAAGGGATTTTTTTATCTTTGTCTTACAAAATAAAATTATCGGATTATGGCAGAAGTTTTTTCAGTTATTATGGCAGGCGGTGTTGGTAGCCGTTTTTGGCCGTTAAGCCGTGAAAAAAAACCAAAACAGTTTCTGGATATTTTGGGAACCGGAAGAACTCTTATTCAACAGACATACGACCGTTTGGTTAAAATATCTAAACCTGAGCATATCATAGTAGTTACCAATGAGGATTATTTTGATTTGGTACATCAGCAATTGCCGGATATCCCTGAGAAAAATATTCTTACCGAACCGTTACGTAGGAATACTGCACCCTGCATTGCTTATGCTGCTATGTTTGTTAAAGCAATTGACCCCAATGGTGTTATGATTGTATCTCCGGCTGACCATTACGTTGGTGATGTGTCAGAATTTGTTGCTACGCTTTCGGCAGGTGTGAATTTTGTCAGGGATAAAAATCCCGAGGCACTTGTGACTCTTGGCATTACCCCTTCACGTCCCGAAACCGGATATGGATATATTCAGTTTGATGTTAATGCTCGCCACCAGATAGATGGAAAAGTTATTTATAAAGTCCGGACTTTTACAGAGAAGCCAGATATTGAAACAGCTAAGATTTTTGTTGAAAGTGGTGAATTTCTATGGAATTCCGGAATTTTTATCTGGTCTGCTGATACTATTTTGAATTCTATTAAGGAACATTTGCCAGAGGTTTATAATGAATTTTCCGGTCTTGAAGGTGAGAAAGTCAATGATAGAGAGAGAATTGAGCAGATATATTCAAAGGTGCCAGCTATTTCTATTGATTATGGCGTGATGGAAAAAGATAAAAATGTTTATGTTATTCCTGCTGATTTTGGATGGTCAGACCTTGGTACCTGGGGATCGTTATACGAAAATTATCCCAAGGATGAGGAAGAAAACGTTATTCAAGGAAATAATGTTCTGGTCTTTGATACCCGTCGTAGTTTTATCAATGTTCCGGATGATAAACTTGTGGTGGTATTAGGCCTGGAAAATGTGATAATAGCCGAGGCCGACGGAATGTTACTCATAGCTAACAGGGACAGTGAGCAGCAAATCCGGAATATCGTTAACCGTATTAAAGTAGAGAAAGGCAAGGATTATATCTAATTGATATTTAGTAACTAAATCAGGGAGGTCATCACTGGCCTCCCTGATTTTTTATTGATTAAATATTCGTTTTCCAAAAATAAAATATTTGCTCCAGTAATATGGGTCTGTAATATCCGAAATAGTAACACCTTTACTTTTGGAAGTATGAATAAAACGGTGATTGCCAAGATAAATTCCTGAATGGGTAATGAAATTGTGAGTATGATATGTACTAATGAAAAATACCAGGTCTCCGGGTTTGAGACTATCTACATCTATTATTAACCGTCCGTATCTGGCAATGCCTTGCGAGCTATGAGGTAAATTAATGCCTACCTGTTTAAAAGTGGCATAAAGCAGCCCGGAACAATCTATACATTGATGTGTGGTCCCCTGCATACAGTGCGGAGTGCCAAGATAGGTTTTGGCAATTTTGATAATCTGGTCCGGGGTGACATTTTTTGTATCCAGAGGTAGTTCCAGACCACCACTTGCAAATTGCTTTAACCCTGCAGCAATTTCTGGCTTGTCAGAATATTTTTTCAATAATAATTCATAATCAGTATTTTGCGAAAAGCCTACATAGCTCAGCAGCAGGCCGAAGAAAGATAGGATAATGCTAATTTTTTTCATTGTTGTAATTTTTATTTTTAAAAACGTAATACCTGCTTTACTTATTGCTATAAAATATTTTTTTGTTATTTAAATTTTAACGAACTTGGTTTTAACTAAAAAATAAAATTTGGTAGTATGGAACTGAAAAATTTTACTGTTTTCGGCGGCGGAGTATTAGGATCTCAGGTGGCGTGGCAAGCAGCTATGCATGGAATAAAAACTACTGTGTATGATATTAATAATGAGGCTATTGAAGTATGTAAAAATAAGCATCAAGTTTATGCTACCCAGTTTAAATCACAGTTTAACATAGATGAGGAAAAAATAAACAGTGCATTATCGCTGATTACCTATACCACTGATTTAGCGGAAGCTGTGGCCGATGCTGATATAACAAGCGAATCTATTCCTGAGAATCTTGAGTTGAAACAAAAATTTTATGAAGATCTGGCTCCGCTTTTACCAAAGAAAACAATCCTGACAACAAATTCTTCTACTTTATTGCCAAGTATGTTAGCACCTTATACAGGCCGGCCGGAGAAATTTTTAGCTTTGCATTTTGCCAATCCTGTCTGGAGTGCTAACATAGGCGAAGTTATGAGGCATAAGGAAACTGATAATCAGGTTTTTGATGCAGTAGTTGAATTTGCGAGAAAAATGGGACTGGTGCCCATACCTATATATAAGGAACAGCCTGGTTATGTGCTTAATACATTACTTATACCGCTTCTGGAAGCTGCCCAAACTCTATATTTCAACGGCGTAGCAGATTACAGGAGTATTGATAAAACCTGGATGATTAGCACAGGTGCCAAGGTTGGCCCATTTGGCATAATAGACCTTGTGGGTATGAATACAGTTTACAATATTATTATGCTGCGTTATAAACAGACTGGTAATAAGGAATTGCTGGAAAGAGCCCAGAAAATTAAACAGCAATTTATTGATAAGGGAAAACACGGTGTTGCCACAGGAGAAGGCTTTTATAAATATCCAAATCCGGAGTATCAGAAGCCTGATTTTCTGAAATAGATTTTTTTATATTAAGCAAAAACGAGAATTACCTACAGAAAAGGCCGACCCTAATGGTCCGGCCTTTTTCTTAATCTTCCAGTGCTACGGCAAAAATAACTGAGTTATCCGGAGATGAGATGTTTTTTACTTTCAAGCTCAATGGTTCTGGGGATGAAGGGGCTTCGTATTTTATTATCGGAGTGGGGTCGTCTTCTGTGTCTTCGTCAATTTTGCTGCCGTCATTGTCCAATAAAACCAGGTCAATATCGTTGATTTCGTCATCGCCCATTGCCATAAATAGATAATTTTCTTCTGGGTTGAGGTCTATGCCATTAACAGTGCTTGACGATTCGTCCGAGGCAAATGTAAAACCATAGAAACATATTTCGCCCTCACGGTCAAGGAATTTGGTGCCGATTTTGTCATCTACATAATTTACTGCCTTTACCATTTTGTCAAGTGCCTGGTCAAATTTATCTGTAACAGGTTTAATTCCTCCGGATTTCTGCATAAAGGCCATTCCACAGAAGCTTCCGGAAGCGTCACAGTCATACAATTTGAGTTTAAAGGTATAGACACCTGAATGTGGTGCTGTGAACGCTACTACCGGATTATTGTCACTTTGGTCGTCTTTGTCTATAACATTTCCGTCTTCGTCTGTTACAATAATGTCAATATCATTAACATCCTTGTCGCCTCCGCCTATCACGACGTAATCCTGTCCATCATTCAGATAAATGTTAAAGCTGATACTGTTCCCTTCCTTAAGGAAACCTGCTACCGAACTCAAACCATCACGGTATTGGTAGTCGTAGGTGATGGCTGTAAGCTCGGTTTTTGCGTAGAGGTTGAGCAAAGCTTGTTTGAGGTATTCTGCATCTGTCTGGGCAAAAGCAGGCAGGCCAAAAACTAAAAGAAACAGTGGAAAGAGGAATCTTTTTAGCATAAACGTAAATTTATTTGTTTCATTTAAATTTACGTTTTCCCGGGGCGGATGGATTTTTTGTTTTGACGAAAGTTATTTTCCTTTTGATCAAAGGAATTTTTATTTAGTAATATGTTGGTGTCTTTATTTCACTTTTTCGTCGCTTACTATCCTTCCGTCTTCTATGCGGATGATACGGTGAGCCTTGCGGATGACGCGTTGGTCGTGAGTGGAAAAAATAAAAGTCATATTTTCCTCGCGGTTGAGGCGTTCCATAATATCAAGCAGGTTTTCGGTGGATACCGAGTCCAGATTGGCGGTGGGTTCGTCCGCCAGGACGAACTTGGGCTTTGATGCCAAAGCCCGGGCAACAGCTACTCGCTGTTGCTGACCGCCAGAGAG
>CAZYSM010000027.1:0-35016 GCA_964649975.1 uncultured Bacteroidales bacterium | reverse complement strand
TAATTTTCCGTTTCTTTAACTTTTGCTTTTTGTTTATCCAGTTTATTAACCTACCTTTGCACAGCTTTTGGGCGGATGTTTGAGAAAATGTCGTTTCAGGAACATAAAGGCGGCTCGCCATTGGATTTCTTTTACATCTGTCGGTCACAGCAGGCCTTCCCAAAAGATACTTGTTAAACCTGGGCTACAGATGTAAAAAATTCTTTGTATCCCGCTAAAAATATGTTTGTTATGTTTGAAAATTACGGACTTAATCCGTCCTTGCTCAAAGGTATTGAAGCATTGGGTTATCAGACCCCTACGCAAATCCAGCAGCTTACTATTCCGCAAATCCTTGCCTCGGATGAGGATTTAATCGGACTGGCACAAACCGGAACTGGCAAAACCGCCGGATTTGGATTGCCAATTCTGCACAGATTGGATACATCGCAGAAAAAAGTGCAGGCTCTTATCCTCAGTCCTACGCGTGAACTGGCTTTGCAAATCGCCTCAGACTTACAGCAGTATGCCCGTTTTATGCCACAGGTGAAAATAGCTGTGGTCTATGGCGGTGCATCCATTGAAAAACAAATCGCGGAACTGAAAAAAGGCGTCCACATCGTAGTTGGCACGCCCGGACGCACCCTTGACCTTATCAAACGCCGTAAACTGAAAGTGGACGCTATCCGCTGGCTGGTACTGGACGAGGCAGACGAAATGCTCAATATGGGCTTCCGTGACGAACTGGACGCTATCCTGGAAAACACCCCGCAGGACAAACAAACGCTTCTCTTTTCCGCTACTATGCCCGCCGAGGTCAAACGCATTGCAGACCGCTATCTGCGCGAACCTGTGGAACTATCCGCCGGAAAAAGAAACATCGGTGCCAAGAACGTGGAACACGAGTATTACGTTGTCAAGGAAAAGAACCGCTACGAAGCCCTGCGGCGTCTGGTGGATTACCAGCCGGATATATACGGAATAGTATTCTGCCGCACCCGTGCCGAGACCCGCGATATTGCCTCACGTCTGATTGATGACGGATACAGCGCAGACGCCCTTCACGGAGACCTCTCGCAGGCTCAACGCGATTTTGTGATGAAGCGTTTTCGTACTCGTCAGATACAGCTGCTTGTTGCTACAGACGTGGCCGCCCGCGGACTGGACATCAACGACCTTACGCATATCATTAACTACAATCTGCCCGACGACCCCGAGGTCTATATCCACCGTAGCGGACGCACCGGACGTGCCGGCAAAAGCGGCATATCAATGGTCATCATCACTCCAAAGGAAGCCCCTCGCATCCGCCAGCTTGAACGGATTACCGGCAAGAAGTTCACAAAAAAGGACGTGCCTACTGGGCAACAGATTTACAAGCGACGCTTGTTTTCTTATGCCGAAAAGATTGAAAACACAGTGGTGGACGATGCGGATTTTTCCGAGTTTATGCAGCAGATAGCAAAAAAACTCTCGTGGCTGGATAAGGACGAATTGCTCAAACGTGTTTTTTACGTGGAATTTCAGCGTTTCCTTGACTATTCCGAGGATAACCGTAACATAAACCAGAAAATCAAAGAAAAAGACCTTACCACGGAACGTAAAAAAGACCGTCGTCGTAGCCGTAGCAAGGAATTTACGCGTTTTTTCATAAACATTGGAACAAAACAACACTTACAGCCGCGTAATCTTATAGGACTTATTAACGAGCTGACCGACAGCAATTCCATTGAAATCGGAAAAATAGACATACAGCGTAATTTCTCATTCTTTGAAGTGGAAAAATCCGCCGAATGGCAGGTACGGGAAGCTTTTGCCGGTGCTATCTATGGTTCCACACAGCTGAGGATAGAAAAAGCAGACAAGGAAAAGCAGAAACGCACGCGTGGCAAGCGTTCTCATTCCAGGGTGAGATAATGCTTTAAATCCCGCAGTTGATATTCTTCCAGTCCGTCATAATGGCGGAGGTAGTCAAGGGATTGGAACTTGCGGCGTCCGCGGTTGTCCAGTATCCAGCGGGCAAGGCCTCCGTCAATATACGGATGCCGCACAAGTGTCCGGAAATCAGCTGTCCGGATGTTTATCCTGTGGATTTTACTGGTATCTACCATTAGATATTTTCTGGCTGATTTTAATTTCTGCACAGGAAAGCCGTAAACTTCCGCCAGCTGGTCAGGCGTGTAAAATCCGCCGAGTAACTTGCGGTATTTTATTATCCTTTCGGCCATATATTTCTTTATCCGCAGGACACGAACAAAATCCTCGGCAGTGGCGGAGTTTATTTCTATTGGCTTTATTGTAGAGATATTATGCTTTTTGTATTCCACGCTATCGGGCAGCAGGATATAAGGCTCAAGCTTGCGGAATTTTTCCTCGCTCACAACATATAATTTTCCGAAATCCTTTTTGATCCGGAAGTGCCAGCCTTTCTGCCGGGCTTTGATAATGGATTGCGCCTGACGCTCGCTAAAACCAAGTAGCATCAGGCTGTCCTGGGAAATAGTATTGGGGTCAAAAGCAAAATATACTGGATTTTTTTCAGCGGATTGTTCTTTTCTATGGCTATGTTTTGGCGTTAAACTGTCTGGTAGCTGGATATATGGCCGGAGGATTTTGTATTGCATATAGCGGATGCCATAGACCTTGCGGAAATCATCTTTTATCCTGAATTTTCCGCCACGATTGCGATAGTTCAATATGGTCCGTGCCTGTTTCGGAGTAAGCCCCAGTTTCAAAAAATCCTCATAACTGGCTGTGTTTGGGTTAAATGCAAATAGTTTAATAGTGTCATAACGCTTGAGAATATATCTATCCAGGCGGTTGTAATAAGGTTTGTCCGGTTTTTTCTTTAATTGTTTCAAAAATACTTCATATTGTTTAAATACTGTGGTGTCAGTGCTTTTTGATGTCCCGGATAATTTATGAACATTATAAGATAGGAGGCTAACAAGGATAAAAATCACTATCAGAAAAAGCAGTGCTTTTTTCTGGTAACTGGAGAGATAAAAGTATTCTTTAAAAAATCTGTAAAGTTTGTAATTCATTAGCAGGAAATAAAATCTCGGAATATAATTTAAGAAAAAATTTTCATTTTATCTCCCTGCTATTGATATACCATAACTTTTGTTATTTATTCTGATTATGAATTGATTACGCGAAACTATTATTCCACGTTCCCTTGCCCACTTATTTATTTTTCTTCTGAAAGTTGATGAGATATTTTTTGCCAGAATTAAGTTTTGATATTTCAATGGTAGATTTTGTTCAAAAGTAATATCAATATCCTGTGTAATTTCTTGATTTATACAAAATTCCTTTGACGCTATATTAATTGTTTGCTGTTTTTTGGGGCTGCTAATATTGGTAATAACTTCTTCTGTTTTTTGTTTTATGGGCTTAGAAGAAGTTGTGCTTGTGTATTTTTCTTGTTTCTTGTGCACCACAACTACTGGCCGGTTTATTTCGGGTATGGTAAGTCCGGCTGGGGTAAGCAAATTAGTTTCGTAGCGAGGTATAGACAGACTTGCAGCGATGTTTTTATCAGGCTTTTGCCAGAGAGTAAATATTGTCATAGCCAGCACAATTACAGCTGCATAGGCCAGCACTTTCCTTATTGTTTGTTCTACAGGTGTTTTTTTCAGCTTATCCTTATGAGGATAAAAAACAGTCGGCGCCTCCAGGCGTGTGGCTTGGTAAGCCTGATATTCGTTTCTCAGGTGGGGATATTGCTTTGTTATCTCTACTATTTCCTTTTTTTGTACTTGTGTAGCTATTCCCTCAACGTCCGAAATAAATAGTTCGTCGGTATAAGTTAAGCTTTCTATGGAGGATTTTTTTAATTGCCATTTTTCAGGAAAAGTGTGTGTCTCTTTACTTAATACTGTTTGAGTAAGTCCGGTAATTTCTTCTTTAATATCAGGATTAGCATCAAGGAATTTCTCAAATTCTGCTTTTAGCTTTTTGTCAAGTTTTCCTTCCAGATAATCAATAGCATATATTTCGTAATTTTCTCTTGTTATCATAAATAAAGATTTTTTAGATTAAAACCTTGGGGTCACCGATGTATTGACGCAGAAATTTCCGGGCACGGAAAATATAAACCTTTACTTGACTTTCGTTCAGTCCAGTTATCTGCTCTATTTCCTTATAGGAATAGCCTTCCCAGTCGCGGAGTAAAATAACACTTTTTTGTACAGGAGGCAGTTTATCAACAGCTCTTTGCAGAATTTCCATAACATCCGAATATGCGTTTGTATAAGATGGCTCAGTATGCATATCATCAAGGGAACTCATACGGTTGTCTTTGCGGTAATTGTCAATGAATTTGTGATAAACCACTGTGAATAGATAGGATTTGATTTTTTCATGATTAACATTTTTGCGGTTTTTCCATAGTTTTTCAAAAGCATCCTGAACCAGGTCCTTGGCATCGTCGCTATCTCCGGTCATTTTTAAAGCAAAACGGTATAATCCGTCTGAATATTTATCAACGGCCTGATTGTATTGGTCAACATTTATCATTGCGGAAATTCTTTTATTCCGTATGTGAGACGGATGAAATAAAGAAAAGTTACAATCATTCTTCCTTAAACTCAAAAAATTTTACAATAAAAGGCAAGATTGTATATCTGATAATCAAAAAGGTAATGAAAAACCACATTGTATCGCCAAGGAGTTTTGTTAAGTCTTTGCCATAGCTGCTAATTAACAGGAATAAAGGCATTGTCATTCCAAAGCCCCATATTTGTGGTTTAGTATGTCCTAAAATAAATTTATACATCCAGCCCCATAATAATCCGACTAAAAAAATTAATATCTGCATTCCAAAAGGCCCGTAATCTGCATAAAATTCAGCCATATAGCCTGTGCTGATAGATGTTCCTTTCTGACTTGTGCTAACGTAAATGCCTGTTAATTCTGTTGTATGCTTTGAGTCGTCCAGAGGTGGCTTATTGGGAAACAAAAATCTTGGCATAGTGACGTGCCGTATTGCCCGCATAGTATTATAACCTTTCATATAAGGACGATACGTCGGAATATACCTTATAGTGGCAGAAAAATATTCCAGATAAAAAATTCTTTTGATTAGAGCTTCTTCGCCATACTTAAATCTCTGTTTATCAAAATCTTTAGTGTATGAGAAAAATTTTTTTAAGGCCTGGGATTTTGATACAGTTACTACTTGGGCTTTTTTCCCACCAGAGAGAAACATACGGTAGTCCATTTTTATATAACTCCAATATACTCCTAAAATGTAAACAAAGACCGTAATAATCAGTATGGCAATTATCTGTTTATAGTTAAGTTTTTTGACAGTGAGATAGGCTATTGGTAAGAAATAAAAATAGTTTTTAAATTCCGAAAAATAGGAAGCAAACCCTGATATTATGCTATAAGAAAAAATTATCCAGAATAAGCCGCGATAGCGTTTGTTTTCAAACACTCCAAGGACTATGAGAAAGAAAAATGTCCATTTGAAATTTTTTAGCATATAAAAGAACTGGGAAATGCCGGGTATAAGAAATCTTAATCTTTCAAATAGAAAATCCGTCAGCGGAACATAAATGATGAAAAATATCATTAATTTTAATAGATCCAGGTTGCTAATTTCTTCGCTGGTTACCTGTAGGTTCAGGCTTTTTCCCGTCCCCAGACGCAATCCTATTGATAAAACACTTAGACCAATAATGCTATACCAGAATGCTTTATTAATGTTGTCTGCAGAATAATAAGGACGCCACAGCAGATTACGTATTTCCTCCCCCGTAAAAGCACTGTAAAAATGTCCAATAGTGATTGCTAACCAGGATAATATAAGTCCTATCAGGATTACTGGTGGATGGTCCTTGCGCCAGAAAAGAAAAAAAATCAGGTCAAGGACAAGCACCGAAACCAATATTTGTTCAAAAAAACGCGTGAAAAGCCCTGCAATAATTATTAATAAACTGGAAAAGAGAATGAAGTCAGGTATTTTACTTTTTAAATCTGTCATTTTTCAAAATGCTTTTCCTTAAATCATTCATAATATCCCTTGTAAAACAAAATCCAGTAGAATTTTTTTCTCAACCCGAATAAATCAAGGATTTTCAGGATTATAAATTTCAGGGAGAGGGTAAAAAGATTTTCCCAGCGGTGCAGCTCACGGAAATATTGCTTTGCCGTAGAATATTCCTTGTCCTTTAACATATCCAGCCCAAAGGCAAAAAACATTGGCTTGATTTTCCAGTTTATGCCACGGATGGCTTTCTTGCGGATTTTTTCCTCATCAATGCGGCTGATCCACCGGATCAGTATCTCACGGTTTTCCCTTAGCTGATAGATTTTTACCTTATGCTGACGGCTCAATTGTCCTTTATGCTGCCGCAGCTGTATAAGTGCTTTATTTATTACTCCTATCTCCTTGCCCCGTGAGAGACGCTCCCACATATCAAAGTCCGCGGAATAGCGCATCTGTTCGTTGAAATAGCCTGCCCTTTCCACTGCGGATTTGCGGACAACAGTATTGGCTATGTTGCCAGTCACACTCCCCGCAAGGATAGACACTTTTATCAAATGCCGCTCGGAAATCAGTTCGTTATTATAACGGTTATCGTATTTTTCAACAATCTCTCCCCTGGTATCAATTATATCCCTCTGCGAAAAGAAAAACGGCACATCTGGATGACGCCGAGCAAAATGGACTTCCTCCTCTAAACAAAAAGGATACATCACATCGTCCTGCGACCACAGATGTATCCACTGTGCATAGGCCTGACGGATAAGAAAATTCAATGTCGGAAACAGTCCTTTATTCTGCGGATTGCGGAAAAGTTTTATCCTCGGGTCCTGCAAGGATTGCAGATATTCCCAGGTTCCATCCGTGGAAGCATCATCACAGATTAGAAACTCAAAATCCGTGTAAGTCTGGTTCAGCACGGAATTTACAGCTTCTTTGACATAGGGCAAACCGTTGTATGTTGGCAACACCACAGCTATCAGCTTCTCTTGCCCATTATGTATCTGACTATCTCCCATAGGTATATTAGCGGAATTACCGGCCATTTTTTCCAGTGGATTATCCTCCAGTTGACATTAAAAATAGAAAACAAAAACGGAAAGCCAATGGACGGATAATAATAATTGGCATTTAGCACGTGGGCATTCAGGCAGGCAAGGTATTTCCTGCGTCTTTGAGCCGGAAAATTTTTCTGCAAAACAATCTGGCGGAATTTTCTCTCCAGCCCCATCTGGAATTGCAATCTCCTTCGGAAATCCATTGCGGACGTTTGCCCCTGACTCCAGCGGTTATATACAGAAAAAAATCCCGGTTGATATACAAACTCCATTCCTTCCAGGGCAGCTATGGTGAAATATTCTCTGTCCTGAGCTACAGGCGTGAGCGGATTCCATTGTCCGATCTGATATAACCGCTCTGCTGCCCCCCTTCGCAAAAGATAGCTGTGCATAGGATTCCAGTTATCTTTTAATAGCTCGTATAGATAATCTGCGTAATAGTCTTTTTTCCGCTCCTCACGGCGGATATGTTCTCCCTGTTCATTGTAATAGTCCATATACCAGTCGGAATAAACAACATCCGCCTGTGGATTTTGTTCAAAGGCTTTTAACTGCATTTCAAATTTTCCAGGCAAGATCTGGTCATCGGCATCCAACCATTGGATAAACTCGCCTGTGGACTGGCTGAAGCCATAATTCCGTGCCGCCTGCGCTCCTTTCTGCGGATTGATAAAAACTTTTATTATATCCGGAAATTTTCTCTGCCACTCCCGTATGGTTTCAAGGCTTCTATCAGTAGAATGGTCATCCACAAGGATAATCTCTTTCAGGTGTTCCTGCTGCAATACGCTTATTATTGTCCGCTCCAGCCATCTCTCAGAATTATACACTGGTATTATGACTGAAACGTCAGGCATTTTTATCTATCCGTTTAATCATTTTTGCCGGCACACCTGCACAGATTGTTTCATCCGGACAATCTTTTGTCACCACCGCACCGGAAGCAATAACTGTTCTATATCCAATAATAACATCAGGCAGGATAACAGAGTGAGCACCAATCCACGACCTATCGTTAATTGCTACATTACCGGTTTTCAGTCCACCTTTCCATGCTGCTTTATTGAGGTCGTTATACAAATGGTCATGTGTGAAAACTATGGAATATTGACCGAATGCCACTTCCTCGCCGATTGATAAATCGCCTGTAATGTCCAGTATGGCAAAGTCGTTTATATGTGTGCCGTTGCCTACGGACAGATTACCTTCTGCTTCCTGCTCACGGGAGAAAATCTGAACATTCTGAGCAATAACAACATCATCACCGAAACGGAAAGTGTTTTTACGACATGCTATCTGCGTATTCCGCATTATCCAAGCATTATTGCCAATGATAATTTTTCCGCCTTTGCCAACAATCAGTTCAACGTTCTCATCAATACGGCAGTTGTTTCCTATGATAATTTCTCCTCCTTCACCTAAGGCAAAATAAATATTCTTACCTATTTGGCAGTTATTTCCTATTATCAATTTGCCTTTGCCCTCCACACGGACAGGGAAACGGACTTGTGGATTTTTGCCAATCTTTGCGCGTGATAGACGGAACAGCCAATAAAGATGGCGCATAATTCGGCGGAAAAAATCTTTTATGTACAACACAACGATTTTCATTACTGAATATCGGTAATTTGCGGATAGCTAATTTTACCCATAGCCCGCGGCAACAGGTTAAAGATAGTCAGGTTTGACATTTTTAGCAACTTCCTGGCAGTGGAAATACGTCCCTTGCGCAAATGGAAAAGAATATTGCGTGCCTGTTTGCGTAAAATTTTTTGTTCTACCAGCTTTTTATCTTGCTCACTAAGTGGACAGTTCTCATCTTTGATAAAATCCAGTTCCATTATCATATACGAAAAAGGTATTTCTGGACGGGTTTTGTTCTGGGTATTTTGTTGATTTTCATGCACTCTGTACCACACTATGCCATGTGGCATGAGTACAACAGGGTATGTTTGCGATAATTTAAGCCACAGTTCCATATCTCCGAGGTATAACCTGCCACTAAATCCTCCGACCTGCCAGAATATTTCGCGTTTAATAATTGACGAGAGCGGTGCTTTGTGGAAAATCCATTTGTCCTGAATGTAATGTCTGTGATACGCCTCCTGTGGGCTGAGCTGAAACGGATAAATACGATCTCTATCCTGCGGAAGTGAGCAAAGCCCGTAGCCCGCCTCGGGGAATTGCTCCATGTAATAGACCAGCTGTTCCAGCCCGAAAGGATACATCATATCATCGGCATCCACGTATTTAAGATATTTTCCGGAGGCATAACGTGCTGCCTGGTTACGATTGGGATAATCCCCGAGGTTCCGCTCGTTCTGATAAACTTTTATGCGCGGGTCCAGCCGTTCATAATGCCGTGCTATTTCCAGAGTGTTATCCGTGGATCGGTCGTCCACAATTATAAGTTCCCAGTTTTTATACGTCTGGTTAAGGATACTTTCTATTGCCTCTGCAATATATTTCTCACGGTTATATGCAGTCATCAGGACTGATACCAGAGGGGAGGTCATGGGATTATAATTTATCGTTTACATTTTTTAAGTATTTTATTGTTATAGGACCGTATTTTATATTATAATTAAGTATGTGAAATTTAAGTATAGACGAAAATTTAGATAATGTATAGCTTTTATTAGTTCTTAAATAATATGGAGTTTGTTTAATGCAAGATATGTCAAAGGATATTTGTTTTATTTTGAAATATTTAGCCATGTATCTATTTCGCCAGTCTTTGGGATTTTCTCTGAGAGTAAAGTTATACTTCAATGGAGGAGCTATATATAAGCTTTTTATTGCTGCTTCATGGTACCGTTTACTATTTAAATAGTTAATATATGGATGCAGGTAATTAGTATAATATTTACCAAATGCAATAAGATTATATGACAATATCATTATAATAGCAAGCATTAATATTATTTGGATATGTGGATTAATTTCTCTTTTGAGTTTTTGAACAACATCATAATTACTAATAAAAATGAATATAAACTCTGATAAGAATAATGATATACTTAAAAAGAATAGAGAAAAACTTCTTAGAGGCATATATCCACCTTTGAATATAGCGAAAGGCAGGGGTAAGGCTAATGCAATAATTAACCATCTGAAAGAATAGAATATATTAATATTCAATTTCTTAAAGGAGGTGACAAAAAGTAATAATAAAAATACAGCACTGATAATTATATATTTTAAAGATTGATGTAAAAGATAATCAATGATTTTTATATAATTAATTAATATAAAGAAAAAATTATCTTCTAACCCGCCAAGAGCTTTTATTCTAATAAGACTTCCAGGAGCTTTATTTGTATACCAGAATCCTATGAAAAAGGGGATAAAATAAGAAAAGAGGAATAATATTATTTTTTTAGGATTTTTATATTCTACAAAGTTTTTCATAAAAAAGAAAAATAAATAGACAAAAAATACGCTAAAACTTCTTGCTCCCGCGGAACCGAGAAAAAAACTTAGTATAAAAGCAAAAATAAATTCATGTTTGGGTTTTCTTTCCAAAATAAATATCCATAAAATAGTGAAAAGTAAAATTATAGAATAATATCCACCATTAAGCCAATATAGAGTATCACCTAAATTTATATATGTGTTTATCCATAATATACCTGATATTATTGAAGTATAAATAAATAGCTGCTTTTTGGTAAGTTGGTTTTCAGAATAATGGGAATACAGTTTTACAATAAAGTAACTGGCAATAAAAAGATTAATTGTCCATAAAATAGTAAAAATTTTGGCGGCTCTAAATAAATCTTTAGAAATATAAAACAAAAAGTAGTCTATAATACCATATATGCTATAGGCTGCGCCACTCCATGTGTTATATTGATTTTTCAGGAATTTTAAAAAGCCAAGATTTTTAATTTTAAAAAAGAAAACAAAATCATCAGCTTTGGGTATTACAAATAAGTGGAATAGTATGAGTAGAATAAATATTAAACCTGCTAAAATTTCTATGTAGTTATTTTTGGTTTTCATATGATGAAATTTTTACAAGATAGAAATTTATTAAATTGTAAAAGGCTGATGGTTTGTACGATTTTGTTTTTATTATGTTACTGCAATGAAAATTTTTTTGTTTTAGGGACAAAAGTTTAAAATATTGAGCAAGGTACTTATTAGCATTGGAATTAGAATTTTCACGTATACCCCAGTCGTAGGGTATGAAAGATTGTGGTGTATTACTATAATTTGTTAGCGTTACGTGATGGTATCTTTGAGAATTAAGAAAATCTAAGGTGGGTTTTACTGTTTTTTGGTAATACAGCCCTTGGGCAACGAAAACATAAGAAAAGAATATAAAAAGGAGAATGTGATATAAATAAGTTATTTTATCAAAGTTTAGTTTTAGGTTATATATATTTCTTATACTGATAAAGATTGTTTCTGCAAAAAAGGTACTAAGAAATATAGGGAATAAGGAGGTTGCTCTTAAATAAAAAATTCCTTTGGGCATAATGCTAAAAATAGCAGGTATAGATAAAGCTGCAAATAGATAACGGGTTGAGTATAAGAAGCTAAGTTTGTTGTCGTTATTATAAAGTGCTAAATATATTATGCTTAACAGTATAGTGGAAATAATTATGTATGGTTTATAATAAAAAAGTATTTTATCAAGTATTAAAAAGTAATTATTCAAAAGATATGAAATACTTAACTCGGTAGACACGCCATGATTAAGGCTTTTTAATCTTTCTATATTTCCAGGAGCAACTAAAACCACTAATTCTGAAATACTAAAAGAAATTATATTCCAAATTGTTTGTTTTTTGTTATAAGTTTTAAAAAAATGAAATATCAAAAAAATCGGTATGATGAATAATATCCTAATTCCTGAAGTTCCCAGAATGAATATTAGTAAAAGTTGCAGTTTAAAATTTTTATTGGTTTCTAAATAGTATAACCAAACAAAAAAAGTTGCCAAAATTGCTATATGATAACCTCCATTAGCCCAGTATAACGTGCGTGATAAAATTTTTATTAGTGATATCCAGAAAATACTGGTAAATATTATTGTGAGTTTTGGAATGTATTCTTTTTCCTGTTTTATATTAAATTGATATAAAGTGAGTTTTGTGAAATATAGCCCACCCAGAATGAAAAACAGCGTCCAGATGAATGTTATAAATTTTACCCCTTGAATTAAATCTGGAATAATTGTAAATAGAAAATAGTCTAATAAAACAAAAGGACTAATTACTGCACCTTCCCATGTAAAATATCTTTTTAGTGAATATTTTATGAAATTAGTACTTTTAAACCTGATAAATAGTAGATAGTCGTCTATTTGAGGAAAAGAAAATAAATTGAGTAATATTAATATTCCCAGTAAGACTAATATGAGATATTTTTCACTTAACTTTAATTTCATTTTCATTTGTGAATTAAATAGAAATTTGGAAGTGTATCAATATGATAATCAGCAAAAGTTTTTAGGTTTGAATATGTATGTTTTTGTATTTTATAGTATTCTACTTTATATATAAAAATTATAATACTACCTTTTTCTAAAAGCCTTTTTATTTTGTTTAAATTATTTTTATAAAGCCATATATGATGTAGATTTAAATATTTGTATCTAGTTATATTGACGTTATTACTGGCAAGATATTTAATATTATATTCATGTATGTAGTATTGAATTATTGAATCTATTATGTGGTAATTTTCTACTATATTTCTGGGGTAAATGACTATGCCATCTTTAAATTTTTTAAACTCAAAAGTTTCGGTGTTAATTTCTTTAGATAATTTTAAAAAGTATTTTTTAGGATAATAATTTAATCCGTCAAACCAGGCTAATACATTTGTGTCTGTAAGTAATAATTTAAGACTGTCATATGTATAAGGTAATTGTTCATACTTTGTAGAAATCCATTTTGCAAAATTTCCAGAATTTGAATATAAATGTATCGGTTTCAGATTTATTAACCCCAGGCTATCATATAAGAATTCTGTTATTAATGGATTATTTTGCTTTATATCTATTTTATTACTTGTAATTAATAATCCAAATCTATTTGAATATATATTTTTTTTGCAGAATATAAATTTTAGCTTCCATTCAAAATTTCTATCAATACGAGAAGGAAAGAGCGGGCTTTCCCAAAGTATAAGTCCTTGTTTCCTTCCAACTTCTTTGTGAACTTGCGGACTGTATAATTCAGGCGTAAAAAGGATAGCTTTTGCTTTATCCCTTATCTTGGGATTAAGATGATAGAAAATATTGGTATAAAGGAATCTATTGTAATTTGTGGCGGTATAAATTGCTTTATAATATTTCTTGTCAAAGAGATAACGCTTGTTATAAATTTTTATGCTTAATACAATAAGAAAAATAATTAAAGCAGTGTAGCAGCATTTTTTATTTTTAATCCGTAATTGCATAATATATTTATTTATAAAATTTTCCTATTTTCTCACAAATATAATCAACTTCTTCAAGACTTAGTTCGTAGAACATCGGAAGGCGCAGGAGCGTCTCGCTATATCTTACAGCATTAGGCAACGGACGAGCATCATGTTTGTCTTTGTAAAATGGTGACTGATGCAGAGGCAGATAGTGGAAAACTGCTCCTATTCCATTGTTTTTTAGATAATCCATAAGTTTGGTGCGCACGTCTAAATTTTCCGTAAGGATATAAAACATGTGGGCGTTGTTTGTAGCATAATCCGGAATGACAGGCAGTTTTATAAAGCCCCGTTCTTCCAGTGGTTTAAGCTGTTGGTAGTATCTGTTCCATAGTTCAATACGCCGGCTCTGTATTTGTTCCAGATGTTCAAGCTGAGCATGCAAAAATGCCGCTACTATTTCCGACGGAAGGTATGATGATCCAATATCTACCCAGCCATATTTATCCACTTCTCCACGGAAAAATGCAGCCCGGTTTGTGCCTTTTTCCCAGATGATTTCTGCACGTCGGATAAATTTTTCATTGTTTATTCCCAGCAATCCCCCCTCGCCAGAAATAATATTCTTGGTTTCGTGGAACGAAAAAGCGGATAAATCTCCTAATGTGCCAAGCGGACGTCCTTTATAAAAAGATTCTATTGCCTGAGCTGCATCCTCAATGACGTAAAGGTTATATTTTTGGGCAATTTCAAGGATTTTATCCATGTCTGCTGCCACACCTGCGTAATGGACTGGGACAATGGCTTTTGTGCGTTTATTAATTAGATCTTCAATCTTCTGCTCGTCAATATTTGGCTGGTCCTCCCGGCTATCTGCGAAACGAATATACGCTCCGCGTAATACAAAGGCGTTAGCTGTGGAAACAAAAGTAAAGCTGGGTACTATGACTTCATCTCCGGGTTGTATGTTTGCCAGAAGTGCGGACATTTCCAGTGCATCCGTACAACTGGTTGTCATAAGGACTTTCCGGAAATTATACCGCTGCTCAAAAAATTTATGTACCAGGCGAGTGAATTTTCCATTGCCCGAGATTTTGCCTTCCTTGTAAACAGCTTCGTATATGTAATGTGCCTCCTTACCAGTAAGGAATGGCTTGTTAAACGGAATTTTCATGTTTTGTTAACTTATGTTTTATTATAAAAGCAGGTTTATGCTCTACTGTATTTAATATCCTCAGGATATATTCTCCTATTACACCAAGAAAAAATATAATCACTCCGGAAAAAAAAGTAAGTAATACCACTATGGTGGTCCATCCGCTGACGGATACCTTATGCAATATTTTCATTATTATAAAGTACGTTCCCAGTAAAAAGCTTAGACCTGTGATTAAAAAGCCCATTCTAATCATCATTTTAAGCAAAAAAGGCGTGTTATTTATAAGAAGATTAAGAAATACCCGCCAACGCCGTCTCATATTGAAGTTAGAACGTCCATATTTGCGTGGATGATGAGTTGCAGATATGTTTACAATGTCTTTTGTGATATAATAGATAAAACCTGAAGTATAAGGATAAGCGGTTTGTATAGATAATATTTGTTCTACGATTTCTTTTTTAATTAATTTAAAAGGTGTCATTTTTATATGCCTGGGGCGTCCGAGATATTTAACTTCAAACCATACCCGCATTTCACTGGTAAGCCGTTGCATGAATGTATGTCGCTTCCTTTTAAAAGCAGCTATTACTACATCATGGTCTTGTTTCTCTACCATTTTAGGAATGTCATACGGACTATGCTGGAGATCGTCGTCCATTGTTATAACATAACGTCCCTGTGAGATGCTAAATCCCGCCAGTAAAGCTCCTTCTTTGCCAAAATTACGCATTAATTGGATAGCAATAACATTATCATGACTTTTATATATTTCTTGTAAAGTAGGCCAGGTCTGCGGATTAGGAGATCCGTCATCCACCAAGATAATTTCATATGACTTTTTTATTGTTTTGAGAAAAACTTCCTCTAATTGTTCTACCAGAATTTTTACCGAATCTGTGCTATTATATACGGGTATGACTATACTGTATTCAATGCTCATGCAACAATAGCTTTAGAGTTTTGAAAGCTTCCGGAAAAATAAAAAGTTTTTCCTTTTCTGAGTTTGGGATGTCCTTTGATGATATTAATTTATTGATACGTTCTTTTTCTAAAAAGACATTTTCTTTTGAAACGCTGTAATCTTTATTAAAGCTATGATGTGATACTTCTACTGGTTCCCGGAAGTTTTCTATGATACTATTCCGGTAAGTCTCCGTCAAAAACTTACTATTATCCATGTAATCACTTTTGTAGTCCATATATAGAAATTCTGGATATGCAAGGGTTTCAATGTATTCTGTGTAATTATCCGGAAAGTTATTTTTGTATTTACCTATGCTTGCACTACTTAGCCCTCGGTAAGATCCAAATGATGAATTAGCTGTCCAGTTTTCGCTTATAGTCTCAATTAATTGTTCTGTATTGAATTCTGTGATACCCAGGAAATTAAAAATAGTTTTTAGAACTTCTTGTGTGTTGAAAATAAGGTTTTCGTATTTGACAACTAAAAAATTGGGATGATTAGAATATTTTATGGCAAATGCTATGCTCTTGCGCCATACACGGATAGTGAACAGAGTAGGCCGGATGTTTCCAATGAATTCTTTTGCCTTGCCAAAATTGGTTGAATTAATTACATCCCTCAAATCTCTTACTATCAATATGGTTTTTATATTATTATCTAAAAAATAAGGGATAAATTCCTCTGTGATAATTTCTTTGCTCCCTCTGAGAGAGACGTTTTTTCCTTCTGTAATTGAAACTAATAGATTGATATACTGCTTATAAAATTCTATTAAGTTTTCTCCTGGGGAGATCTCCTGTTTTACCTCATGAATTTCTGGTGTCCTGACCCCTTTAAAATCTGATGCCATTTTAAATACAGCATCAATATCTTCCCGGGATAATTTATAATTTTCAAGAAAATTCAGGAATTCGCTTTGTTTATATCGTGTTTCATTAAACAAAGTCCCAAGCGGCAGGGGATCTACTATACCTTTTTGCCTGAGAAATTTATCTTTGAGATAGATAAATAATGTAGGCAGGGGTTGCTCTGCTGAATATATATCGGGATGTGCTCCTAATAATTTTTGTAATAATGTTGTTCCTGAGCGATATGTTCCTGTAATAAAAAAATAACCCATGTTTTTTATTTTTTAAAGCTTTTCATGTATTTTGGTGCGTCCGGACCAGTGTTGAAAATTAAGTCAATAACACTTACTTCGTGGATAAACGGCGGAGTGTAAAGCTGCGGGTATTCAGGATACCCACTGTAATCCATCCATTCTACTTTTATACCTTCCCGGGCAAAAAGTTCCTCATCCAGATAAGATTTTGCTGCGGGACCTAATAAATAAATATCGGTATCAAGTTGCTTTAATATATTGATTATAACTTCATTTTTATCATTGCCAAATATTTTGAATTCTGTTGACCAGCGTAATTCTGTTTCTATTCCCAAAATTTTATTTATTGCTTTTATGAATTTATAATTTATTTGACTTAAATATTCTTCATCATCTTCCATATATAATTGATAGAAAATATCTGCATATTTTTTAAAAAAAGGGGCTTTTTTGTAATAAAATTCCAGGGACTTCCAATGTTTTTTTCTCCATTCCTGATTTGATACTTTCATTTCATTTATGGCTGCATGAGGATATAACCCTTTTGTATGTATAGGAATACTAAGCCATATTGTCCCTCCAGGAACTTTTATTTTATTCCTATTACGCCAA
Organism: uncultured Bacteroidales bacterium; assembly: GCA_964649975.1. GTDB lineage: Bacteria > Bacteroidota > Bacteroidia > Bacteroidales > S143-33 > S143-33. Next base: position 17,769 of record CAZYSM010000027.1, on the reverse strand, counting down.
TCTTTCTTTGTATATTGAACATGGTCATATAATACAAAAACGTCAACCATATTAATAAAATCAAAATATCCTTTCCATGGGATATAATTTGACTGAATCATTCCTACTTTTTTCATAACTTAGCTTTTTATTTATACCACCATAGCCGCAAATTATACCGCAGCCAGTATAGTTTCCGTGAGGGAACAAAATTTTTTTTCAAAAATACTAAATAAAAAATTTTAACAAATTCTTTTATTTTTAAAATTATGCTTTTTTTGATAGAGGACTGCAACTTTTGTTCTAATTTCAGCCTGGCCTTTATTTTTTCCGCATTTTCGTAGTGATGGTAATGATATACCAGAAGGCGTTGGTCAAGGATAATTGTCCAGCCACGGGTGAGAGACTGCATTGCCCAGATCATATCCTCGGCATAATCCGTGACAGGGAAGGGTAAAGCCATTAGGGCTTTGCGGCGGTAGATGGCACACACATTGTCCAATCGGGCGATTTTTAGTCGTTCCTCCGACGGAAGGCGGTCAAACTCTCCCGGCGGATAGTGTAAACGCACAACCTGTGGCGGATTTACCGGACGATACCACTGCAACGGATTTTTATCCGGATCGTGCGGAACAACCTGTTTGCACCCTACGGCCATTACTTCTGCGTCGCGGAAATGTTCTAACGCCTTTTCAAGAACATCAGAAGCAGACAGACGGGCATCCTGAACAGTAAAAAGGATAAATTCGCCACGAGCCAACCGCACGCCCATATTCCGTGTGCCGCCGTGATTGAACTCCTCCGGAGGAATTTGATAGATCCTCACCGGATACTGCCGCACAATGTCCAGTGTGCGATCTGTGCTGCCGCTGTCTATGACTATAACTTCCATGTGGGCGGATACGGACTGATCAAAAATACTGTCAAGACAGGCCCTTATTGTCTTTTCGCCGTTTTTAGTTGGTATTACAGCGGAAATTTTAATCATACTTAAAAAGATTTGTGCTCAGGTATTTCTCGCCTCTGTCAGGGAAAATCACAACGATTGTACCTTTATCAATTTTTTCTGCAATTTTATAGGCAGCGTACATTGCTGCACCACTACTCATGCCGACAAATATTCCTTCTTCGTTTATTATACGTCTGGCAAAGTCGTATGCTGCTTCGGTTTCTACCATAATGCTTATATCAATGGCTGATGAGTCGTAAATTTCCGGTACTATAGCTTCGTCCATGTTTTTCAGTCCTTGAATATAATGGCCTTTCACAGGATGGGCTTCTACTATTTTTATAGTCGGGTTATATTCTTTGAGGGCCTTGCCTACGCCCATGATAGTGCCGGAAGTACCAATTGCTGAAACAAAATAATCAATATTGCCTCCTGTCTGTTGCCATATTTCTTCACCTGTGGTTTTATAATGAGCTAATTTATTGTATTGGTTTGAAAATTGGTCAGGCATGAAATATTTATCCGGGTTTTCTTTGACAAGGCGGCGGGCTAATTTTATGGCTCCATCTGTACCTTCCTCAGCAGGTGTGAGTATAACGTCTGCTCCAAAAGCTTTTATCATTTTTCTCCTCTCCACGGATACAGCCTCGCTCATTACAATAATGAGTTTGTAGCCTTTAACAGCAGCTATCATTGCCAGTCCTATTCCTGTATTCCCTGAGGTGGGTTCTATTATTGTCATTCCTGGCTTTAGGTTACCATTAGCTTCTGCCTGTTGTATCATTTTCAGAGCTATGCGGTCCTTAATGCTTCCCGTGGGATTGAAACCTTCTACTTTAGCTAAGATGGTTATTTTGTCAGGTTTGGGATTGATTTTGTTTATTTTTACCAGTGGAGTATTACCAATAGTTTCCAGAATGTTGTTAAAATACATGATAAACAATTTATGGGTTTTAAGCAGCAAATTTAGTGCTTTTCAGTTTTTATTATGCTATTGTTTAAAAATTTTCCATAGTATTAACGAAAGAGTATTGTCCCAGTACCGGCTTTTAAGATTTTTTTTTAGCAACACAGACGCTTTGTGGTTTAAAATTGATCTGGCCTGCACATTGTCCTTTAAAATTGTAAAGTATTTCCGGATAAAATAAATCTGGGACCTGCGTTGTTTGTAGCTATATCCTCTCTGGCTGATTGTGTCTGTGTGAATACGGTAAAGCACATCTGCCGGATACGTGGACATAAACCTGTAATTTAGTCCTTTTATTAATGCTTGAAGGTGGAAGTCCACATCCTGCCACAAAAGTAGTTTTTCATCAAATCGTAGGTTGTGTTTGTGGATAGCCTCTGCCCGCCATATTGGTCCGGAAGTGTGCCACGGACTATCAGCATTGAGGAAGCGTAAAATGTCTGGTGTAGCATCTGGCATGTTCCATATTCCGATGATATTCCCCGGTGTTCCGTGGAATTTTTCCGTCTGAAAGACAAGGAAGTCCGCGTGCGGAAATTTTCTGAAAGCTCTCAGACGTTGTTCCAGTGCAAAGGGACGCAGGAGGTCGTCCGAATCCAGAAAGATAATGTAATCACCAGAAGCGTGTTCTATTCCAATATTGCGACAGGTAGCTGCTCCTTTTGGATCACGTGTGCGGACAAGGAGTTTTATTCGCCTGTCCGTGCGGATAAATTCCTTGACAATCTGCACAGTATTATCCGTGGATCCGTCGTCTATAATGATCATTTCCCAGCCAGTCCAGGTCTGGTTGATTACCGATTGGATAGCTTCTGCAATGAAATTCTGCCGGTTATATGCAGGCGTTATGATGGAAACCATTGGCATTAGTTAGTTTTTTATGAGTTTACGGAAAAAGGCTTTTATCCGGACGCCGAGTTGAATTAGTTTTTCGCCCAGGAGAGGGAAAATTAATAGCTTATAGGTTTTAGGCATGCGCCATCCATCGCGCAGGATTTGCCATGCTATTTTGCGGATTAGTTTCCAGTCGTGGGCATCCAGTGCAAAACTATACATAAAACTGAGATCATCACGGACATGGCGTCCGGGCGGATATTGTGTTTTGATTTCTGGGTCTGATAGTATCTGTGGCGGGCGGATTTCCTTTCCGAGTTGTATGTCATCCTTGCCGCGATCCTGGCGTTGACGTGCCATCTCTATTGCCAGAGAGTTATAAAACCGTGAATAAGCCTTATAGCGGGCAGTGGCAGAGCTTCCGTGAATACGCATAAAATAGGTGCATGAATGCAATATGATAGCTTTTTTACGTTCCATTATGCGTAGCCATAGGTCATAGTCTTCTGCCACAAGGAACTGATGACGGTAATTTCCGACTTCAATAGCCAACAAACGCCAGAACATAACGCTTCCGTGCGGTACAGGTGCTGCTTTATCCGGTGAAAAATCTGCCAGGGTTAACTCTTTGTATGGTTTTCCGGCGAACCACTCATCGCGCGGAAGTTTTTTGTGCGGTGCTATTTTACCGTTTTCCGTCAGATGGCACTGTTGTGTTCCGACCATGCCAACGTCTGGATGGGAAAGCAAAAATTCTATTTGTTCCTCTATTGCCTGTGGCAGCGACATATCATCAGCATCGTGGCGGCGGATGAGTTCACCATTGGCAAGTTCCACTCCGCGGCGCAGTGTTCTTGCAACTCCCTGATTTTCCTGTTTAATATATCTTATCCTATTGTCTTTTTTCTGAAAATCCAGAATAATGTGTTCGGAATTATCGGTTGATCCATCATTGATAATGAGTATTTCCAGATTTTTATAAGTCTGATTTATAATGCTTTTGATGGCATCGGTTAGGTATTTTTCCGCGTTATATACCGGGAGTAATACAGTTACTAAGGGTTGTTCAGCCATTCTGTTTTTTTCTTTTGAAAAAATTTTTTAACCAGGAAGCATGTTTTTTCTTTTTCTTGTCAATTTTATAAGGGTAGCAGGCACTTGCCCTACGGTAGTAGTAAATTTGTAAAAAGTTATTTTCTTTTTCTTTTTTTGTCATAATTTGGAATAGTTTTTATGGAGTGTAATGTAAATCAGCTTTCAAATTTGTTCAAAAAAGACTATTTTTACACAAAATTTATTTAAAATTTTCTATTATGGAAAATGTTTATATAGAAGGCAACGATAAAACTCCTACGGTTATACTTGATAAAGATAAGGGATTGATAGAAATATCCGGGCGTTCTTTGATTGAAGATTCTGAGAAATTTTATCTTCCAATAGTCAACTGGATTACGGAATACATTGAATCGCCCAAAGAAGATACGGTTATAAATTTCAAATTAGAATATTTTAATACAAGCTGCTCCAAGTGGCTTATTACTATAGTCAAACAGCTTAAGAAGCTTTATGAAAAAGCACCTAATACTTCTATAAACTGGTATTACGAAGATGAGGATGTTCTGGAGTATGGAGAGGTTATTCGTGAATTGGTGGATGTGCCAATGAATATGATTCCTACTGAAAATAGTGACGATGACGATGATTTTGAAATTTAATTTTATAAGGTATGTCGTTTTCCGGCTTGAAAGATTTTATCAAAAAGCTCAAGGATCATGATTTATTGGTTGAGATAGAGGAATATGTTAATCCTGTGCTGGAGATAGCCGAGATTACTGACAGGATGAGTAAGCAGCCCTATGGGGGTAAAGCACTTTTGTTTAAGAATACGGGAACAGATTTTCCTGTTCTAACAAATTTTTTAGGTTCTGAAGCACGTCTTTCCCTGGCTCTGCGCCGTGAGAATATAGAGCAGCTTGGTCATAATATTGATTTATTGTTCCAGCTTTTCACAGAACCAGACAAGAATTTCTTTAAAAAAATAGAAACGGCTTATAACCTCAAACGTCTGGCAGATATATTACCTAAGTTTCATAGTGGACGCGGACATTGTCAGCAGGTTGTTATTACTGATCCTGACTTGTCTATCCTTCCTGTTTTACAATTATGGCCAGGTGATGGAGGACGTTTTATAACTTATCCTCTGGTGCATACCAAGGATCCACTTACAGGCCACAGAAATGTTGGAATGTATCGTGTCCAGATTTTTGGTAAAGATCTGGTGGCAATGCACTGGCACCGGCATAAGACAGGATCCAATCATTTTGAAAAGTATAGACGTATAGGTGAGAAGATGCCAGTGGCTATTGCTCTTGGCGGTGATCCGGTTTATACTTATGTTGCCACAGCACCGCTTCCGGAAAATTTATATGAATATATCCTGGCGGGCTTTATCCGTGGTAGGCCTGTTACCATGGTCAAATGCATAACCCAGGATATTGAAGTGCCCGAAGATGCGGATATTGTAATTGAAGGTTATATTGATCCGGAGGAGGAATTTATCCTTGAGGGCCCTTTTGGCGATCATACAGGATTTTATTCAATGCCGGATTATTATCCTCGTATGCATATAACGGCTATAACTTATCGTAAGGATGCTGTTTATCCGGCTACTGTTGTGGGAGTGCCTCCACAGGAAGATGCTTATCTGGCAAAAGCCACAGAGCGGATTTTTCTGAATTTTGTAAAAAATACTGTTACCCCGGAGATTATGGACTGGGATATTCCTGTGGCCGGGTGTGGACATAATTTTACTATAGTCCAGATACGGAAATCCTATCCAGGACAGGGAAAAAAAGTTATTAATGCTTTGTGGGGCGCAGGTCAGATGATGTTTAACAAGGTTATGATAGTGGTGGATAAAGATGTGGATATTCATAACAATTACGAGGATTTATTGCGCTATCTGGTGCAGAATGTTAATCCTGAAACTGATTTCCTTTTTGGCTATGGGCCAAGTGATGTGCTTGACCATGCCAGTGAAAAATTTACTTATGGATCCAAACTGGGTATTGATGCTACTACTAAGCTTCCGGAAGAGATAGAAGAGAGTGATATAGCCCCCTGGCCATTAAACCTTGAAGATTTTGCATTCCTGACCGAGAAATTTTCACAAATAAAACACATTAATATATATAAAGACTTTCCGGTTTTATTTGTTTTTATAAAGAAAGAAGAAAAAGTTAAGGATTTGATAGATAAAGTGTTGAAGGATTATACTTTGTCTGGAATAAAATACATTGTTGTGCTTGATGATATTATTCCTTATGATAATTTTCATCTGATAGCCTGGCTTGTAGGCAGTAATATTGCTCCTGCCCGGGATGTAATTTTCTTTGATAATTTTGTACTTGTTGATGCTACTATAAAGACACCTGAGATTGACGGAGTATCTAAACCGTGGCCTGATATAGCTAAAATGGATTTGGATACCATAAAACGTGTGGATGAGAAACTTAAGAAAATGGGTATGGAGTATTTAATACCTTCGTACTCTCTAAATTTTTATAAAAGACAGCACTAAATTGACTTTTTTTATAAGTTTCAATATTTTTACTGAAATTAAAAAGACCGACAAATGAAAATAAAGAGAAATATTTTGACTTTAGCTCTGGGTTTTATTTTTCTGATGGGAATAATTTTTTCTTCTTGTCAGGGATTTACTGACTATCTGAAAAATCAATTTCCAGAACTGGATACCACAACTTACGTGTATATTGACGGGACATTGATGGCGCCTGTTGTTAATTCCACTCTTACTGTTAATAAATTATTGAAAGGTAAAACAAATTCTAATTCAAATGTGTGGCTGGAGACAGACCAGGATAGTCTTATACATGTAAAAGCCCGTTTTGATTCTATTATGACTATAGGTGCATCAGATTTAGGATTTAATGTGACTGTACCGGCAGGAACTACTGTAGGGCCTTTTGCTTTTACCTTTACCAGTAGTAATATAAGTATACCTATTCCGGAAGTACCAGGAAATATTAAGTTCAAAGCACCATCATTGCTTTTAGAGTTTGCTAATGGTCTGGTTATTAATTATGATTTTAAAATTGATTCTATTGTATCGTTTGTAAATAACCAGCCAGACCCTTATTCCACAAGTATTGTGGTAAATATACCTAAGTCTGACGGACAGACTCCAGCTACGGTTAATTATACCGTTGATACAACTAATTTTCCTGATTTACAGACTATTTTCCAGACCCGGCCTGATTTTTTGAATTTTGTTGCTACTATAGATGTGCCAAGTCAGCAGCTTAGCAATGATTTAAATCTTTCTCAGTATTTGAAAGTAGATGCTGTAATAGACTTACCTTTAATTATTTATACTAAGGATTTTGTCCTTGCTGATACCACTGATTTTAATCTTGACTTGCCTGATCAGGTGAAAAGCGCTTTGCTCAAAATAGTATTTGATAATGCTATTCCTCTGGGAGGAACAGTTTATATGGCCATTGTGGACAGTGCATATACTGATACCATTGCTCTGATAACTAATCCGGATTTTGCTAATTCTACTGATACTTTGAATATTATGGTAGGAACAAAGCCTGTCGTGCTTAAGCCAGTGGTTGACTTGCTGCCAGCACAAACAGATCTCGCAGGTAATCCTATTACTCCGGTTAAGTCTTTATCCAAGGTTTATCTCTCGCCCACTGCTATTACTAATCTGGCTAACTACAGTGGTGCAAAGAGATTGCTTATTATTGCCAGGTTTGATACATACAATTCTGACAACGGCCAGTTTGTTAAAATACTGTCCGACTCCTATTTGAATGTTAAAATTGGTGCTAAAATAGAATATGCTGCAAGTTCATCAAATTAAAAAATTAAAGCTATGAAAAAGTTTCTTATCATTGTCTCAATATTTTTCCTTGCTATTTCGGGGAATGCACAACCAGCCTCTTTGTATTATATGACCAATCTGAGGCAGAGCATTTATACTAATCCGGCACGGATGCAAGATTGTGGTTTTTCCTTTTCTTTCCCTGCTTTGAATATCAATACAGGCGTGTTTTTATCTACTCTTAGATATGCCAATTTGTTCTCTACGGATAATAATGGAAGATTTTTCGTGGATTTTGACAAATTAGCTGCCAGTGGTGCTGAATATAATTATTTGTATCAGACCAATCAGCTGTCTTTGTTCAGTTTTGGCGTGCGCTTAGGCTATCCTCTTTATATTCATTATGATATGTCTGTTAAGACAAATCTGTATGTCAATTATCCACAGGGCTTGCTGGATTTTCTGGCATACGGAATAGATGCTAATCATCCTTCGGTTAATATTAGCAATCTTGGGGTTAATGCTTTAGTATATACCCAGCATGCTATTACCGCTTCTTATAAGATTAACTCCATGCTTACTGTTGGTGCGAGCATTAAAAAGCTTACTGGTATTGGTACGCTTAATTCCAAAGTTTTCAACATGAGCCTGGATGTTGATACTACACGTGTAGATAATTATCCAATAACTGCTACTACCGAATATGATGTTTATTATGCAGGGCCTGCACAAATAACTTATTCCGATAGCTTTAATATCACCCAGCCTGATATGTCTGCTGCAAGTATAAAAAGCATGATTTTGTCTAAAAACGGTGGGTGGGCTTTTGACCTTGGCTTTGTTTTTACCCCTATCAAATATGTGGAAATTAGTGGTAGTGTAGTGGATCTGGGATATATTAAATGGCGGACAAATTCAGCTCATCTATTCCATGATAAAACCACTTTTACTTTTGACGGTGTAGATGTTATTAATGACACTACGGCATTTGATAAACTTAGCGATACGCTGAAGTATCTTATTAAACCAAATTATGAAGCATCTCCTTTCACCTCAGGTATAAATACCAAACTATACCTGGGTGTTGCACTTAAACCTGTGGACTACTTGAGCCTTGGCTTTGCTTTTCAGTCAGTAAAATTGCAGCCCAAAAATTGGTTAAACATCTATCACCTCTCAGCTGCTTTTAATTTTGCTTATGGATGGTCTCTTACCGGTACTTATTCAATCTATCCGCATAGTTATAACAATTTTGGAATGGGACTGGCATTAAAGCTTGGATTTATGCAATTATATTTTGTTACTGATAATTTGTCTATACCTAATTTCGGTATAAGTTATTTTACAAATCGTTCTACTCCTTACGACCAGAATTCAGCCACCCTGTGGCTGAAAAAGACACAGCTGGCTAATTTCCATTTTGGATTGAACTTTAATTTTGGGTGTAAAGATCGTCGTGATATAGGATTGCTTGATTAAACGTTTAAGCGACATAATTTCACAAAAAACGCCCGTGAATCTGTATTTCACGGGCGTTTTTTACATCCTTTTTCTCATTTTTGGTGTATAATAAAGAAAAAGGAAGCTATGAAAACTTTACTGAAAATATTGATAATCACTATTATACTTTCTCCTGTTGCCCTTTTTCTGCATTACCGCCACAGTGATTATACCCTCCAGAAGTTTTCGCCTCGTACTGCTGCTAAAATAAATTTTACGATAATTAAGAATATTATAGCCGAGATTAATGGAGTAAAGACTGCCGGTGATGGAATTATTATTAAAAAATTGGATAAAAATGTGGATAATCCTTTTTCTAAATTTGTTGTGCAATTTCATGATTATGAGGTAGATACTTTTAAAATATCAGGTGTTTTGGAATTTGAATTTAATGGTTTTAATGATCAAAATAATCCTTATTACACACTGATATGTAAGAATGTTATGGTACATACCCCCGCTGGCCGTTATGTGGTCAGTGGTAATCAGACAATTACTTTTGTTAATGGTTTTTATAGCTTTTCAGATCTTGACGATGACTTGTTGCAGCTTTCCGGGGATTTAAAAATAATGCATTCCGGAAGGTTAATTACTATGGTTAACAAGGATGTCATACTTGAAAATTACAGTCCTATCAGTGGTTTTCTTACTGTGACATCTAATCTGGGCGAGAAAATTTTATCTTTTTCACGGAATAACTCTGTTGGATCTAATGTTTTGGCTAAATAACCCAGAATCTCATAAACCCTTGTTTTTAAGTGAAAGTCGCCTGCGGGCGGCTTTTTTTATATAGTTTTCTTTTTTGTTGATTTTATTTATTGATAAAAATAATATATAATTGCCTTGAAAAAAATCAAAAATATACTGTAATGGTAAATGAATGTAAAAAACTTCTGGCAGAGATAAGAAAGAGAAAGCCGCTATTGCATCATATCACTAATTATGTGGTAATGAATGATAATGCAAATATAGCCCTACATATAGGTGCTTCGCCTGTAATGGCTCATGCCTATGAGGAAATAGAGGAGATGACCTCTCTTGCTTCGGCGCTTGTTATAAATATTGGGACATTGGATAAAGACTGGATAAAAAGTATGGAACTGGCAATCAGCACAGCTAATAAAAGAGGTATTCCAGTCATTCTGGATCCGGTGGGTGCGGGTGCTACACAACTGCGTACTGATACTGCTTTACGTTTTCTTTCTGATTATCAGATTACAGTACTTAAAGGAAATGCCGGAGAAATCTCTGTTTTAGCCGGATTGGGTGGCCAGGTTAAAGGTGTGGATTCTGTGTCGGCAGAGGCGCCCTTGGAGGCAGCCCGGACTGCTGCGGAAAAATTTGGAGTTATTACTGCCATTACTGGAAAGGAAGATATTGTTTCCGACGGAAAAAATACCTTGATTGTAAAAAACGGCCATCAATGGCTGTCCACTATTACTGGTAGTGGATGTAATGCAACAACTGTGATTTCCGCTTTTGTGGCTGTCGCAGATAATATCCTTAATGCTGTTGCCTGCGGATTGGGTGCTTATGGAGTAGCTGCCGAAATTGCTGCACAAAAGGCGCAAGGCCCAGCTTCGTTTAAACAGGCTCTTTTTGACGCTGTATATAATTTGTCCGATACAGATATTGAAAAACTATTAAATATAGAAAATGTTTGACAAAGCTGGAAAATTACTGTATCTCGTTGCTGATGAACAAGTAAAAAATTCGGATATTGATCTGGCGCAGATTGTGGATTTGGCTATACGTGGTGGGGTAGATATAGTACAATACAGGAATAAAATTGACAGCTATGATGATTTTGTGAGTAAAGCCCGGATTATTAGAGACATTTGTTATAAGTACTCTGTTCCTTTTGTTATAAATGATAACCTTGAAGTGGCGCTTGCTCTACAGGCTGATGGATTACACGTGGGGCAAGGAGACATGCCACTGCCTGAGGTGCGCAAGCGTTTTTCCGGGATTCTTGGTTATTCCGTGAAAACACCGGATCAGGCTGTTTATGGACAGGAAAACAGTGCAGACTATCTTGGTGCAGGTACAGTGTTTTCCACAGCTTCAAAGGCAGATGCCGGTTATGCTATTGGCACGGAGGGGTTAAAGTCTATTGTGGAGGTTAGCACTGTGCCAGTCTTTGCAATAGGCGGGATTAATTTGTCTAATGTAGCTGAGGTAGTTGCTACAGGGGTTAAGGGTATAGCCGTAATATCTGCTATAACATTACAAGACAATCCTTTTCTGGCGGCCCGGGATTTGAAGCATGCAATGAATATGGATTTTAAATAGTTCCTCTGGGTGCCAGTGCCAGGGTTACAATGGAAAATTCCGCTTCTTTTACTTGTGTGATTATGGCATCTGCCATGGCTTCCAGAGTGGATCCAGTGGTGAGCACATCATCCACAAGGAGGATGTGCTTACCATTTAATTTCTCTGGGCGTACCACTGAGAATAAGTTTTTTACGTTTTCCCAGCGTTGTTCTCTGGACATTTTGGTTTGAGTAGGATTGAACCGTGTCCTTACGACAGCATTGGTGATGACAGGTTTTTGGAAGAACGTGCCTATTTCACGGGCAAGTATTTCAGCCTGGTTATACCCACGGATTTGCAGCTTTTTTGGATGGAGCGGCACCGGAATTATAACATCAAAATCGTCAGGAAAGCCTGTTTCTTGCATTCTGGTAGCCATAGCCTGACCGAAGAAAATTCCAATTTCTTTATTGCCTTTGTATTTTAGTTCGTGCAGTATGCTCTGGGCTATTCCGTTTTTTACAAAATACATATAAGAGAAACCATATTTTAATGACAGACGCCCCCAGAACTTTTTTGTTATAGGATTATCCGACGGGTCATTGAAATATGTAAACGGAATATCAATAGCACAGTCGGTACACACAAATTGTTCGCCCGGGGCAAGGGGGCGTCTGCAATGGACGCATTTCTGCGGAAAAAACAAATCCAGCAATCCATGTAGTATGTCCGAGAGAACAGGCATTACTTGATCATAAGGAAATATATCTGGTTGTTTTGCTTGGGTCTAAAACCTATGTTTATCACACGATATTGTTGACCGTTATATATTTTGGAGGCCATTCCGAAGTTTATTGCTTTTGCAGGATTGCCAACCGTGTAGTTTAGTACGTAGAAAATATCCTGTTCATTTGTTATCAGATAAGCAGTTTCATAGCTCATTCCGTCACCTGTAGCTGCAATTGCTTTTTGTAGTCCGTGATATATTGTCAGGTTTTTAATAAAATCCTCAGGCTGGGTAAGCTTGTTATAGCTAAGAGCCAGGTAGAAATAAGCGTTTTGGTCCAGCGGATATACAGAAATAGCTTTTTTTGCTGCTTCTATACATTGCTGGTATTGTCCTTTTTGATAGTATGAAGCATATTCAGCGGGTTTGGTGCGATTAATCTTATTTTTCAGACCATAGCCAAGATATAACATAGCGTATTCGTCAAGTGAGAGGCGGTCGGGTTTGGTTGAGAATTTGTTTAACAGTTTCTGGTAATAATATTGACTTGCAGGATTATTGATGGCGTTTTTGATAAAATCTGTATTGAGTGCATTTATTTTTGTGAATTTTTTGTCCGAACCAATAACGTTTTCCGGAGTGCGTGCCAGCAGGGTTGCAGTGATTTTCAGGTTATATGCAGTCATATTTCCGGGTGAGATCTTAAGGAGTTTATCAGCAGCTTTCTGAGCTTTTGTATACTCTCCTTGTGCTATATAGGTGTATGCCAGTAATTGGTAGAATTCCGCTGTGTTCTTGCTTTTATCCAGGGCTTGCCGGGCTATTTTTATGGCTCTGTCGTATTGAGCAGTGTAATAGTAACTCCAGGCCAGGTAGTAATATGCATTGAGTTTGTTGGTTTGTTCTTGTACGAGTTTTTCCAGTATTGGAATAGCTTTGTTATATTGTTGAAGTTGATATAATACCTGGGCTTTGAATAGCTGCAGTTTGTAAGAATCTGGATAGAATGAGAGTGCTTTATTGATGTCATTCAGAGCCAGTTCGTATAAACGTGCTTTGTATTCTATTGAAGCACGTAAATAATAAAAGTTGTAGTTTTTTGGATTTTTGCTAATAGCTTTATTGACAAAGTCGTAGGCTTGCTGCAAGGAATCTATTTCAAAGAGGTAGTCTGCCAAAAAATAGTACGGATAAGGATTAGCAGTGTCTTTTTTCATAACAGTTTCGTAGTAATCCACAGCAGAGTCAAGACGGCCTTTTGCCTGATAGCTCAGACCAATATACAGGGCGTATTTAAGGCTATCGGGCTGGAGTTTATATGCTTTGAGGAAATATTCCCGTGCCTGGTCGGCTTTCCCGTAGCCCGTGAGGTTAACCAGGCCGAGATTGAAATATATCTGGTCGTTGTTAGGGCTAAGCATCTGGGCTTTTTTCAGGGCTGCAAAAGCGCTATCGGGCATACCAAGAGCTATGTAGCATTCACCCAATCCCAGATAAGCCTGTGCATCCTGTTTTTCCATAGTTAGTTTAAAGAACAGGTCTTTTGCTTTATAATATTGTTTTGCCTGTTTTAATTCCTGTGCTTTTTTGAGTATTTGATTATAATCCTGTCCAAATGATGGAACAAACAGACTTATGGTCAATAAAAACAAAATTATTCTTTTCATAGTTGTATTGGTTAAAATTTTTAGGTTAAAGGTTAGTTATCAGTTGTTCAATGATTCTGGGGTAATGTTCATATTCCAGTTGATGTACACGTTGAGCAAGTGTTTCCACAGTATCATTTGGTAATACGGGGCATTGTGTTTGGAAAATAATATCCCCTTCGTCATAGTTTTCGTTGACGTAATGTATAGTAATTCCGGATTTTTTCTCTCCTGCCTCCAGCACAGCTTTATGGACGTGATTTCCGTACATTCCTTTTCCTCCGTATTTGGGTAGTAGAGCAGGATGGATATTAACAATGCGCCGGGGATATGCTTTAATGATATTCTCTGGTATTTTCCACAGAAAACCAGCCAGAACGATAAAGTCTATTCCTCTGTATTTTAACAGGTTCAGTATAGTGTTGTCTTTGTATAATTGTTCACGCGTAAAGACAATTGCTGGAATGTGGAGTTTTTTTGCCCTTTCCAGGACATAGGCATTTGGATTATTTGACAGAATAATATCCACTTTTGCCTTAGGGTGCTTGTCAAAATATCTGACTATGTTTTCGGCATTAGTTCCACTGCCAGAGGCGAATATTGCAATATTAACCATATTAGTCTATGAATTTAAGTGTTCTGAGGATTGCTTCCACCTGCCACAGATAAAGTTTTTTATCCAGTTTGCCAGCATATACAAATCCGTCCACTATTACTATTCGGTCGTGTTTTTGATCCAGTACCGAGAGGTTTATGAATGGTCCGCCCAGGAAAGCCCCATGTGTTTTCCATAGACCACGGATTAGTACAGCATAATGTCCGTCAATGTTAAGCACTTCTTTGGTTACGGGATACAGGCGTTCTATTTGCATATAAGATCCATCTACGGGACCCGGGACATTGAGTTTGGTAACAGTATCGCGCAGGTCCATTATTTCCTTTACATCAAAATTATGGCGGGATGTGTATTTTCTGGTATAAACAAGTATGCCCTGGCTGGAGACTGCTGTTTCACGGGCAATCCACATAAAGTTCGGTTTTTCTACGTCCACGTAATAATCGCCGGGTAATAGTAGGTAAATTCCAAAATGTTTTTCCAGTTTCTCAATGGATTTCTCATTTTTAAATTTAGAAAATGCTGCTTGATAGCGGTGTAATTCCATTTTATAGAGTGTATCCAATAGACGTTGACGTGTTTTGCGGAACAGGTCGTAAAATTGATTGGTATCCGGTGCCTGGTAAGTTATTACCAGTTGGTTATAAGCCCATTTGTTTTTTTCAATTTTCCAACCTCGTTTGATATTAGGGGCTATCCTGACAATTAGAATGTTTCGGTGTTCTTTATACAGATTTGTGAGATTTTGTGGTTCTATTTGAAGCATTTTAAAGAAAGGTTCATCCTGGGGCAGGGCAGGGAAAGGTTGTGCAAAAAAGTAAAATATGGTATCGCCCAGAGCGCTTTTCCACAATTTGTCAGGAATAACAACTTCAATCTCTCCGGCATTTCCGCCACTATTGGGCATAGCTGTAAACATACGGTTTTCCGATCCTTCCACCTTGGGCTCTTTAAAACGTTTATGATGGGTGTTTTTTTTACACGAAAAACCGGCTATAAGCAGCAGTGAGAGAAGTATTACAGTTATTTTTTTCATCGTATTATGATTTTTGTTTATAACAAAGTTAAGCATTCATAAGGGATTTTAGTCAAATTTATTGTAAGGATAGATAAAAAAATTTTTAATTTGCCCGCAAACAAAGTCTATTATGGAAAAACAGGGAAGGAAACTCGGACTCGGTGATTGGCTAATATTGTTGGTTAATTGGATTTTTATAATAGCACTGTTAATGAGCTATGTGGCCACTTTTATTAATCCAAGGATTTTTTCTGTGCCTCAGTTATTTTCTATAATTTTCCCTATTCTTTTGATTATTAATGTTTTGTTTGTTTTTTATTGGATATGGAGGTGGAAAAAATATTTTCTTTATTCTTTGATAGCAGTCCTATTAGGCCTTGGTTTTGTTTACAGGACGTTTAATTTTTCCCGCCCCGATCGCATTTATCCTTCGTCTTTTTCTGTGATGAGTTATAATGTGCGTTTGTTTAATGTTTATAAGTGGGATGGAGATAGATACACTGATGGAGATATTTTTGAACTTGTACGGTCCAAGCACCCGGATATATTATGTTTACAGGAATTTCTGGATAACAAAAAAATCCATTCCCTTGCAAAGTTCAAAAAGCTTTATCCTTATTATGCCATTTCTTATAACAACAAGGACTTTAAAGCCGGAGAGGCTATTTTTTCCAGGTACCGGATTTTGCATAACATGCGGTTGAAGAACCAGGGGCGTACTTTTGCCATTGTGGCGGATATTAAACTTGATGATAGAATTGCCAGGGTGATAGACGTGCATTTGCGTTCGGTAGCTTTTGAATACAAGGATTATAATTCGTTGGACAGTCTGAAATTTAGTAATAGACGATTACAGCATATTATTTATAAATTGACTTCGGGTTACCGTTTCCGCCAACAGGAGGTAAAGATACTTTCCCGGGTTATTGATACCTCGTCAAGGCCTATTATCTTGTGTGGGGATTTTAATGATCCCCCTTTGTCTTTTACTTATACCCGTATTGCCCGTCATCTTACGGATGCCTTCACTGTGGCGGGTATGGGCCTGGGTAATACTTACAGGGAATATTTTCCTATATTGCGGATAGATTATATTTTTGTTTCTGATGAATTCCGCATTCTGGATTTCAGAAGGATAAAGGTCAGATATAGTGACCATTATCCGGTTTATGCCGAACTGTCAAATGATTAATTATGTGGAAGGAATTACTTGGTGATTATAAAATCATACTTGGTTCTAAGTCGCCCCGGCGTCAACAGTTGTTAAAAGCACTGGATATTCCGTTTGAGGTGATAACACTTGATACTGACGAGACTTATCCGCCGGATCTGGACGTGATAAAAATTCCGCAGTGGATAGCCCGTAAGAAAGCTGATGCTTTTGAGAGTATTATGCAGCCCGACTGGATTGTGATTACTGCCGATACTATTGTGGCTCTGGAGGATAAAGTTATTGGCAAACCCCATACCCCGGAACGTGCCAGGGAATATCTGCGTTTACTCTCTGGTAAGAAGCATCTTGTTATAACCGGTGTAGCTATCAAGACTGCAGAAAAGACAACTGCTATAAGTTGCAAAACTTCTGTGTGGTTTAAAAATCTCACTGATGATGAGATTGATTACTATGTGGATGTATATCAACCTCTGGATAAGGCCGGTGCTTATGGCATACAGGAATGGATAGGCTATGTTGGCATCAAGAAAATTGAAGGATCGTATTACAATGTTGTGGGCTTGCCTATCCAGAAATTATACACCATTCTGCGTAAGACCCTGGAAAAACTTAATACTAAATAATTTTTGCTATCTCATCAAAGGCCATACGTTGAGGTCTCTTATGCTCTTGATCTTTTTGCCAGTCATTGGTGAGTATTGAGTAATCCGTGGAATGTTTTCCTACTATAATAAGTCCAATAAGATTATCATTTTGCTCTAAGCCAAGTATTTCTTTTGCTTTCTGAGGATTGTATCCGGCGATAGGATGGGCTACGAGCCCCAGTTCTGTTGCACGTAATATGAGGAAAGCTGTTGCCATTCCTGTGTCAAACAGGTAATATTCTCTTTCGCCCAGAACACAGTCGTAATCTTTTCTGGAATATACAGCAATAACAAGAGATGCCCGCAGTGCCCAGTTATTACCTTCGGGCAGTGCCGAAAAAATTTCCTGTAATTTTTCCTGGGATTTGATGAAGATATAGCGCCAGGGCTGTTTGTTGCGGCACGAAGGAGCCAGGCTGGCATAATGTGCAAGGTCTTTTATCAAGTCATCAGAAATTTCCGTTGAGGCAAGAGCACGGTAAGCCCTGCGTTTTTCAATAGCTTCTTGTACAGTCATAGCTTTTTTCTCAAAAATAAGAAAATGCTATTGAAAAGAAGAATTTACCGGAGGGGTATATAACAAAAAAGCTCCCCCACCAGGACTTGAACC
>CAZYSM010000026.1:0-38259 GCA_964649975.1 uncultured Bacteroidales bacterium | reverse complement strand
TAAAGGAAATGTATAAAGAGAGGTCTTGCCTTAAATATCAAACACCCTTGTTGTAATGGAAGCTGTCCTAAAAGTTTATTGGCGTTTCTATTTTGTTTTTTCCGATAGGTGTTTTCACCCTTGTTGTAATGGAAGCTGTCCTAAAAGAAATTTACAATATTGACGCTTTTCGCTTCTCTGCCTTGTTTCCACCCTTGTTGTAATGGAAGCTGTCCTAAAAGTCGTAAATCTTTATAAAATCCTGATAATAAACAAATTAAGTCTATACCAACAAAACTTTTTTTTAAAATTGGTCTATATAAAGCTAAAAATTTCCTCCTAAAAAGCCAAAACGCGAAAATAAAAATCCATATAACAACCTAAAAATCTTTGGATTACAAACATTATTTAAAATAATATTTATACAAAACCACCCGGAAAATTAAATTAATCTCCACATCAGCCTGTCAATGAACACATTAGAATTTAGCGTCAAAAATCACATTTTCGCGCCTCATCCTCATACATTTTTCTGTATTGACATGCACAGCACTTGTTCTCGTTTTTAATAAAGTTCTGTATAATAACTTCCTTAAACAATCACAGCAATGGGAATTACCAGAAACTTTTCTACTATAAAAAAAGGCGCCTTTTTTAGACGCCCCATCTGGTTAAGAATTCTTTTTGAAAGCTTCAATTTCTGAAGCAACCCACTGCTTGGCCTCTTCCAGGTCAGTGAACATCCTGAACTTATATCCCAATTTCTTGAACGAAACAAAAGTGTTAAAAATACTCTTCAAAATTTCACTCTTAACAATAGAAGCTACAGCCACAAGATTTGGCGACTCCTGACGTAATACCTCCTGGGCATCAGCCTTTATCAAATTATCCTTAAAAATACTGATAACCCCAAAAGGATTGTCACCCACCAGTTGCATACTGGTGCTTATAACTTCCTCGGCATCTTCCTTACTAATAGCCTTGTTGTCAAAATAATCAATTATCACTATGGAAGTATCGGGTTCATAAGTTATTTCTGCCACAGAAACCCGGGTAACTTTTTTATCTTCTGCCATTTTTAATGTTAAATTTTTATTGCGGAATAAAATTATATTCTTTTCCTGAAAAAAGCAAATTTAAAAAACTCTTTTTCACAAAAAACTAAAAACAAAACAACTACTTAAACATAAAAAAATATCAACAAAATAAAGCAATACGTTGATTATAAACCAATTGTTTCATCAATCATTATCATAAATTGCCGAAATTTTTTGCAAAAGCCAGGAGTATGCTTCACTTTCATTATAAAAAAATTCATGCTCGTATTCCAGGGTATATTCTTTAAGAAAAATATCTTTTAAAACACCTCTCTTTTTCTCATCCATTATAACCGCAACTGCTATTAATGTATCGGGATTAGTTAAAAAAGCACGATGTGCCTCCTCTTCTATATATAGAACTTCCCTAAAATCTCCTATTATTCCAAACTTAGTACCACTTGAATGAAAAAGTATAAAATCAATAATATCCCAGACAGAACGCCCTGAGATAACAGAATGTGGCATAAACCGCACCCAAAAAAGATGCTTATCTACATCATATTTTACAATAGCACTATCAGCTATTTCCACCCACTCAGACATATAATTTTATTAAAAGCTCGCCCTACATCAATAGCAAGCGGGACTGGTTAAAATCATCACAATTCCTCGGCCAGCTGTGCAAGTTTCAGGACATTAAAAGCACGCTTGACCACAGGAGGGTCTATCATTTTGCTTCCGAGCGAAACAACGCCAAGACCTTTTTCCTGGGCCTCATTAAAGGCATCCACAATGCGTTGGGCACGTTCTATTTCCTCCTGGCTTGGAGCAAAAGCCTTATGAATGACAGGTATCTGGCGCGGATGAATAACGCCCATGCCTTCAAATCCCAGTGCCTTGGATCGGATAACAGTCTGACGCAATCCTTCCATATCCTGCACATCGGAAAATACCGAGTCAATAGGCTGAATACCTGCTGCTTTTGATGCATTAATAATACGAGTGCGCTGGTAGAATGTCTCCCAGCCTTCCAGGGTACGCGGCACGCCCAGGTCAGCTGTCAAATCTTCCAGACCAATGGCCATAGCAGCAACCTTATCCGAGGCCGTGGCAATGGCAAAAGCATTTTCCACACCAAGGGCACTTTCAATAATGGGCATATACCATATTGGCCAGTCGTAATCCCGTTTTATGGACTTAATTTTCTCCTCTACGGCCAGCACCTGTTCCGGTGTTTCCACCTTGGGGATAAGTATCATATTAACGTAATGAGGCACAATGTATTCTAAATCCTTCAATCCACGTTCACCCTGATTAATACGCACCATACGCTCAGCACCCATAAAGTCCACACTACGCAAAGCATTACGCACTACAAAACGTGCTTCGTGTTTCTTATCCGGAGCCACGGAGTCTTCCAGGTCAAGGATAACGCCGTGTGGCTTATGTATTCCGGCATTGATCATCAGCTTTGGCGTATTACCAGGCAGGTACAAACGTGTCAGACGGAAACGGTCTTTTTCCGTAGCATATTTATTTTGTTCCAAAACAGGCAAAAGATATTCCTTGTCAGTGTCAATCAATAGCTTAATAGCTGCTTCCAGGCGTGCCGCAAGGACAAAGTCAAGAGAGCCAGTATCCTCAACCTCCAGGATAGCGTTTTTAATTCCGAAAAAATCAAATATATCATTCAACAAAGCTAAAATTCTATCGCCATAGAGAGGTTTAACTTTACTTTGGAGGTCAATTTTTATTCCGCCTGCCTCAGTGATCTGCAAGCGCATATAACAATCGGAACGCACACCTTTTCCTTTATTCCCAACTTCAGCTATTTTTCCCATTTCAGGTAATTTTTAAATTTTGGTAAAAATAATTATCAATTGGCAAAAAACAAAGCTAAAAAGAACAATCATCACCCACGAATTGCACGAATGATGTGCCGGTATACCTGATGATGTCAATCCACCCAGCCTCCTTCTCCAAGGAGGAGAATTAGTGCATTAGTGGCATTTTTTCAGCCACGAATTACACGAATGGACACGAATAGATTAACGCACAAAATCCTTAATCGCATTTATGAACAAGTGTAGAGCCGTAGCGCTTGCGCGCCGGATGTTCACCTCCCGTATAGAACCAAAACGGAACAGACGGGCTTTCACACCAGCAGGACTTGCAACAGCTATCCAGGTAGTTCCCACAGGCTTTTCCGGTGTTCCGCCTGTAGGGCCTGCTATTCCGGAAGTGGCAACAGCAAAATCCGTATGCATCAAGGCTCGCACCCCTGCTGCCATCTGTTCCACAACAGGCTGGCTCACTGCACCAAAACTTTCCAAATCTGCCTTAGTGACGCCCAAAACTTTTTCCTTAATTTCATTGGCATAAGCAACGACAGATCCACGGAAATAAGCACTACTGCCGGATACCGAAGTAATCATCCTGGCAATGTTTCCGCCAGTGCAACTCTCTGCTGTGGCAACTGTGAGTCCGTGGCCTGTGAGCAGGCGTCCCACCACTACTGGCAATGTATCATTATCCAGACCCCAGGCAGCATCACCCAACTGTTCCAGTAATTTTTCCAGCTGCATATCCACTATGTTCTTAATCCTGCGCAAATCTTTTCCGGTAGCCAGCAGACGGATACGTATATCCTCAGGCGAGGGCAAATAAGCAATTTTAATCTCCCCGGGCAAGTTTTGTTCAAAATCCGAAAGCTGCTGAGCCAGATCTGCCTCTGGTATGCCAAGGGTATGAACAAAACGGTAATAAATCACAGGTAAATCAAAATGCTGTTTTAATAAATGCATCAACTGTTCATCAAAAATCTTTTTCATCTCAAACGGCACTCCTGGCAAAAATACGAACACAGTACCTTTTTTTTCCATCCACAGGCCCGGGGCGGTACCAATGGGATTACGCAATACGCGTGCACGCGAGGGCACAAGTGCCTGCTGGCGGTTTTGAGCATTGATATCACGTCCGCGCTTTTTGACAAAAGCTTTAACATCCTCCAAAACCTGCGGATGTTCCATAAGCTTATCAGAGAAAAATTCTGCAATAACCTGTTTTGTTCTATCGTCGGAAGTAGGACCAAGCCCACCAGTGGAAATTACCAAATCGGTTTGCCCTGCTGCAAATTCCAGGGCATTTCTTATTTCGCTACTGTCATCAGAAACTGTTAATATCCGCCTTACGTCAAAGCCCAGGAGGGTTAATTTCTCTGCAAGATACTGAGCATTAGTGTTTAATATATTCCCAAGCAAAATTTCATCACCAATGGTCAAAATACATGCTTTCATCTTTCCTCTGTCATTGAAATTTATCTAAAAATAAGCTAAACTTATAAAAACAAAAAAATACAACAATGAAAAAAATTGTTTCGCTTTTAACAGGAATTTTATTTTTCACATCCATTGTATTTGGCCAAATCACCCTTGAACACAGCACAATAGTTCACGATGGAAAAGGAAGGAGCTATTTTGCAATGGCAGGCACCTCAGTGTCATACTACGGAAATGGATCTGTACACATTTTCACTCCCCAAACTAACACCATAGTAAAAGATGGGAAAGACAGAACTTATTTTGCTCTGGCTGGACATCAAGTAAGCTTGTATGAAAATGGATCTATAGAAAGTTTTTATCCCAAAAACAATACTACAGTAAAGGATGGGAAAGGACGCACTTACTTTGCCCTGGCCGGGAAACAAATAACTTTATATAAAAATGGTGGTGTAAGTAGTTTTTATCCCAAAAACAACACCACAGTAAAGGACGGGAAAGGGCGCACTTACTTTGCCCTGGCCGGATATCAAATAAATCTTTACGAAGACGGATCATTAAAAAGTTTCTATCCTAAGAACAGCACTTTAGTAAAGGATGGCAAAGGACGTAGTTATTTTGTTCTGGCTGGTAAAGAAGTAACTTTCTACCCCAACGGTAATGTAAAAAGCTTTTATTCCAAAAATACCACCTCTGTATGGGACGCCTCGGGTAGAAGTTATAGAGTAAAAGCAGGAACCAAAGTTAATCTTGACATTAACGGAAATCTACATTAAATTTCCAATGAATAAAAACACAAAACTATGAAAAGGACAATCTTTTTACTGGTAAGCTTAATGCTGGCATTTTCGCAGCTACAAGCACAGGTACACCACCAAAAGAACGTGGTAAAAGATGCCAAGGGACATACCTATGTAATTGTTCCCGGGTCTCAAGTGTTAAAATATCCGGATGGTAGTCTCAAAAGTTTCACTCCGGCCAAAAGTATGGCTGTATGGAACGGACGCAACAAAAGCTATCTGGCCTCTGCCGGTAAGGCCATCACATTATATCAGGACGGAACACTCAAAAGTTTTTATCCACAAAACAATGTAATGGTATGGGACGGTGCTGGTAAGAGCTATCAGGCTATGGCCGGACAGTTAATAGAATTTTATCCTGACGGCAGTGTAAAAACTTTCACGCCTATGTATCAAATTACTGTCCAGACAGCACTGGGCAAGGAATATGAAGCTATGGCCGGCAAGCAAGTTCAACTATATGAAAACGGATTTGTAAAAAGTTTTTATCCTGTCAAAAAAATCAAAGTCAAAGCCCGCAACAAAAAGTACAAGGTACAGCCCGGACGGCTTATTCAATTTGATAGTGAAGGCTACTTTATCCATTAAAATAGCAAAATCCGCTGCCCCAGGGTGGCGGATTTTTTTATGGTCAATTAAGCAATTGCCTGTTTTAAGCATAATTATTATCTTTGCAAGGAAAAATCAAAAACAAATCAATGCCTAATCCGGGATACAACGAAGAAATACTGGAACGAATCAAAGAAGACATTGGGGACGGTGATAAATCCGATCTCATTGTATTCAATGATGATGTTAATACTATTGACTGGGTTGTGGAATGTTTTGTGGAAGTATGCGGATTATCCCCTGAGGAGGCAGTAGAGAAAACCCTTTACATCCACTACAACGGACAGGGTATTGTCCGATCAGGAGAATATTACGAGATGAAAGCCATGAAAGACGAGCTGGTACGCCGTGGCCTGACTGCCATTGTGGGCCGGGCAGGGAAAAACTAATTCCTTCCGTTTTATGTACCAGATTTATCTTATACACTCGGACACGCCTCTTTTCCCTAATCGTGAAGAACTTATTAGCACCGACTATGATGTTATTTGCATAGGTGGCGAGTTAAATTTTCCGTGGCTTATTGCAGCATACGAAAGGGGCTATTTTCCTTGGTTTTCGCCGGAAGACCCTGTTACGTGGTGGCATCCGGCCATAAGAGCCGTGATGCGTCCCGAGGACATCCGCATCCACAAAAGTATGCGTCCCTACTTCAATCAAGTAAAATTCCACCTGCGTATAGATTATGCCTTTGAAGAGGTAATGAAACTTGCTCGCAAAACACATCTGGACAACGAAGGTGATACATGGATTAGCGAGGACTTTGTCCGGGAATATACCAGGCTACACAAAAAAGGATATGCCCATAGTTTTGAAGCGTGGAAAGATGGCATCCTTGTGGGCGGACTGTATGGACTATCCTTGGGTCGTATGTTTTTTGGAGAAGCAATGTTCTCAGCAGAAAAGAATGCTTCCAAGTTCTGTTTCATTTCTCTTGCCCAAATATTACAGCATAACGGATTTACACATATAGATTGCCAGGTGCCGAATAATCATCTGTCCTTTATGGGGTGTAAAGACATGCCTCGGGAAAAATTCCTTGATTTATTGGAAGAAAACAAGCAGTATGAGACAATACAGGGCAATTGGGCAAAAGAATTAGAAATTCCGCCGCTGTTGGAAAAACATATTGCAGATTAAGATAACAGACCGATTTTCTTTGCCACCTCCCAGATAACAATTCCGGCCGAGACAGAGATGTTCAAAGAGTGTTTTGTTCCGAACTGGGGTATTTCCACTGCCACATCAGCCATATCCACCACTTTCTGGTCCACTCCGTACATTTCGTGTCCGAAGACCAGAGCATATTTTTCCGCGGGATTAATTTGCAGGTTCTGTAACATCACAGCGCCTTCCACTTGTTCCACAACAATAATTGTGTATCCATCTTGTTTCAGTTTTACAATAGCAGCAGTAGTTTCCTTGTAATATTCCCAATCCACGCTGTAAGTAGCACCAAGGGCGGTTTTGTTAATCTCACGGTTAGGCGGTTGCGCAGTAATTCCGCACAGATATATTTTTTCAATCAAAAAGGCATCTGCACTGCGGAACACAGATCCCACGTTAAGTGCGCTGCGAATATTATCCAGCACTATGACAACAGGAATTTTCTGTGTCTGTTTGAACTCGTCAATGGTTTTACGTCCGAGCTCCTCATTTTTTAATTTCCTCATAACTAAAATTTTAATCCATTATTTTTTCAAAAAATATCTATGCCAGCCTTCCACTGGCTTATCCGAGAGAATGGACTGATAGCGCGGATCAACTCCTTGCTTGTTAATTTCAATAATTTCCGGGGTAATTATCTTTATATGCAGAACATATTTTGCGCCTGTCTGTGGGTCAGTGCCAACAAAGCGATCTTTGTAATAACGCCCCCGGATAGTGTATCTGTCATTGACAAAAAATCCTTTTACCTGGTATTCCACCCTGTCGTTCTTAAAAGTATAGGCTGCCTGATGCCGGAAAATAAGAGCATAAAAAGTCCGCTGATATGTTCGTCCCACAATAATTTGCTTAATATTCTGTGAAAAAACAAAATTTGAAAACAATACAAAAGAAAAAAGAAAAAACAATCTGCTCATACATCAATTAATCATCAGATTTGAGAGGCTAAAATATAAATTTTTCGTAAAAAAGACTTTTTAAAAACAAAATGATTTTTAGAAATAAAGATAAAATGCATAGTTTTGCAGCAAAATAAAAGACCTCTATGTCCGAAATAAAGAAAATATCAGCATATACACTTGGATGTAAATTGAATTTTGCCGAGACCTCTACAATAGTACAAAAATTTCTGGATAACGGATTTGAACTGGTGGAATTTGGCCAGCCAGCAGATTTGACAATAATCAACACCTGCACTGTAACCTCGCAGGCAGACAAAAAATCCAGAAAGACAATTCATCACGCATCAAAATTTGCCAAGGAAATAATTGTCATAGGCTGCTCTGCCCAGCTAAATACAGAAAAATATGCAGGCTATTCAAATGTAATCATCTCGGCAGGAATAAAAGACAAGTTCCGTGTTTTTGAGTTGTATCAGCAGCACAAAGGCGCGCACACAGCCTATTCCTGCGACAGCCGCGCTGTGGAAAGTTTTGACCATGCTTATTCTATAAGTGGACGCACCCGCAGTTTCCTTAAAATACAGGATGGATGCGATTATAAATGCTCATATTGCACCATACCCAAGGCACGGGGACGCAGCCGCAGTCCACGTATTGAAGAAATTATCCGGGATGCCCAGGCCATAGCAGAAAAAGGATTTAAGGAAATTATCCTCACAGGCGTTAATATTGGCGATTTTGGACGGGGCACAGATGAAACATTCTTTGACCTGCTGAGGGCACTTGACCAGCAGGTTGATATTCCACGCATACGCATCTCCTCAGTTGAGCCAGAGCTGCTGAATGAGGATATTATCCGGCTAATAGCTGAAAGCGAAAAATTCCTTCCACACTTTCACATACCACTGCAAAGCGGAAGCGATGAGATATTACGACTGATGCGGCGTAGGTATAACACGCGTCTGTTTGCCCAACGTATTGAAACAATAAAAAAACTTATCCCTGATGCCTTCATTGGCATAGACGTTATTGTCGGTTTTCCGGGTGAGAGTGATGAGTTGTTCCGTCAGACTTATGATTTTCTCAGTAATCTACCTTTCAGCTACTTACATCTTTTTCCGTATTCCGACCGTCCTGGCACAGAGGCCAGCCGTTTGCCCAACAAGGTGGATGCACGTATCAAAGACCAGCGCATGGCCGAACTCAAAGCCCTGTCGGACCAGCAGCATAAACAATTCTACCTTGACCATCTGGGCAAGGAATATAATGTGCTATTTGAAGCCCGTAACAAAGAAGGAAAAATATATGGCTTTACTGAAAACTATATAAAAACGGAAACTACCTACCAGCCCGGCCTTGTCAATCAAATACGCCGGGTAAAACTACTTGAATTCACTCCGGAACATACAGTCAAAGCCATATTACTGTGAACTATCCGATTATGTATTTGACCCATTCGGCAACAAGCTGGTAAACAGGACGTTTAAATTCCACCATTTGATTCACCACTTCATCAATATCTGTCCATTTCCAGCTGGAAAACTCAACGGTCTGGACATTAGCCAGGTCAAACTGATAGTCATCATTTTTTATCCGGAAAAGGAACCATTTTTGCGCCTGTCCGCGTTTTCCGTATTTCTTATATATATGTGGGGGATATTCATAAGCCAGCCATACGGGATATTCTGCCAGCAGTTCCATATCCTCGTGCACATTAATCCCCACTTCCTCGTATATCTCGCGAGCAATAGTATCCAGTGGATTTTCACCCATATCCACCCCACCCTGCGGAAATTGCCAGGCTCCTGGAATATCCTCACGCTCCAAAGCCAGAACCTGCCCACGAGAATTTATAATTACCGCGGCAGCATTTGCACGAAAAACATCAGACTCGGCCATTGTCAAAAATTTTTAATTAATAAAAACACACGTGATTTTTTCAAAACCGAAAGCCCAAGTTAAGCAATAGCCAGTGAAAATGCAAACGAAATTTCGTGTTTTCTAATTTCAGAAAATTTCATAATTTTATTACAAACTTTAAAAATCCATGGCCATGAAAGACTTTATCAAAGACCATTTCAAATGGTTCGGACAGTTCAGCTTTGAAATAAGCTACAATGGCAAAACAATTTTCCTTGACCCGTTCAATCTGCCGGATGATTACAGTAAAAAAGCTGATTTTGTCCTCATCAGCCACGCTCACTTTGACCATCTTGCTCCGGATGATTTGAAAAAAGTAGCAGACAAGGACACACCTATTTATGGGCCCGAGACCGAAGTCATGCCCAAACTCAAAGAACTGGGCTATACCAATCTGCACACTGTAAAACCTGGCGACAAACTCAACATAGGCGGAATTGACATTGAGGTATGGCCAGCTTACAATATCCGCAAAACCCAGTTCCATCCCAAGGAAAATAACTGGGTGGCATATCTGTTCATTATGGACGGAAAACGTATTTACATTTCCTCGGATACCGAACGCATACCAGAGATGAAAGATGTTCACGCAGACGTGACCTTTATGACACTGGGACAGGTTTACACCATGGACTCTGTGGACGAAGCCGTGGACGCAGTATTGGATACTGGCGCCAAACTGGCTATCCCGGTTCATTACGGAATGTATGAAGGCAAAGCCGAGGATGCCCAGCGTTTCTGCAGTCTCCTTGAAGAAAAAGGCGTGGAAACAATGTGTCTGGAAAAATTAGGCAGGGAATAAAAGATTGTTACTAACAATAATATCTTGTTGATTTTTAAAGATTTTACTCCACCTAAGCCCCCTCTGATTACAAACAGAGGGGGACTTTTTTAGACCGCATTTTTTTTACAATTTGTTCTTTATTCATCCTGATTACTGCGGGAGATAAAATAATTTTCCAGCACAAGGACATCCATTTTTGTGCGCAAGAAGGTATCAATAGCTTCCTCAGGAGTATTGACAATAGGCTCATTTTCATTAAACGAAGTATTAAGCACCACAGGCACACCTGTTTTCTGATAAAAACGATAAATCAAATCATAATAACGTGGATTAATGTCCTTATGGACTGTCTGCAAGCGTCCTGTACCGTCCACGTGTGTAACTGCCGGAATAACAGATCGTTTATCAGGCTTGATGACATAAACCTTTTCCATAAATGGCACAGGTGCAGTCTGTTCAAAATATTCTCCTACGAACTCGGCCAGGATTGAAGGCGCAAAAGGACGGAAAGGTTCACGTTTTTTAATCCGTGTGTTTAACAAATCCTTGGCGTCCTGGCGGCGTGGGTCAACAAGGATGGAACGGTAGCCCAGAGCCCGGGGTCCGAACTCAGAACGGTCGTGAAACCATCCTACCACCGCACCATCCACAAGGGCCTGGGCCACTTTCTCAAGCAGGTCATCGTAAGTTAACTTTTCGTATTTAAGTCCTTTACTTTCAATAGCCTTTTCAATATGATCATCAGAAAAACGCTGGCCCCAGTTGGCATTAAGCATAACAAATTCTCGTTTCAAACGGATCTGATTATGAATAAACCACAGGGCAGATCCAACAGCTGTACCGGCATCAGTGGCAGCTGGCGGAAGATAAACATTCTTGAACGGAGTATTAAGCATAATTTTTCCATTAGCAACGGAATTCTGGCCTACACCACCGGCTATACACAGGTTATCTGTATTAGTGCGTTCATATAAAGCATTGAGTATGTGGAAAATTGTTTCCTCGGCCATACGCTGGGCAGAGGCAGCAAGGTCCTTGTGAAAATCATTTATAGGTTCATCCTTGGCACGTGGCGGCTGCCCCAGCAATTCGGTCATAGCATCCGAGAACAAAGGGCCTATATGTGGATAACCATTATCCCAGGTCATAGTGACACCTTCGGACGAGTGTTTGAAATACTTTTGATTAAGGCGGAATAGGCCATCATCTGTAAGCTGTACCAGCTGACGCATCTTATCCATCATAGAAGGCTTGCCGTATGACGAAAGCCCCATAACTTTATACTCGTCTCCGTATTTATCAAAGCCCAAAAACTGGGTTATTGCCGTATAAAAAATTCCGAGCGAGTGCGGAAAAATCACCTTATCAAAGACTTCAATATCATTTCCCTGGCCATAACCTATCATTGTAGAAGTAAAATCTCCAAAACCGTCAATGGAAAGCAAAGCAGCTTCCTGATAAGGAGAAACATAAAAAGTACTGGCCAGATGAGCCCGGTGATGTTCTATCCAGTGGATTTCAGCTTTAATCTCGCTTTTGTCCACGCCAAACTCACTGGCAAGGATGGTCTCAATATCATAAATTTTGCGGTAATTTTTCAGGCGGTCCACAGATCCGGAAAGTAGGGAAAGACGTTTGAGGGAAAAAGCAACTTTTTTGAAAAAATTAGCCGAAGGGTCACGTGAGATTGTAATATGGTCAACATCTGTGATTTTTATTCCAGCCTCCGCCAGTGCGGCTTTTATGGCTAAGGAAGGAAAACCTGCCCAGTGTTTTACTCTACGGAGGCGTTCCTCCTCAATGGCAAAGACCAGTCGGTCGTCCTCAAAAAGGCAAGCAGAAGAATCTCCGTGATAAGCATTAAGTCCGAGTATATACATTTGTTTTTTAGGACAAAAATAGCAAAATTATTGGTAAAATAAGCAGAATAAAAAACGGGCTGTCCATTCGGCATGGACAGCCCGTTGTCAATATAATGAGAAAAAGTCTTACACACCCAATTCTTTGAGTGTTTCCTGTACCATAACAGCAGCGTCTTTGAGGCTATCGGCATATTTTGCCGGGATATTATTGTCATTAAGGATTTGACGGGCCAGATCGCTATTAGTACCTTTGAGGCGGATAACCAGCGGCACGTTGATGCCACCAAGGTTTTTATAAGCAGCCACCACACCGTTTGCAATACGGTCGGCACGGACAATTCCGCCAAAGATGTTAATCAAAACAGCTTTAACATTTGGGTCTTTGAGGATGATCTCCAGGCCAGCTTCCACGGTTTCAGGCGTAGCTTTTCCGCCAACATCCAGAAAGTTAGCAGGATTTCCGCCCGATAGCTTAATCATATCCATGGTAGCCATAGCCAGGCCAGCTCCGTTAACCATACAACCGACGTTTCCGTCCAGTTTGACAAAGTTCAGGCCGTATTTAGAAGCCTCCACCTCAGACGGATCTTCTTCGGTAATATCGCGATAATCCTTGTACTGGGGATGACGGAAAAGAGCATCATCATCCAGACGGACTTTTGCATCAGCAGCAAAAATTTTGTCATCCGAAGCCTTCAACACAGGATTAATCTCAAGCAGCTGAGCATCAGCACCTTCGTATGCCTTATAGAGAGCAGTAACGAATTTTGTAAAGTTCTTAAAAGCTGTTCCGATCAGGCCAAGGTTAAAAGCTATGCGACGCGCCTGGAAAGGCATCAAACCCACTGCAGGGTCAACTTCTTCCTTGAAAATCAATTCAGGGGTTTCTTCTGCCACTTTTTCAATTTCCATACCACCCTGAGGCGAATACATTATCAGATTACGTCCTGAGGCACGGTTGAGCAGGATACTGAGGTAAAATTCCTTTACATCTACCTGCCCCTGATCATTAGGATAGTAAATGCCTTGCTCTACCAAAACTTTATGAACTTTTTTACCCTGAGGGCCTGTCTGGTGGGTGACCAATGTCATACCAATAATCTGGCTGGCATACTCACGCACCTGGTCAAGGCTCTTTGCAATTTTAACACCGCCGGCTTTACCACGTCCGCCAGCATGTATCTGTGCCTTAACAGCCCAGGTATCAGTTCCGGTCTCCTGCTGGACTTTCTTAGCAGCTTCTACAGCCTCGTCGGCAGTAAAAGCCACATATCCTACAGGTACAGGTACACCAAAACTCCTTAAAATTTCTTTTGCCTGATATTCGTGAAGATTCATAACTAAGATAATTTACTAATTTTTTTGTGCGCTTTAAAAATATCCAAATTTGACAAAACAAAAAAATTTTATAGAACACAAACTACTTTTTTATGATATAAAGTGCCAAATGGGGCGGCAAAGGATATTTTACCACTTCATATCCGAATTGCTTAATATCCTCAAAGAAATTCTGCTGGAAATCCTCAAAATTACTTCTCTCCAGTTTTTCAATTATCCGAGGAAAAAAAGCCAGAGGCTTATCATCAAAGTCGTGAATAACCACTGCCTCGGAAGCCACTCTTAACATTTCTGCCACAATCCTGTTGCGTTCATATCTTTTAGGTCCATGCAGGACATAGGAAGCCGTAACAATATCAAAAGTTTCATCATCAAACATTCTAATATCCAAAGCATTAGCCTGATAAAACTCTGCATCCGGATAATTATTGCGGGCCCGGCGCACCATTTTTTCAGCCAGATCCACACCAACAACACGCGAAGCCCCATATTTACGGAAAAACTCTGTCCACACACCAGTGGCACAGCCCACGTCAAGGACCTTCTTTCCTCTTATTCCTATAAGCTGGTCAATTTGTTTTATTGCGCGACGGTATTTCCCTTCGTTAAACAACTGAATTACATGGTAAAAAGGCGAAATAGTATTAAAAACAAATTTTTCCCTGCGGAAAGTATCGCTTGAAAAATAATCTTTTATTCCCATATCTATCTGATTTTTTGCACAATTCCGCACAAAAAGGCACCATTATATAAAAGTTCTTTCTGGTCTAAATCCATAACATTGTCCAGCACCTGTCCATCTTTAACATAAGCAGCACCTTTAATAATAGGTTCGCCAAAAACCAGTAATAAATTCCGCAAAGTATCAGGCGTGAAGGGACGGGCATAACTTAGTGTTCCACCTTTTTTCATCTGCTGCTGAACGTATTGCGAAGCACCATTAAGTGCCCCAATAAGAAAATATCCACCCGGTCTTAGCACACGGTTAATTTCCGATACAGCCTTATCAAGATTTTTCACAAATTCCAGTGTAGTAATAGTAAAGACATTGGAAAAATAATTATCCCTGAATGGCATCTGCTCCACATCTGCATTCAAAAAGACTGTGCCAGAAATATTCTTTTTTTGCGCAATTTCCAGCATCTTGGCGGATACATCAATAGCCACAAGCGGGAATCCCATAATGCGGAAAAGCTGTGTCCAGTGGCCAGTGCCACATCCCACTTCAAGGGATATAGCACGCGGCACACCATCCAACAAAGATTTAACTGCACGTTTTTCGGCAATATCAATCTGTTTACCCAAATCGGTTTTATAAAATTCATCGTATTTTTCTGCAACTATGTCAAAATTAAATTTTTTCATTGAAGCAAACTCTGACCTGAAATTGTTTTTACACTACGGTCAATCTTACGTATCAATCCTTGCAGCACATTACCAGGCCCCACTTCCACAAATTCCGTAGCTCCATCCTTAATCATATTTCTAACAGATTGTGTCCAGCGCACAGGTGAAGTGAGCTGACGGATAAGATTTTCCTTAATTTCCTGTGGGTCGGTATGCGGCAATGCATCTACATTCTGATAAACCGGACAAACAGGACGGGAAAAAGTAGTTTCCCTGATAGCAGCTGCCAGCTCCTCCTCAGCGGGTTTCATGAAAGGGGAATGAAATCCGCCGCTGACTTTAAGCTTAACAGCGCGTCTTGCTCCCAGCTGGGTGAGTTTTTCAATAGCTTTATCCACTCCTTCCACTGACCCAGAGATAACGACCTGTCCGGGGCAGTTGAAATTAGCAGCCACTACCACCTCATCAATTTCCTGACAGGCTTTTTCCACCACTTCATCATCCAGTCCGAGTATAGCAGCCATGGTTGAAGGTGCCAGTTCACAAGCTTTTTGCATGGCCTCGGCGCGTTTGCTTACCAGACGCAGTCCGTCCTCAAAAGCCATAGCACCTGCTGCTACCAGAGCGGAAAACTCTCCGAGGGAATGTCCTGCTACCATATCCGGCTGGAATTTATCACCCAGCACCTCGGCCATGATAACTGAATGCAGGAATATAGCTGGCTGAGTAACTTTTGTTTCCTTGAGCTGTTCCTCGGTTCCTTCAAACATTATCTTTGTAATATCAAATCCCAGAATATCATTGGCCTGATTAAAAAGCTGACGGGCCAAATCGCTCTTCTCATACAAATCCTTGCCCATTCCGGGATATTGAGCCCCCTGTCCGGGAAAAACATAAGCTTTCATAGTCAAATGTTAATTGTTTTTTACAAAAATAATTTTTTTTTAATATTTTCAAATCTCATAAAAATAAACTAAACTTTGGCAATCATTTTTGGAAAAGAAAACTGCAAGAAAATGAAAAAAAGTTTCCTGTTAATAACGGCATTAATTTTTATCGTATCTCATCAACTCTGGTCACAAATTCCTCAACTAAGTGACAAATCCGAAATTTCTGTATTGACAATAGGCCCGGGTGATGAACTTTATTCCAAGTTTGGACATTCTGCAATAAGGGTGAAAGACCCTGTCAGCAGAATAGACTGGGTATTTAACTATGGAACATTTGACTTTAACACGCCTCATTTTTACTTGAAATTCATCAGGGGCAAGCTCAATTATATGCTATCGGTGCAGTCCTTCCGTGGATTTTATTATGAATACAAGGCTGAGAAACGTTCAGTTTACGAACAGGTGTTGGATTTATCCTATGACCAGAAAAAGAAAATTTTTGATTTCCTGCTGTGGAATGCCCAGCCCGAAAATCGCTATTATCTTTATGATTTTCTGTATGATAACTGTGCTACACGCGTGCGGGACGTAATAAAAAATCAGCTTGGTGATAGCCTTATAATGCCCAATCATCCGCTTAATCTAACTTTCCGTAAAGCTTTCCTGAGTTATGTAGATAACCAGCCCTGGCTTAAAATAGGGATAAACCTGCTTAACGGAATGGAAGCTGATAAAAAATTGGACTTGTATCATGCTATGTTCCTTCCGGATTATGTGGATACCGTTATGAGTATATCCTCCTTGAAAATGCCAGGAAACAACAAAAAACCACTTGTAAAAGAAGGCCATTACATTTACCGTTTTGACAGAAATGGCAGTAAAAATCCATGGATCAAACCATGGCTTGTATTCGGATTACTGCTACTGCTGGTAATATGGGTTAGCGTATGGGAATACCGTCATCTGTCCAGAAAAAAATGGATAGATTTCCTCACTTTTTTTATCACAGGGCTGGCAGGCACTATATTACTCGGATTGTGGCTACTGACAGACCATCTGGTGGCTAAAAACAACCTGAATATTCTATGGCTTTTCCCTCTGCATCTTATATACGCCTTTTTCGTGATAAAAGAAAAGCCTGCCCAATGGGTGAAGCTTTATGCAAATATAATGCGTTATTATTACCTGCTTTTTCTGGTAGCCATGCCATTTTTGCCACAATATATTGACTATAATTTTATTCCGATTATTTTAATAATTTTGATTAGACTTCAGGTGATAAAATCGTCAATTAAACAATGATTGATAAATTGCTGGATAATAAAATACTTGTCATCATTATCATTTCAGCCATAGCCTTTGTGCTAACAGTTTTAACGTTAATTAGTCACAGAAAAAGGATAAAAAAGGGTAAATGGAAAATTCCTTATATCAGCACAATAGGGGCTATATGGCTAACAGTGGCATTAATATCAAGTTATACGCTTTTCCCGGATTTCTTTTCCACAAGTATAAAAAGCAAATTATTTGATATTACTCCATTCAGGTTAGGCCTCGCTGTTTATATTATTTTTCTTACAATTTATTTTGCCAGATTAATCAAATGGTTCTTTTTGATAAGAAGCCAGAAACAATATAAATTCCAGGCATATAGCAGCATCGTTGTTCTGTGGATAATAGCCCTGTCGTGGATAATAAAAATTTTCCTGCGCAATCCTGATAAACTATTTGATTTCAGAATATTACGCTTATCAAAAGCCAGTATCACCATTATTGACCTGATAACCTTTCTGACCATTATCTCTGCAACATCCATTATATTAATTTTCATAAGAACTTTTTTTGACAAAAAAATCCAGGAAAATAAGCTTGATTCAGGGTCAGGCATTGCTATATACAAGATACTCAGCTATGTGATATGGACTACCGCCCTGCTGGTAGGCCTGGATATGACCGGGATAAATATTACTTTTCTAATCGCCGGTTCCACAGCTCTGTTAGTAGGTGTAGGTATTGGCATACAGCAAGTGTTTCATGATTTTGTTTCGGGGATAATCATACTGAGCGAAAGGAAAATAGAAGTTGGGGATATAATTGAAGTGGGAGGCATTGTTGGCAAAGTCACAGACGTATCTTTCCGTGTGACAACTGTGCTGACCAGGGATAACATAGAGATACTTATCCCCAACTCCAAGCTTACATCTGAAAACGTTATCAACTGGACACACAGCCAACGCATAGCCCGGTATAATATTCCGGTAGGTGTAGCATACGGAAGCGACCCTCAACAGGTCATTGAAATACTGGAAAAAGTGGCATTATCCCATCCGCGGATTTTGAAAGAACCATTGCCCGAAGCTGTGCTTACAGATTTTGGAGATTCGTCCATTAACTTCCAGCTTTATTTTTATACCGAAGTTATGCTCAATATCTACCGGATAAAGAGCGAGCTGATGATAAAAATTTACAAAGAATTTGAAAAACATAATATTTCCATACCGTTTCCGCAGCGGGATGTTCATTTATTTATCCAAGAAAAAAACAACGAGAACAATAATAAAACCGAGGAAAAATGAAACGGATTATTTTAATCTTTACAGTCATTAGCTTTGCTATGGGCTTATACGGCCAGGCACAACAGCAGCCGTTGATTACCATTGACGATACGGTAAAAATTTATCCTGATGAATTTTTGTATATGCTCAAAAAAAATACCCTCCCAAATGATACCATAACGCCTGCACAATATTTACAAATGTTCATCAATTACAAGCTGAAAGTGCTTGATGCCATAGAACACGGATATAACAAGGACCCCAAATTCATAAACGAATATCACAAATACCTGCTGGAAGTTGCACGGGATAGCTTCAAAGACAGCCGGATGGAACAAGCCCTTTTGCGGAAATTCTACCAATGGGCACAGACAGAGGTAAACACCAGTTATATTATGAAAAAAATTCCTCCCACAGCCACACCTGAGGATACCTTAAAACTCTACAACGATCTGATGGACATCCGCAAGCGGGCTCTCAGCGGCGAGGATTTCAGCAAATTAGCCATACAATACTCTGATGCTCCCCGGGTAAAACGTGACAAAGGCAGAGCTGGCTATTTGAGCGTTTACGACATTCCTCCTCAATTTCAGAATTTTGTATGGACGCAGCCTGTTGGTGCAGTATCCATGCCAATGCGTTTCCTCAATTCGTATTATCTCATTAAGATTACTGGCAAACGTCCGGCCAAAGGTAAATATCATCTGGCACAGATATTTATCTCGCTTCCGGCCAAGCATACCCAGAGCGATTCCATTGAGGCCTATAAAAAACTACATGCTATTGATTCGGCTCTCCGGGCCGGGGCTTCCTTTGAGGAACTGGCAAAAAAATATTCCGATGATTTCCGCAGCGGACGCCACGGCGGCGATATGGGCTGGATACGTCCTGGCCAGACAATTCCCAAATTTGAAAAAGCTGCTTTTGCTTTAAAAAATCCTGGCGACATTACCGGGCCTGTCAGGACAATTCTTGGTTTCCATTATATCAAACTAATAGATAAACAAGACTACAGCGATTTTGACAAACAAAAGGATGACCTTATGCGTCTTATACGCCGCAGTCCGGAATACCGGAAGGTAATGACACACAAGCTGGATAGTCTTAAATATGTTTACGGTTTCCGTATGCTGGGCAGTATGGATACCATTTATAACCACGTGGACAGAACTATTTTTGACGGCAAATGGCACGATTCCTTGCTGGTAGCCAACAACAATCCGCTTTTTGAACTCAATGGACAGAAATATACTTACGGGGATTTTGCAAAATACCTGGAAAAAGTGCAGCATCCCACAATACCGGAAAATCTGCATAATTTCATTAATAATCAATTCAATAACTTTGTTTATGATAAAGTAAAACTCCTTTACGTGCTGGATATGGCCAAAAATACCAACACCGAATTTGGCAAGCTGGCACGGGAATTTTACGAAGGATTATTACTGTTCAATATCTCAGACGATAAAGTATGGCAAAAAGCCTCGGAAGATAGTCTGGGCCTGAGGATCTACTACGAACAAAATAAAGACAAATACGCAGATATTCAATATATTACTGTTTTTAAAGCCAGGGATAAAAAGACACTCAAAAAGGCCAAACGTCTGTTGAAAAAAGCTCACAAAACTGTGATAGACAGCACTTTTGCAAAGCAATTTCCTGACTCCGCCCTTGTATTTGTAAAACAAGTTGTAATAAAGAAGGATAAAAATCCGGAATACGAATTTATTTTTAAGGAATTAAAAGAAAAACCAAAACAAAAAATTTTCACAACTGATGATAATCAGCTTATATTTGTAAACGACAAATTCAACCAGATACGCGGATATATCATTGCTGATTACCAGAATTACCTTGACCAGCAATGGATTAAACAGTTAAGGAATAAACACAAAGTAAAAATTAATTATAAGATCTTTGACCAAATCACCAAAAAAACAGAAAAATGAAATTATTATATCGTTCACTGATATTCCTGGCTTTAATAAGCTTGATAGCTGTATCCTGTCAGCGTAAACCCAAAATGGATAAACTGGAAAAAGATAAACCTGTAGCAAAAGTTTACGACAAATACCTGATGCTAAGCGACCTGAAAAAAGTAATCCCGGATAATCTATCACCCGAGGACAGTAGTTATGAAGCAGAAAACTACATTAATAAATGGATACGCAAACAGCTGCTGGTCAATATGGCGGAAAATTATCTGAAAGACGAAAAACCTGAGATAGATAAAAAGGTGGAAGC
Source organism: uncultured Bacteroidales bacterium (assembly GCA_964649975.1). GTDB lineage: Bacteria > Bacteroidota > Bacteroidia > Bacteroidales > S143-33 > S143-33. The sequence goes on along the minus strand of CAZYSM010000026.1, from coordinate 17,547 downwards.
CTTCCGCCAATCGCTGCTAATCCATACTTTTAAAAACAAAATTGTTGCTGAAAAACTGGATACTGCTATCTCCGCAGATGAAATTGCCCAATATTACGAGGCACATAAGGACGAATTCATTTTGAATCAGCCTGTTATCCAGGGATATTTTATTAAACTTCCACTGGACAAGGCAGATGCTATTGATGAAATAAAAAGCCTCACGCGTTATAATCTGCCTGAAAATATCAATAAAGCGCAGGAAATAGTAAAGAAAAATCAAGGAGTATTTATTGACTTCCGCAATAAATGGAAATATTTTTCCGAGGTTCTGATGATGATACCTTACAGTGTAAACAATCCGGAATATTTTCTGCAAAACCATAGATATATTGAGACTGACGACGATCATTACTATTACTACTTACGTATAACCGACTTTATCTTATCCAAGGAAACAATGCCACTGGAACTGTGCAGCGACCAAATCCGCAAGATTTTGATAAACGAACGAGGGGAAAAAGTATTTCAGGACATTGAAAATAAACTCTATACCGACGGAATAAAAAAAGGAAATGTAAAAATCTTTTATTAAACTCAAAAAAATCAATGACAATGAAAAAACTTGTTTTATTTGGCATATTGCTGTTAAGCACTTATATCTGGGCACAAAACGACACCCTTATTGTGGACCAGGTAGTAGCCCGTGTAGGCGACAGAATTATACTGGAATCCGATATAGAAGCCCAATATTCGCAGATAATGGCTAATGGCAAGGCCCCCAAAGAGCTTAAATGCCAGATACTGGAAGACTTACTAACTCAAAAACTCCTATTGAACCAGGCTGACATAGACAGTGTATATGTTAGCGATGACGAGCTGGATGCCGACCTTAACGCACGCCTTCAGCTGTTCATTGACCAGATGGGCGGTGTGGAAAAAATGGAGGATTACTTCCATAAATCCATCTTTGAAATCAAGCAGGACCTCAAAAAAATCTTGAAAGACCAGCTCAGAGCCCAGAAGATGCAAAATCAAATAACCAAAGACATTAAAATCACGCCTTCCGAGGTGCACGACTTCTACGAACATCTCTCCAAAGACAGCCTGCCAATTGTGGATGCAACAGTGGAAGTGGAACAAATTGTCATCAAGCCCAAAATATCAAAAGCTGAAGAACAAGCTATTATAGACAGGTTAAACCAGATGAGGCAGGAAATACTATCCGGACAAAAGAAATTCCAGACACTTGCCATACTTTATTCTGACGACCCCGGTAGCGCCTCCAAAGGCGGCGAGCTGGGCTTCAGGTCTCGTGCCGAACTGGTGCCGGAATTTGCTTCTGTAGCTTTCTCCCTCAAACCCGGTGAAGTTTCCAAAGTAGTAAAAACCAAATACGGATACCATATCATCCAGCTCATACAACGTAAAGGCGAAAGGGTCAATGTGCGCCATATCCTCATAATACCCAAACCCACGCCCGAGGAAATAGCAGCTGCACGAAAAAGAGCCGACAGCATCTATAATTTGATAGTAAACGATTCCCTGTCCTTTGAGGAAGCTGCAATGAAATTCTCTGACGACGAAGACACCAAGAACAGTGGCGGCCTCTTATTCAACCCTAATAACGGAACTTCAAAATTTAAACTGGATGAGCTTCCGCCATATATCCGTTTTGACATCAAGGATATGAAAGCCGGAGAGATTTCCCGTCCAATACAAACCGTGGATAACACTGGTCAACCCGTATTTAAAATTTATAAGATAAAATCCAGAACAGAGGCCCACGTAGCTAATCCGGACCAGGATTATCAACTCATTATGAATATGGCCTTGCAAGCTAAAAAACAACGTATTATGGACCAGTGGATAAGCAATCAGCTCAAAAGCACATATATTCATATTGCTCCGATGTATCAGAGCTGCAAATTCCATAACAAAGACTGGCTGAAATACAATCAGGAAGAAGATAAACAGGAAAAATAATGGAATATCTGGAACTAATAGGTGGCCTGGCCCTATTGATTATAAGTGGCAAATACCTGGTAGATGCAGCTGTGGATTTATCCAAACGCCTGGGGATCTCCAGCCTTATCATCGGAATGACTGTTGTTGCTTTTGGTACCTCAGCGCCTGAACTACTGGTAAGCGTAAGTGCTGCCCTCAAAGGCATTCCGGAAATATCCCTGGGTAATGTCATTGGTTCAAACATTGCAAATATAGGACTGGTGCTGGCTATAACGGCTTTAATACTGCCTATTCCTGTGCAAAAAAATACTGTCCGTATAGACTGGCCCATAATGATGACCAGTTTTATTTTGTTAAGCTTGTTTATGCTTGGAGATACCATTAGCCGCACAGAAGGCCTTATCTTTGTCTTATTACTCATCGCATATATCTGGTGGCAAATCCACATAGGCAGGAAAGAACACAAGGAAAACGGAAGTAAAAAACTACCTGCAAAGATGCCGGTGTGGCTGTCTCTGACACTTATTATCATTACCTCAATAGGGCTGGCCAAAGGTGCCGACTGGCTGGTAATGGGTGCCGCAGCCATTGCTCATAAACTCCACGTGAGCGAACGTATCATATCCATCACCATAGTAGCCATAGGCACAAGCCTGCCTGAGTTGACAGCCTCGGTAATAGCAGCTCTGAAAAAGCAGACTGACATTTCCGTTGGTAATATCATTGGTTCAAATATTTTCAACATTTTTTCCATAATTGGGATAACCGCCCTGCTACATCCTTTACACTTCAACCACGTGCCTTTCCTTATGGACATAGGCGCTATGATCGTCATTGGACTGGCTCTGGGGCTAACTATCTATCCCTTCAAGAGCGAATATATCAAAAGAAGTGAAGGGGCATTGCTGTTGGTTCTATATTTTATTTATATGGGACTACTTTTGACAATAAAATTTTAGTTTGCTATGATAGAAGTAAAAGACATACATAAACATTTTGGCCAATTACACGTGCTAAAAGGAGTTTCTTTGGAAGTAAAAAAAGGGGAAATTGTATCAATTGTAGGAAAAAGCGGTGCCGGCAAAACTACTCTGCTACAAATAATTGGCACGTTGTTGCGTCCTGACAGCGGCCAAATATTAATTCAGGATACAGATGTATTAAAGCTATCCGGCAGCAAACTGGCACAATTCCGAAACAAGAATATAGGCTTTGTTTTTCAGTTTCATCACCTTTTGCCGGAATTTTCCGCACTGGAAAACGTATGTATTCCGGGCTTTATAGCCAGACGCAATGAAAAGGAAGTCATTGCCAGGGCAAAAGAACTGCTTGATTTCCTGGGATTGAGTGACAGAATGGAACACAAACCATCCCAATTATCCGGCGGAGAGCAACAAAGAGTAGCTGTAGCCCGGGCATTAATTAATAATCCGGCAGTTATACTGGCAGATGAACCTTCCGGAAATCTGGATACTGCAAATAAACAGGATCTACACAGCTTATTCACTAAACTCCGAGATCAGCTAAACCAGACCTTCATAATTGTTACGCATGACGAACAGCTGGCCAACCTCTCCGACAGAATTATCCATATCAAGGACGGCGAGATAATTGACTGAAAAAACAATCTATTGCGGACGCATTGACGTCCGCAATAGACTTATTCAAACTTTCCACGGATTTTTACTCCAATAACTGTAATATCATCCATTTGCTGATATTTATTGCCCATCCATCTATTCAGCTCATCCGAAAGTTTTACAAACTGATCTTGCATAGGTAATTGATGGATTGAATAGAGGAAAGATCTGAAATTTTTGGCCATATATTTACGTCCATATTCTCCACCAAACTGATCCTGGAAACCGTCGGTGTACATATACATTATGGTAGTGTCAGTAATATCCACCCGTTTGAGCGTGAAAATCTTATTTTTTTCTTGCTTCAATCCTCCAATGGAATGCATATCCCCGTGTACCCTAACCATCTTTTCGTTCTGTATATATATCAAATCCTGCTTTGCTCCGGCAAATTCCACAGTACGCTCCTGAAAATCAATAACACATATACCTATGTCCATACCGTCCATACTTTCTGTGGAACTCTGCTGTAGTGTCTCACGTATATATTTGTTGAGCTCAAACAAAATCTTATCCGGACTACTTATTCTTTGCACTTTGATAATCTGGTTAAGATATGCATCACCAAGCATTGACATAAAAGCCCCGGGAACTCCGTGACCTGTGCAGTCGGCAACAGCTATGACAACCTTTCTCTTAGTCTCATCCCTGAAAAGCGAAGGTTTATCCCCGATTATTTCCGAAACCCAGTAGAAATCCCCGCTAACTGTTTCCTTGGGCCGGTAAAAAATAAAATATTCATCAAAATACTTACTGAATATTCTGTCGCCAGGGAGCATAGCCCTCTGAATACGGCTGGCATAGCGGATACTTGCCTCAATATCCCTGTTTTGTTTTTCAATTTTTTCCTTTTGTCGTAACAGATCCTGTGTAGCTTTCTCCAGAATTCTGGACTGGGTCTCAAGCTCGCGTTTCTGCAGTTTTATTTGTTTATACTGTTCATTAAGCAATTTATTTGCCCGGCGCAAACGGCGTAACATATATACAATTACAAGAGCTACGATAAATAATATAAACAAAGCAATAAGAGAAAAACGCAATTGCTGGGTACGGATTGTTTCCTCCTTTTTCAAAAGAGCTATCTCCCTCTGTTTTTCCTCATTCTGAAAGGTAAGAATAATTTCTGCATATCCCTGTCCTACAAGATTATCAAAATATTTTTTCAGCTCATCAGAATAGGATTTATGATAATAAAGTGCCTTGGCAAGGTCACCTTTTTGCTCATATATCCGGGAAAGATATAAATAAGCAGTTTCCAGTACCTGGCTATTTCGTGCAAGATTTCCGTAAATCACAGCCTTGTTAAAATAATCAATAGCTTTATCAAACTGTTTCTGGTCAAAATATATCTTACCCAGATCGTTAAGGCTCTGGCCCAATTGTGCTTTGGCATCATAAGAACGATAAATATCATAAGATCTATTGGCAAAAGACACTGCATGAAGGTCATCACCTCTGTCATGATAAATATTGCCCAGGTTCAAAAATAAATCCGCGCATGTAAGACTATCTCCAGCATTTTCGTAATATTTAAGTGCTTTTTCATAGTAAAATAAAGCACTGTCCGTCTCCTCGTCATTGTAATACATATTGCCCAGGATAGTAGCAAGATCAGCCCTTGACTTATCAGAGATCTTATTATTTCTCAACACAGAATTCAGTATAGCATAGGCAGTATCTACTTGATAATTAGAATAATATACTTGGGCTTTTTTCCCTCTGGCCAGAGCTTCAAGATCATATTGATGCTTTGCAGAAAAAATTTTCTCAGCCTGATTATAGTAATCAAGAGCTATCTCCGGCACATTAAGTTTATAATAGATATCTCCCAGATAAATCAAAATTCTGGCATAAGCGAGCTTATCTTTATCCTTATAGTAATCCCGTAGCTGAACATAATACCTGATAGCCTGGTCTAACTTGCCTATAAGCAGATATTCTTTTGCCAGACGATCCTTCCACAGGACAGATAATTCTTCTTTATGAAGTACCGAATCACTCAGGTAAATAGCACGAGCCACCAGCTCTATAGTAGCCTGAGGATTTGTACGATAAATCTTGCTATAAATATCCTCAATTATATTCAAAGCCCTTTGCGGATCTGAAGTATAATATTTATCAAGCTTAGCATATAAACTATCCAGTGACGAAGCAAAGGATGAAAAAGAAAAAGTAAAAACAAAAAATATTACGACAAATTTGCGTATCATTTCGCCAGGTTTTGGGTTAAGAACTCAATATTAACAGCCTGTGGGCCTTGTATGCCCTCCATAATATCAAAACTAACGGTCTGATTCTCTTCCAGAGGAATAAATTTTCCGTCTCTAACAGGCAAAGAAGAATAATGTACAAAAACATTCAGACCGTCATCAGTAGTGATAAATCCTATTCCTTTTGTGGGGTCAAACCATTTTACACGGCCCCGTAAACGTTTTATTTTTTTATGTTTGGGCATTTTATAGATTGCTTATTTTTTTACAAATTTGATAAAAATCTCATCCACAACAAAGCATAATGGCTAATTTAATTATAGACCAGGGAAATACTGCTACCAAGCTGTATGTATTCAAGGATAATTCCATTATCCATACTAATAAATTCCGGAATTTTGATACGCAAATAATACACCAAATTAATAAAATTTTAAAGGACTATTTGATAAACGGAGTAATTTATTCCAGTGTTTCCGAACCAGACGAAAAAATAATAAAAACTCTGGAAAAAATAGATTATCACATAATCTTTTCCCCATCCACACCAGTTCCAATAGAAAACTTATACCAAAGTCCCCAAACCCTTGGCAGCGACCGTCTGGCTGGAGCAATAGGTGCAAATTTTCTTTTTCCCAATACCAATCTGTTAATCATAGACATAGGTACAGCTATAACCTATGACTTTGTCTCTGAAAAAAATCAATTTCTTGGCGGAAATATTTCACCCGGGCCACACTTGCGTTTCAAAGCTCTTAATACTTTCACTGCCCGCTTACCTCTTGTACAAACCTCTTACCCTCAGAACTTTATAGGACAAAACACCCGGGAAGCTATCCTTAATGGAGTTATATTGGGAATTACTCACGAGATACTGGGATTTATCCATGAAGCAGAAAAAAACTTTAACAATTTGAAACCTATTTTAACAGGCGGATATGCTGATTTTTTTGGAAAAATCTTAAAAAATTCCATCTTTGTAGAGATAAATTTGATACCTATAGGATTACACAGAGTTTTAGAATATAACAAAACACTCTTATGAAAAGAATACTGATCATCGCAGCGGTTTTATTGACGAGTTTCAGCGTTATGGCACAGCGTCCCACCAATAATCCTTTTTCTCGTTTCGGCGTAGGGGAACTGGTATTTCAGGGCTTCGGTGCTAATATTGCTATGGGACATACTGGAATAGCCACTTACTCACACTTCCGCTATTCCAAACTCAATCCGGCATCCTATTCTGCCCTGGGAAGGAATCACGTGGCTTTTAACTTCGGATTTAGTAATAAACTAAGCCAATTCGTCACTCAAGACACTGCTGTTATTAACAATGTATCGGACATTAGCTTTATTTCAATGGCTTTTCCCGTAGCCAAATGGTTATATATGAGTTTCGGAGTAATTCCATATTCCGGAATTGGATATACCATTGAAGTATCGGACAGCTTATATACCGATGTATCTGGTACTAAAATAAAAGAAACTTACGACGGTAGTGGTGGCATCAATCAGATATACTTCGGAAGTGCTATAAAACCTTTCCATAACCTCTCATTGGGATATAACCTTTATTATCGCTGGGGAAACCTGGAAAGGCACACATTGGTGGTTATTGATGAAAATAGTTATGATGCTACGACCAAGTTATTTAACACTCTGGTAAATTCCGGATTTGCAGCAGATTTCGGTTTTATATTCAATGACACCATAATTAATAAAGACGAAAAAAGAAACCTATTTGAATATACAATCGGAGCTACATATAGTCCTGCATCCACACTAAAAGGAACTTATATGCGTTATGTGTCAAGATGGGTGCGTTACTATTCAAATAATTTTACCGACACCCTGCAAAACGACACTTTGCAAACATATACATTACCTCTGGCTCAAAGCTATGGAATTGGGGTATCTTTTAAATTCAAAGATAAATTAAAAGTAGAATTCAATTATTTTAGTAGCCAATGGAAAGGCCTCAACGTATTAGACCAATCCGGAAACTTACAAAACTCGCAATTATTAGCTTTTGGCATGGAATACTGTAATGACCCATTCTCGTCAAAATATATAAGAAGAATGAGATTTAGGCTGGGAGCCTTCTCATATAAAACTTATTTGAACCTGAATAACACATCTATTGACCGTTATGGTGTTACATTTGGCCTGGGTTTCCCAACAAAATCTTCGGTAATTAATACCAGCTTTGAGCTGGGTACAAAAGGCACCATAAACAATAACCTGTTTAAGGAAAATTATTTTCTATTCAACCTGGATCTAACTATACATGATTTGTGGTTCATTCGCAGAAAATTCTTATAAAAATTGAAAATAAAAATTTTAGAAAAATGAAACGGATAATAAACTTTTTGCTGGTAATCACAGCTGTATTGATTGTGCAACAAAGTTTCGCACAAACTGCCCAGGAAGTTTTTAAAACAGCCTTTCCTCAGGCTTTTAAAGAAATGAAGATTACTCCGGATACCAAGTATGATCCGGCCAAGAAAAACCAATACAGAAAGTTTTATTATGAACTTTCCGATGCTCTGGACGAAATAAAAGCATACGAAATAGGAGCATTACAGCCAGATTACACAAAATATTTTGATTACAAAGCCCTCAAGAGCCTGGATAGAAATCAGAAGCTGGACAGCTTGAAATTATTGATAAAAAATGAACAGAAACTCATTGAAAACTTGATGCGCGAGGAACGTTTTGGTGCTGACAGTATAAAGGCTATCAATAACTATATGGGCTTCCGCAACTCCTTTAAGTCAAAGAATTACGACCAGGCATACAAAAACTGGACAGTGCTGTTCCACGAATATCCAAAATCCACCAGGTCCATCTATACAGCCGGAGCTTTTGTTATTAAACAAAAAATCAAAGAGACCCAGGACTCTGCCATGAGAATGAAATGGATTGACACACTGATGCTTATACATGACCAGAGAATTAAATACTATCCCAAAGATAAAGTTAAAGCTCTGGCAACCAAAGCAGTAGATTATTACAAATACCTTGTAGAGCCATTTGATAAAAACAATGATACTGTAAGACAAAGAATTATTGATAATTACAATATTGCCAAAGAAGCTATCAACCTTGGAGGAAAAAATGCTCCTTACTACGTTTACCCTGTGGCTATGCCACTTAGTTTCTATATGTACAAATTAAAGAAAATCACTCCGGAAGATTTTGTTTCCGACTACATTCTCTTCTCGGATAATCTGAACTATCTATATACTCACGAAAAAAATCCAAAGAAAAAGGCGCGTATTGCAGCTTATATGAAGATGGTTGACCAGGTATTTACCAAATCCGATCTGGCTACCTGTGAAAACTACGAAAAAATATTCGGACAAAACTATGACAGTATTAAGACCAATGCTGATGTGCTGAAAAAGATACTCACAATTATGTCCAAGCAGGGATGCGTAAAAACTGATTTCTTTGAAAAAGTTGCTACAGACCTGTACAATCTTGAGCCATCTGCAGAATCTGCATATAACCTTGCCCGTCTGCTGGCAGCTAAAGAAAAATATGATGAAGCAGCTAAGTTCATAGAAGAAGCAATAAAACTTCAGAAAGTTGATAGTATTAAAGCAGACTACTATTTTGATGCAGCTAAAATTGCCAATAAGCGTGGACTTTATCCTCAGGCCCGTGCCTATGCTTATAAAGCACTTGAACTCAAGCCAAACTGGGGCGATCCTTATATCCTTATAGCTACAATGTATGCCAAGAGTGCAGAATCATGTGGTCAGGACGACTTCCAGCACAGAGCAGTTTACTGGGCTGCAGTGGATAAACTTATCCAGGCCAAGAATGTTGACCCAAGCGTTGCTGATAAAGTTAATTCTCTGATAAACACCTATGCATCCCGTTTCCCAACCAAGGAAGACGGATTTATGCACGGAGCTTACGAAGGGCAAAACTACACAATTGACTATTGCTGGATTAACGAGACAACCAAAATCCGCTACAATAAATAAAAAACGTAAAGAGACACAATAAATATGGGGCGTCTAAAAAGGCGCCCCATATTTGTTTATACATCATTTCTTTTGCTGACGTAATAATTCCCTATCGTCAAGATCCAAACCAAACAAAGCAAAATCATACTTAATAGGATCGTTGGGGTCAAACTTCCGCAAATTAGCTGTTACCTCCTCCACAGCCTTCCAATCATTTTGTTTACGCCTCAATAATCCCAGAGCACGGGCAGCATTACCAGTATGTACATCCAACGGAAGCATTAAAGCTGATGCAGGAATGCTCTTCCACAGACCAAAATGAACCCCACGTCCATCATTACGAACCATCCACATAAGGAACATATTTATTCTTTTGGCAGCAGACCCACGGCTGACACAGGAAACATGCTTTTCTGTCCGCCGGGGAAACCCAGGCAAGGAAAAAAATACTTTCCGGAAATAAATAATGGCAGATTGCACATCTCCACCTTGCTGATAACCGGCAGAAAAAACTGCCTCCAATCCTCCGTGATTAAGATAAATATTCTGAATAGCCCGCAGAAAATACTGCAAATCAATGACATTAAAAGTACGGTGTACAAAGTCATCAATGCTCATTATATCCTCTTCTGTTGCACCAATAATAAATTCATACGGACTATTGTCCATAATTTCCATCATACGCAGGGCATTGCGGATAATCATCTTGCGGTTGCCCCAGGCAATTGTAGCAGCCAGAAATCCGGAAATTTCAATATCTTCCTTGCGGGAAAAAAGATGAGGTATTTGTATTGGGTCAGTTTCAATAAATGCCGGGGTATTGTATTGAAGATACTTTTCCTCCAACAGCTGTTTTAACTGGTCAAAATCAAAATATCCATCCATAGCATTGCAATTTTACAACTCAGGGGCTGGCCAATTGAGCCAGCCCCTGAGATTTGTTAGAACTCGGAGTTTTCAAAACGTCCGTGGCAGTTTTTATATTTTTTTCCGCTACCACATGGGCAAGGATCATTTCGTCCAATTTTCTTTTTCTTAACTACAGTGCCCCCGCCTTTTTTAGCATTTTCCTTTTTAGCCGCCTGTTGCGCATCATCCTTCTGAAAATTCAATTGCTGGAAATTAAAACGGCTACGTGGACGCCTGGTCTGTTGCTGCTGTGTCCGAGGCTCATACAATTCAGCTCTCAGCAAGGTAGAAACAACCTCACGGTTACTCTTCTCCAACATCTGCTTAAACAATTCATAGGCCTCAATTTTGTATATAACCAGCGGATCTTTCTGCTCATAGCTGGCAGTATGGACAGCTTCTTTCAAGGCATCCAGCTCGCGCAAGTGCTCTTTCCAGGCCTCATCAATGGCTACCAGCATAACTGTCTTTTCTATATCCTTGACAAGCTGGCGTCCTTCGGTTTTATAAGCCTGTTCCAGATTAGTACGTATATTGAAAATTCGACGTCCATCACTAACCGGTACAACAATGTACTTATATTGATGGGCTTCTTTCTCGTACAAATCCTTGATAAAAGGCCATACCTTCTCACGTATAACCTCCATCTTACGCTGGAAACGGCCAATGACCGTGGTGTATAAATGTTCAACAATATCTTTGGCATCAAGCTTAAGGAATTCCTCTTCGCTCACAGTAGGTTCTATCTGGAAAAGTGATAAAAGCTCGTACTTGAAGCCTTCATAATCGGCATTTTGCTGATAAAATTCCACGGTAAACTCAATAAGCTCACGTATCATTCTGGAAATTTCCACATCCAGACGTTCTCCGAATACAGCATGACGACGACGTTTGTAAACAATCTCACGCTGAACGTTCATAACGTCGTCATATTCAAGCAAATGTTTACGGATACCGTAGTTATTTTCCTCAACTTTTTTCTGGGCACGCTCTATGGAATTAGTAATCATAGAATGCTGAATTACCTCACCTTCGCCAATGTTAAGCATATCCATAACCTTGGCAATACGCTCAGAACCGAACAGACGCATAAGATCATCTTCCAGGGAAACATAGAACTGTGAACTTCCGGGGTCTCCCTGACGTCCGGCACGTCCGCGCAGCTGGCGGTCGATACGACGGGATTCATGGCGTTCACTACCAATGATAGCTAATCCTCCAGCTTCTTTAACCTTAGGATGCAGCTTAATATCAGTACCACGTCCGGCCATATTAGTAGCAATGGTAACAGCTCCGGGCTGACCAGCCTTGGCAATAATCTCAGCTTCTTTGGCGTGATATTTTGCATTAAGTACCTGATGTTTTATTCCACGACGTTTGAGCATACGGCTCAGCTGTTCGGATACTTCCACGGAAGTGGTACCTACCAGTACAGCCCTACCCTGCTTAACCAGACGCTCCACTTCCTCAATAATAGCCTTATATTTCTCTCGCTTGGTACGGAAAACCAGATCATCCTTATCCTCACGGATTACCGGCTTATTGGTAGGGATAACAACTACTTCCAGTTTATAAATATCCCAGAACTCCTGAGCCTCAGTCTCTGCTGTACCGGTCATACCAGCCAGCTTCTTATACATACGGAAATAGTTCTGCAAGGTAACAGTAGCATAGGTCTGGGTAGTAGCCTCAATTTTAACATTTTCCTTGGCTTCAATGGCCTGGTGCAAGCCTTCGGAATAACGCCGTCCTTCAAGGATACGTCCAGTATGCTCATCCACGATTTTTACCTGTCCGTCCATTACAACATAATCCACGTCGCGCTCAAACATGGCATATGCCTTAAGCAGGTTATGTATTACATGCAGCTTTTCAGATTTTTCCGCAAATTCCTGCATTAATTTTTCCTTAAGTTCCTGCTTTTTCTTCTGTGAAAGTTCAGGGTCATTTTCTATTTTGGCAATTTCTTCTCCCAGATTAGGCAGCACGAACAGATTGGGGTCTTCCGAAGCCTCAGTAATAAGCTGAACGCCCTTATCCGTGAGCTCTACGCTATTCATTTTTTCATCAATCACAAAATAAAGTTCTTCTGTTACCTCAGGCATACGTTTGGCATTCTCCTGCAAATAGAAGTTTTCTGTTTTTTGCAACAGAGCCTTAACTCCTTTTTCACTAAGGAACTTAATAAGAGCCCGGTTCTTTGGCAAACCTTTGTAAGCACGCAACAGTAGCAAGCCTGCTTCATCCATTTTGCCTTCCTTATAAAGCTGCTTAGCCTTAGCAATCAACTGGGTAACAAGACGTTTCTGAGCCTCATAAAGTTTAACGACCTTTGGTTTTAGCTCACGATAAAGATCCTGGTCCCGGCTTTTGCCCACAGGTCCCGAAATAATCAATGGCGTACGCGCTTCATCAATCAAGATAGAGTCCACCTCGTCAATAATAGCATAGTTATGCCCACGCTGTACCATCTCCTCAGGGTCAATAACCATATTATCGCGCAGGTAATCAAAACCATATTCATTGTTTGTTCCATAGGTAATATCTGCAAGATAAGCATTCCGGCGTCCCTCGCTGTGTGGCTCGTATTTATCAATACAATCCACCGATAGCTGGTTAAATTCATATAGCGGTCCCATCCACTCCTGGTCACGTTTAGCCAGATAATCGTTTACAGTTACCAGATGCACACCGCGTCCTGGCAAAGCATTGAGAAACAAAGGCAAAGTAGCAACAAGCGTTTTACCTTCACCAGTTGCCATTTCTGCAATTTTACCCTGATGCAGCACTATACCACCCATCAGCTGGACATCAAAATGCACCATATCCCATGTTATAAGATGGCCACCAGCCATCCACTGATTCTTATAAACAGCTTTGTCCCCGCGGATTTCCACATAATCTTTTTTTGCAGCCAGATTACGGTCAAAATCAGTAGCAGTAACAACCAGTTCTTTATTTTCCTTGAAGCGGCGGGCAGTTTCTTTGACAATTGCAAAAGCCACAGGCAAAATCTCATTAAGAGTATCCTCTATTTCCTGATCAACTTTTTTCTCCATTTTTTCAATCTCTTTATACAATCGTTCTTTCTCTTCCAGCGGCGTATCATCATCTTCCGCTTTTTTCTTCATTTCCTCAATTTTTTTCTCATCCTCCTTAATTCGGTCTTTTATCAGACGCCTGAGCTGCTGGGTCTTTCCTCTGAGATCATCATTGGATAAATCGTGCAATTTTTCATATTCCTCATTAATACGGGCAACAATCGGAAGAAGTTTTTTAATATCTTTTTCGTGTTTATCACCGAATATTGCTTTTAAAACTTTTTCTAAAACAGCCATATTTTAATTTTTTTTAAATTCTACTTTTCATACCTAAAAGTATTCACTAACCAGCAAAGATAAACTTTTTAAGCATAAATCGGTAAATCAAAAAATGTTTTTTTAGAAATGTTTTTTATTAGCCACGAACGCACGAATGGATTTTTTAACCACAGTGTAGCTCAGAGTTTTTCCACAGAGGTAGTTTTTTACCGCAAGAGATGACGCCAACACAGACAGACAAAAGTCCCGTGATTTGTAGTGTATTCAGTGGCTAAACTAAATACCACGAATGAATTAATTGCCACGAATACACAAATAGATTTTAGGCCACCAATGCACGAATGGATACAAATTACCTTAGGGGCACTGTTGTTATTCTGTATAAATGCTATTCTCCTAAAATTATAACTTTCAGGTTATATCCATTAGGCATTAAAATTTGTCCGAACTGTCCATCCTCCCCTTTCACCTGAACTCTCAATATCAATGAGTTAACAAATTCCACATTAAAAACCTGTGTAGTATATTTTATGTCCAGAGAGTTAAACAAACTATCCTCACAGGAACTGGGACGGACATATACATAAAAAACCGCAGGTGAGGGGACATAAACAGTCTGGTCGCCTTCCAGCACAAATAAATTTTGATAAGTCTGGGTATGGAATGTCCATGAAAAAGAAAAACGTTCGCCATTCTCCCGGTATACCACAAAAGCTTTATAAGTCTCATTCAGGTTAAGCACTTTATATGGTATAAGAACATATTGTCCGGGTAATAACATTTTGTTAGGGTCGTTATCCGGTGTTAATAATTTGGCTTTAACACGCTTGCCCCTTCCATCACGAAGTTTAAATGAGACCAGTCGCACCCCGGAATGATAATATTCGTTAAATTGCACAGACACAGGATAGCCCATAATATTACATTTAGGCCATGGTTTAGGGTCTTCCTCGGAAAAATAAGTAGGTACATTATCCTGGCCAGAATAAGGAAAGGTTACAATAGAAGCATTCTGCTTTTCCACCTTTTGAATAGCATCCAGATAATCTACTAAATCAACTTTTTTATTAAAATTATCACACAAATTGACAACATACAGAAACGAGACCAGCGATTTATTCTCTTTTGTTGCGGCACAAACAGAATCCAGATAAGAATTGCCCAATACAAATCCGTAATAATGACCGGTAGCAGCATACCCAACTTGATTGAAGCGAAAATCCAGCAGGGACAAACGATGATAGACAGTGGAAAAAAGTTCATCTACAGCGCTCAAAGAATCTTTCTCATTATAAGCAAGATTCTCAGACACAAAACGACAATGATACCCCCGATTTATAGCTCTGACGTCAGCTGTACGTCCGGAAAAAAGACTATCACGCGCCTTTTCTTTGTGGTTTAATACTGAATTAACATACATATACCGCGTATGATCCTTAACCGAAGCCGAGATCACAGGATTTACCTCCAGCGGAATAAGTCCGCTTTTAATCCGGTATGAATTAAGATATTCTACGGCCGTTTGTCCAAAAACAATATTAAAAGTCAGAGAGCAGCAGACCAGAAAAAGGAATCTCATCTTTTCATCACAAAGATTTTTTCCAGAAAATAATAAAAAAATTCATTTTATCACAATAGTAATCTTGCGTCCATCAGAAGTGAAAATCTCTGCCTGTTCACCTGGCTGGCCATTGATTTTTGCTATGATAAAAAATCTATTCTGAAGTTCTACGGAAAATTTATCAATATTATAGCGGTATTTAAGGGAAAAGTGGGTATCATTACAATCCTTTGGAACTATAAAAATATTTAATAAATCCTCAGGTTGAGCTGTAACAGTCATATTTCCGCGCCAATAAATAATGTCCGGAACATTACGGGTGGAAAATTTCCAGCTAAAACTGCGTTTTCTTCCGTCCACACGGGCAACAAACTTAACCTGATAGGTTGTATTAAACATTAGAGGGTCTTTGGGAATAAAGAAAAATTGGAAAGGACTCAGCTTTTTATGATCATCATTACTGGCTGTCAATATTCTCGCAGGAATTACTTTGTGCCCTTTATTATCCTTGACAATAAATTTTATCATTTCTACGGAATCAAAATAAAATGGATTGAAAAAAATGCTCACAGGATAGCCATTCACTGAGCAGCCTGGAACAGGAGCGGGCCACTCGTTATAGAACAGCACACTTACATCTGTCTGTCGGTTATAAGGAAAAAATACCACCTCGGGATTGGCCTTTCTCACCTGGTCAAGCGCCTCTTGCAATTGCCCGGTTGTAACTTTCACAGACGAATCCCTGCACAGACGGGAATAATATCTACCATGCACCTGAATGTTTTTATGGGGCGAATTACAAATATCCACCAGGTAAGAATTGGAAAATTCCATGGCAAAATAATCCTTCTCTCCAGAGAAACCAATCAAATCCAGATCAAAACTCAACAGTGGAACTCTATGATAAGGGGCGGCAAATAGGCCATCAATAGCGTCCAGTGGAGAATATACCAGAGCTGCGTCTTCTACAACATAGCGTGTAGGATAGCCAAAATATATAGCTCTGTCACCAGGAGTTTTTCCAGTAAATCCCGGACGACCGGGCTGCTCGTAATGAACCAAAGTATCATTATCAGCCATATAAACTGCATGAGCGTGTGCAGCACGTTCCAGCACTGCATCGTGGATAAAAGGCATCAAACCACATCTGAAACGAAAATCATTAATATAGTCCAGTGAAACTTGCGCAGTAGCAGAGAAAAAGAAAAACACATACAAAGCAAGGAATTCCAATCGCCTCATTGTTATTCATCTTCTTTTTTAGTCTTTTTACTACGGAACAAAGAAAGAATAAAATATCCTGTCAACAGTCCGGCCAATACCACTATCAATCCAATAAGAAAAATTCCCACAGAAGACATTTTAGACAAATTTAGTATTTATACAAAATTAAAAAAAAGGAAGGTTATTAGCGAAATAAAGTAAAATTAAAAAGCGGATGCCAGCACGACACCCGCTCAAAGCGATCCCGGCAGGATTTTGAAATATTTTTTATCAATCTAAAATACAACTATTTACGTTTGGCTTTTCGGTAAAAAGTGAAGTTTAAGTGAAGCAAAATTTGAAAATATACGATTGAAAAACATTGCTTTTGCTTAAAATTCCTGATATTTTTTTACTCATTTCCAATGATTTTTAATATATTAGCTTAAAGACAAATGCAAATACTATGCAAAGGGGGAAAGGAAATATTAATCCTTACAGCATTGAGAAATGGAGATTAGCACAAATCCTGGGCATCAGCCAGAGGACGCTCTCTCGCTGGCTCAATGAGATTGAATACGATGAGCTTAAAAAAAGAGGATATAGAAAAACTCAAAAAATATTGCTGAAACCTCAACTTGATTACCTTTTCCCGGCTGGATTAAACTTTAAATTCTCAGAATAACCTGCCACAACCTGACAGAAGTTGACAGAACCTGCCAGAACCTGACTGATCCTGCCACACCAACCGTTAATGTTTACATATTTGTGTAAACAAAT
>CAZYSM010000025.1:20579-40725 GCA_964649975.1 uncultured Bacteroidales bacterium | reverse complement strand
TGGACGCAGAAAGCCCGCCTATTTGAGCAAAAAATAATACACTGTGAAATAACAATGCTGTAAGAATAAAAATCCGTTTCATTGATAAAAAATTAAAAATTCAATGCAATTATAGGCAAGGGCTAAGGGAAAAAAATACCTAAAAATGGGTATTTAGAAATAATAAAAAGGCGGCCAGACAAGTCCAGCCGCCTTTTTATTGGTGATTACAAATGAGTTACCTCAGCAGGGTTACACTTCCCGCTCCTTGATGTTCAATACCTGTCCGGAATTTAACCCTGTATTTATAAGCATATACATCCTGAGGAGCTAATTGTCCATTAATACGTCCATCCCAGCCCTGGTCAACATCATGGCTGACAAATATTAGCTGTCCCCAACGGTTATAGATTTGCAACTCATATTCAACAACTTCTCCACGATACCTCGGCTTGAATATACGATTAGACGGAATTGTAGATGTTGGGATAAATGCATCCGGGAATATCAATTGTCCCTCAGGTATTACGACTACTGGCTGATCCAGAGTTTTCTGGTCAGTACAATAGTGATCTGATTCTACACGCAATGTAATGTAATATTCACCTTCCTTAGGGTAAGCCACAGTAGGCTCAAATTCGGTTGAAGTCATAGAAGAATCCGGATAACCAAAGTCCCAGTAATATCTGGTAGCCCCCTTAGAGTAGTTATAACACTTAACCAGTTCATTAACCGTAACTTCCATAGGAGCCACAGTAAAGTCAGCAATAGGCTTAGGATATACCACTATTGTATCGGTACGTATAAATGCCCATGACCATGGTTCCGGCAAAGTTCCTTCTGCAGTTACCCACAAATCAACCCAATAAGTACCAGGATCAGTAAATGTGTAATATACATCCTTATCATGCAGCTCAGCAATAACAGCAGAGTCACGTGAACGTTTAATTATCCATTTATATTGCGATACTCCGTCAGTTGTATAAAGTACCTGAGCATAGAGCGGCACAGTAAGAGGTGCACAACCTTCGGCATTATTAGTTGAATTAGGCTCTGCCACTGGTTCAGGAGGTTCAATATGTACAGTTAAGGAATAAGAATTCATACACTGCTTCCTCCATCCAGTCAGACTGATAGTATATGTACCCCAGGTATTATAAGGATGATTAAAGGAACTATCCAATACGCTACTTACAATACCGGTACCATCGCCAAAGTCCCACTGGTATCTGTCACAATTTCTGTCTGTTTCGCGTGTAACCTCAATAGGCAACTGGAAGCCTAATGAGTAAACCGAATAAATCGGAGCAGTAAAGCCAATCTTAGGAACAGGCAATACAGTTACCTGTCCATAAGCAGTATCACGACAGACTATACCAGGAGCTACCTGTACTTCGGAAATCAACCATATTGGATAAATAGAATCCCTATCTGAATTATTAACAAATGTTCTTCTGAGAGTATCACCATAATTAGTCTGTATCAAAGCTGAATTAGCTATGTTCCAATAGTACTTGGTACCAGGTATAGTATCAAAAGTAGGTGTAGTATTATAGAATGCAACATCCAGAGGACTACATCCTTCGGGCACATCTGGCACCGTAGCAAAATCGGTATGAGGCAAATGGTAATAGTACAATGTCACAGTATCACTAGCCGAACATACTCCTGTACCCGGATAATCTGTACGTTCAACATACCATCTGAGGATATTAGCATCAGGATTTAAGCCAGTTACTGTAGTCTGATTAGCACTAGGATTAGCTACATTACCACCTCCGGAAAGAATCTGCCATTCAGCGTGTATATCCGAAGGATTGACAGGTATTGAATAATTATACATATACTCTGCATTAAGCTGAGCACTATCTACACACAGATCCTGATCTTCTCCAGCATAAGTATCAAAAGCATAATTAGTAACAGTAACTTCATCATAAGTAGCAAAACCGTTCTTAATTACATTCCATCTAAAGATATTAACACCTCTTGAGAGCTTTGTAACCTTTGTAGTTGGATTAGTCGGGTCATCAAAGACACCACCACCTTGCACAACACTCCAGTAAGAGGTTGAGTTAGGAATATATTGAGCACTCATATAAGTGGAATCTTTACAAATAATCTGGTCGGAACCAGCATCTACAGTCAACCCATTATATACCACATTAACATCATCATAAGCTGTACATCCTGTTGTATCATTAGTAACAAACCACCTGTATGTATTAACCCCATAAGCCAGATTATTAACGTCTGTATTAGGATCATGAGCATTAGTAAATACACCACCACCAGCAACTATTGACCAGGAACCAGAATAAGGATAACTACCAGACCAATTATCAGCATTCAATGTAACAGATGGAGTAAATACCGTAGTATCATTTCCGGCACTTACTGAGAAACGGTTATTAACAATCTTCACAGTAGTGCTATTACTACATCCGTTCTCATAGACAGTCCAACGATAAGTATTAGTACCGTCATAAACTCCCCAAACTTCTGTATTATATAAAGTAGAATCCAGGAATTTTCCACCACCGGCAACTACCGACCAAACTCCATGACCTCCAGGACCAGGTGGGTCAGCAGCCAGATAAGCAATAGTATCACATACTTTCTGGTCAATACCTGCTGTGGCAGTTACCATGTTATTAGTCAATGTAACATCATCATAAGCCGAACAAGAGCCATTCTGTACTGTCCAACGCAGGATATTCTGTCCCTTAGCCAGATTACGTACAATGGAATGAGGATCGGTACTACTATCAATAACACCGCCACCACTAACAATGGTCCATGTACCTGTACCTATAGATGGTACAGTAGCCTGTAATTGGAAAGTATCCACACATATTGCTCTGTCGCCTCCGGCAAAGGCATCAGGAGTACCGTTAGTGACAACTACAGCATCAGAAGCTATACATCCATTTTTATGAACAGTCCATATATAAGTATTTGCACCTCTTGGTATTCCATTAACACGAGTAGTATAATTAGTTGGGTCTTCAAACCAGCCAGAACCAGAAACTGTCCACAAGCCACTACCACCAGGGCCAGGATCAGTTCCTGTCAATATAGCAGTAGTATCACATACCGTAAAGTCGGAACCAGCACTTACCGTAAAGTGATTATTGCTTACGATAACAACATCCTCAGCCTGGCAACCATTACCAACAACCGTCCATTTCAGTGTATTAGCACCATAAGCTACATGAGTAACAGTTGTGGCAAAGGCAGTGGTATCCGCAATATCTAGTGAACCGCTGACAAGACTCCAATAACCGTATTGAGCATTAACATTAGTCGGGTCATTAGCAATTATAGAAGCAACTTCATTAGTATCGCATACAGTCACATCAGCACCAGCATTAGCATAAACCGAATTATTAATTACCACAACAGTATCATAATTTTCGCAACCATCCTTAATGATAGACCATTTAAGTATGCTGGTACCTGCACCGAGATTTCTTGCCACAGTAGTTGGAGAATTCGGAGAATCAAAGCTTATGGAAGCTACACCTGAAGCTACAGACCACTGACCTATCGCTCCTGCAGTAGGCGGATTGCCCATTACCACTACCGAAGAATCACATATAGGATTAGTAGCTGCAAGATTAGCACTAGCAGGATATTTATTATTGAAGACAACCATATCCGCATGGCTATCACAACCATTAGCCGACACATTCCAACGGAATATATTAGATCCAAGTCCTAAATTACTTACTGGAGTATAAGTTGCGGTAGAATCAGCAATGTTTCCAGAACCAGAAATAAGTTCCCAATAAGCAACTGCATTAGTATCAAGTGGTGCATTAGCAGCCAGATAACCATCGGTACCACAGAAAGCAAGGGTATCACTTACAACAGTAGCCTGTACACCGCCATTGAATATATACATAGTATCTACCTGTTCACATCCGTTCTTGGATATATGCCATAGCAAAACAACATCTTTACTCAAATTATATACATCTGTTGAAGGATCGTTGCTATTAGCAAAATCTGCATTACCAGCTGCAACCGTCCAATATCCTGTTTCTATACCAGAAGGTGAATTTGCACACAAAGTTGTATAATCATTACACAACTTAAGTGTATCGTAACATACCTGAGGCGTTGTCGGGGTGTTATTAGTTACAACCACTTCGTCATAATTTGTACAAACACCATCGGAAAGTGTCCATCGGAAAGTGTTTCCTCCAGGACCAAGATTTCTGACTACAGTCTGGTAATCAGTAGAATTCACGATATTACCCTGACCACCTGTAAGTGTCCAGTAACCTGTGACTCCTGTATTAGGAACATTACCTCTCAGAACAGCTGTATCCACATTACATACAGTCTGGTCCACACCTGCATCAACCAAAATATTGTGATTATCCACAAATACTGTATCATCACTGGAACAACTACCGCGAGAAATTCTCCAAATAAATGAGTTAAACCCAGCAGAAAGCCCCGTAACATTTGTTAAATAATCAGTAGGACTGCTAATAACACCGTCACCACCGAGTTTTATCCACAAACCATGCTCATCCAGAGCCGGGGTATTACCGATAAGTGTAGCAGAACCATCACAAGATATCTTATCTTCTCCGGCATAAGCCTTAGTAGGTGTATTATTAGTTAAAATTACATCGTCATAAGCCGAACACTTGGAGTTATAAACAGTCCAGCGTAAGATATTAGCACCTGTAGGCAAATCCCTTACAA
Source organism: uncultured Bacteroidales bacterium (assembly GCA_964649975.1). Classification (GTDB taxonomy): domain Bacteria; phylum Bacteroidota; class Bacteroidia; order Bacteroidales; family S143-33; genus S143-33. The sequence goes on along the minus strand of CAZYSM010000025.1, from coordinate 36,024 downwards.
TAGCTTTAGGATTATGTATATCCGAAGCATCTATCTTTCCACCAGGAGTGATAATTGTCCAATAACCAGAATCCGGAGCAGGATTAACAGCCTCAAGCTTAAAGGTATCAACACATATCTCCCTATCCTGACCAGCAAATGACACAACAGAGTTATTATATACGGTCACTGTGTCGCTCGTATAACATCCAGTAGTAGTATCTACAATAATCCAGGCAAACTGATTAGGTCCTTTGGCCAGATTACGAACAACTGTTGAATTAGCAAGCGAGTCGTCAATGGTGACAGCTCCAGAAGATGTTATAACCTTCCAATGGCCAACTCCATAACGGGGCTCATTACCTGTAATTGTCGTGTAATCCTGACAAATCTCCTTGGTGCCAATAGTTATTGACTGAGTAGGCGTAATATTATTAATTACTATCTCATCGGAATTAGAACAACCGTTCTTAGTAACAGTCCATCTGAGGACATTTTCACCACGAGCCAGGTTACGTACCCAAGTGATATTAGTATCAGATTTATCAATCTCTCCATAACCAGCAATCACAGTCCAATATCCTGTTGCACCTGTATCAGGAGGATTAGCATTGAGCTCAAACTTATTATCACACAGAGCTGGTTCATCGGCACCTGCGTCCACAGGTAGCTCATTATTAACAATGATAACTTCATCTGTAGTTGAACAATTGCCATTATAGATGGTCCATGAGAATACATTAGAACCTGAGCTCAAATCAGTTACCTGTGTTACATTAGCAGTGGAGTCCACGATTACACCACTACCGCCCACCAGACGCCAGACACCATAGGCCGAATCTGGCGGTAAGCTACCAAAGAGAGTAGTATGATTCTGACATACAGTCTGATCTGATCCCGCATTTGCCGGAATAGCATTATTAGTAATAGTAACCTCATCCGATGCAGTACAATTAACATGAGTTACAGTCCACTTAAAGGTATTATCTCCGACATTAAGGTGCTTAACCCAGGTATTAAATAGCGTACTATCCTCAATTTGAGGCCCAGCAGTAACAACAGACCAAACGCCTGTAGAGTTAGATGGCAAGTATCCTGAGAGCTGAGCGGAATCTGCACATACCTCATGATCCTGGCCAGCGTTTGCAACAACCGAATTGTTAGTAACAATCAAATCAGCGTAAGCAGAACAATTACCATTCTTGATCGTCCAGCGGAATATTTCCGAACCCGGTTGTATACCATAAACCTTAGTCGTTGGATTAGTAGAATCTTCAAACCAATGAGGGCCAGGTGTGACCTTTGTCCAATATCCTTCTTCGCCCAATGAAGTATCTGGTGCATTACCAGAAAGAGATGTTACTGAATCACATATCTGTTGATCTTCACCAACCGAAACAAAAGGCTTGAGGTTATTGATAGTAACAAAGTCGGTATGCGTACAAGCCCTAACCTGTACAGTCCATGCCAAAATATTCTGACCTTTGGCCAGGTTGCGCACAGTAGTATTATAAACAGTAGAATTATCAAAAATGCCGCTACCACTATAAACACTCCAAGAGCCTGTACCACCTTCCAGAGAAGGATCATTAGCGGAAAGCTGATAATAATCCTCGCATATGTCCTGGTCAGCACCAGCATAGGCATAAGGAATAAGATAATTTACAGTTATCTGTGTAGAATCTTTACACAAATCATTATAAACATGCCATACGAACTGATTAGCACCAGGATGCAATCCATTAGCAGTAGCATTATAGACAGAACTATCCGGGTCAAACCACACATCCTGATAAGCACTTGTCCAATATCCGCTGTTACCAGAAGAAGGTGCTACCGCCTGAAGATTTACAGTAGTATCACATACTTCCTGGTCATATGCAGTAGCTGTTACACCTCTGTTTTGCAAGCGTATCAAATCCTCTGCATAACATCCATGCTCCCAAACACTCCAGCGCAAAATAGCACCAGCCCCTTGCTGGATATATACCTGAGTATTTGCATCCGTGCTATCAACTATCACAGGAGATCCCGTAACAATAGTCCACTTGGCACTATCCTGATCAGGACGTGTCTGAGCACTTAAATAGAATACACTATCACATTGTTCTTTATCATCACCAGCATCAACAGTAAAATGATTGCTAACTACAATCAAGGTAGTATCGTCTGTACAGGTGGTATAAGGAGTAGTGTTTGTAACAGTCCACTTGAACATATTAGCTCCATACTCCAGATTGTCCACTTGTGTATTCGGACTATTTGGAGATTCTATAATAACAGGATAAGTACCAATATATGACCACTGTCCGGTTCCGTATGTAGGAGCTGTAGCCGTTAAAGTTGCAAAAGTATCACAAGTAGGCGGTACTGGGTTAACAATGGCAGGAGAAGCAGAGTTATTAATAATAACAACTGTATCAGAAGCTGTACATCTACCGCTCTTAACATTCCATACAAATTTATTTTCTCCATAACCAAGGCTGGTTACAGCAGTATTAGCATCAGTACTACTTGCAATTACTCCCGGTTGTCCGTCAGCTTTTGTCCACCATCCATAACCAGGATCAACAGGCTCAACAGCACTAAGACTCGTATAATCCTGACACAACGTTGTCTGGTCAGCCCCAGCATTAGCGGTAATACTACCATTGACAACTACAACCGAAGTAGAAAGCTTACATCCATTATGGTCAACCGTCCAGATAAATTCCGTAGTACCCGGATTAAGATTACGTACTGTTGTGGTATCACTATTCGGATTAAGTATGGTACCACCACTTCCGGTGTATGACCAGCTACCAGTAACCCCTGCCTCGGGAGCCTGAGCATGCAGGAATACTGTATCAACACATACAGTATCCGGATTATTTGGAGCAATTATAACAGGAGAATTAGGCAATATATTTGTCACAACCACATCATCATAGAAGGTACAACCATTCTTTGTAACAGTCCAACGGAAAGTATTAGTTCCCTGCTGAAGATTACGGACCACTGTCTCACTGGAGTCAGTATTATCAATTATTGCAGGTGAACTACCCTGTACTGACCAATGTCCTACCCCTCCAGCAATATATTGAGCTTTAAGAGCAGCAGTATCCGCACATACCGAATTATCTAAGCCAGCATCAACATCAAAGGAGTTATTAGTAATAATCACGTCATCAAAATCATCACATCCATTAGCAGAAACAGTCCAACGCAGGGTATTAGAACCTCTTCTGAGCCCAGTAACGTCAGTATTATACAAAGTAGAATTAGCAAAGTTTGCCTGACCACTCTGAACAGTCCAATAACCTGTACCTCCAAAAGTGGATGGGTCATTACCATTCAAGGTAGTATAATCAACACACAAACTCTGGTCTGTACCAGCGTTAGCAGTAACGGAATTATTAGTAATAGTAACATCAGCAGTTACCAGACATCCATTCTTTTGTACGTGCCATGTGAGAACATTTGCACCTTGTTGCAGTCCACGAACTACTGTATTATACAGGGTAGAATTGTCAAAGGTACCGCTACCTGACGAAACAGTCCAATAAGAACTTGTAGCACCAGCAACATCATCTGCAGCCAGTTGTGTAGTATCTTCACATACCGGCTTATCAGGCCCGGCACTCAATGCAAAATTATTATTAGAAGCTGTAACCTGAACCGAATCCGAACAGCCTCCATTTGTAACTATCCAGTACAGGCCAACACTGGTACTCAATGGCACACCGGAAATCTGTGTATTGTAATCAGTAGAGCTGGCTATGACACCAGGAGAACTTGATACAACCTTTTCCCAATGCCCTGTTCCTGGTGTTGGGTCATAAGCCTGCAATGCAATCACATCGCCACAAGCTGCAGGTGTAGTATCAACAACACGGGCAGGTACATAATTATTAACAATAGAAACATCATCATAAGCAGTACAACCTCCACGAGTAACTGTCCAGCGCAATACAGTCGGATTAGAAGTGAGCCCCGTAACAGTAGAATTATACAAAGTACTATTAGTCACTTTACCAGGACCGCCTATGACCTGCCAATTACCTGTGCCAGGAGACGGATCTATGGCTTGTAGCTTATATGTATCCTGACAAACTTCTATGGAGCTACCAGATGGATCAGCCTGTACAGTAAATCCATTATTAGTAACAGATATAGTAGTAGAGTCAGCACACCCATAATCATTATATATTTTCCACTGCAATACAGCAGTTGTCTGATAAGGAATACCATTAGCTTCTGTCACAGCCACAGTATCACTCTTTATCCAGACACTGGAAGGTCCACTGACAATTGTCCATATTCCGTGGGCTGGATTTTCGGTAAATACACCAGGATCATTACCTACAATAGTAGCAGTAGTATCACATACAACGACATTATCTGCACTGGCACTAACGCCAAGGTTAGATATTTTAACATAATCAACTGCAGAGCAAGAGCCTTTCTGTACAGTCCAGGATAGAGTCACTGTTGTCTGCTGCGGAATATTCGTTATATTAGTATTTGGATCATTGATATCAGCAAAAGTAATTCCCGCTCCACTCTCATCATTCCATGTACCAGTAGCACCAGAAACAGGATCTGTGGCCTTAAGTGTATAACCATCAACGCATATTGTATCATCCGGACCGGCATTACTGAATACTTCGTTATTTATAACATTCAAATCAGCATATTTCTGGCACTTACCTTTTTCTACAATCCAACGGAAAATATTATTGTTCTGGGACAAACCTGTCACCAGTTGTATATTATTAGTAGCAGTATCAGCAAGACCATTACCAGCAATCTGAATCCAATAACCGGTACCCTGAGTAGGACTATTAGCCCTGAGAGTAATCTGACCATCACAGACAGTAGTATCATTAGTAGTAAGAATTTGCGGGTCAGATGGTTCATTATTTACCAGGACAATATCTGAATATTTCTGACATCCGTTATGCAATACATTCCAACGGAGAGTATTAACACCTGGGTTAAGATTCCGTACAACAGTGATATTAGTATCAGTACGGTCAAACACACCACCGCCACCAACTACTTGCCACCAGACAGAATCTGTAGGATAGGTATAATCAGAAGCTTTCAGGTTGAAGTTATCAGTACATATAGTGTCACCCATTCCTGCACTGATATAGAAATTATTGCTAACCACTGTAATGGTATCCCGTGCATCACAAGTACCATTGGTTACATACCACTCAATAGTAGTAGTGCTGTTATAAGACAAGCCATAAATTGTAGTGGCATAGGCAGTATCATTCCCTATTGAATCATAAACGCCGGAAATCACTGTCCATTTACCATGACCTCCACTCAAATTAGGATTATTACCCACCAGATAAGCAGAGTCAGAACAAGTAACTGTATCATAAGCCGAAGCAAAAGCTTGCGCATTATAAACAGTCAGTTGGTCGGAAGCAGAGCAAGATCCCTTAGTAACAGTCCAGGTAAACACTGTAGCTCCAATAGGCAATCCGGACACCGAAGTAATAGGATTAGTTGGGTCAGCAATTGTTACAGGCTTATTAGCTGTCCACTGCCCAGTGCCTTGATAAGGCGGATTAGACGTTGGATCAAGAGCCTGGATAACAGTTACAGTATCACAAACAGTCTGATCATTACCAGCATAAGCAGCTACAGCGTTATTGTATATATAACCTGTATCTCTATCTTCACATCCATTATTTTTTATAACCCAATAAACCGTAGTCTCTCCTGGATCTAAATCTTTAACTGTAGAGGTAGTGCTTGTGGAATCAGAGGTAAACGTATGTGGTCCTGCAACTTCCCAATACATAGAAGTAACATAAGTCATATCAGGATCCACGGCAGACAGAGTAGCCGTACTATCACATCCGGCAGTAATACTGGAAATAATAGCATCGCTCGGAGTATTATTTGTGATAGTAACTGTAGTAGAATTGGTACAACCTCTATAATCCACTGTCCAGCGCAAGACATTATTACCACGGCTCAGACCGGTAACAATAGTAGCTGGGTCATGGTTATCAACAAAATTACCAGCACCTGCATCCACTGACCATGTACCTACAGCACCAGCGCCAGGTAACTGAGCATTTAGCTGTGCAGTATCCTTACATAAGGTCTGGTCCACTCCAGCCTGAACGTCAAAATTATTATTAGTTACGGAAATATCCACAGAGTCAGCACAACTTTCGTTATATACCAACCAGCGCAGGACAGTAGTGCTTCCGTTAGGTAATCCTGTAAAGCTTGAATTATACAAAGTAGGATCTGCAATAGTACCGATTCCACCAATATTTTTCCACAAGCCACTATCAGAAACAGGATCATTACCGGTCAATGTTACAGGGAAATTACATTCTGCAATATCTGTAGCCGAAGCTAATACAGACCTATTAGTTATAATAATATCATCACTGGCCGAACAGCTACCTTTTGTAACTGTCCATCTCAGGGTATTGGCACCAGGACGCAAATTGCGTACAATAGTTACACTATCATTAGGATTATCAAAAGTTACTCCTGTACCACCAGCATCCGACCAGGTTCCTGTTCCCTGGAAAGGATAGAACTGAGAAGGACCTAAAGCAGCAATCTTTGCAGTATCGGCACATACAGTATCATCCAATCCTGCATTAGCAGCAACCTGATTATTCGTAATAACTAAAGTATCAACCTTTTTACAGGATCCACGATAAACAGTCCATGTAAATTTATTTACACCAGGCTGTAAACCAGTAACTGATGTATTAGTATTAGTTGAATCAGCAATAATACCAGCACCAGAAGCCAGGCTCCAATACCCGGTATCTGTAGTTGGCGGAACAGATACAACCAGAGTAGCAGTATTAGCACAGACCTCTTTATCTGCCTCAGCCACAGCATCCTCAGGCTCATTATTCGTCACCGCCACAGTATCCTGAGCAGTACATCCTGCTTTTTCCACACGCCAGATAAAAGTATTAAGACCCCTATCCATTCCAGATACATGTGTCTTAGGATCATTAGCATTAGTAAAAGTGCCGGATCCAACATCCACCAGCCATGTGCCTGTAGCACCAGCCGGTGGTGTACCAGCATTCAAGGAAGTAGTATCATAGCAAACAATCTGATCGGATCCTGCCTGGGAAACAATTTTATTGCTTATTACAGTAACCGTATCACTGGCAGTACATCCATTGCGAGTAACGAACCATTCAAACAGGTTGGCATCAGTAGTGGAAAGATTGGTAACCCAAGTATTATACAAAGTATCATCCTTGAATATACCACCACCTCCGATTTTTCTCCATTGACCATGTCCTCCGTTACCTGGTTGCTGAGCATCAAGCTGAATACTATCTTCACAAGTAGCCATGTTATCAGGTTCGGCACTCACGTATGCATCAATAGTAAACTGATTATTATAAATTGTGATCTGACTTGAAGCCGAACAACCACCCTTGGTAATAGTCCATACCAGAACATTGGGGCTACTATTACTCAAATTACGTACAACAGTATTATATGCAGTAGGATTAACAAAAGAAGCAGAACCTCCTGTGCTCCACTGTCCTGTAGCTATATTAACAGAAGAAGCGTTATTAAATATGGATGGGTCTGTAGCATATAGCTGGAAAGTATCCACACATATACTATCCATATTATTATCATCCACGGTAGAAGCATCAGCATAAACCGAGTTGTTGACGACAGTAATTGTGTCGCTAGAAGTACAACCATCATTGTCAATGACCCATACCCACTTTGTCTTATCTTCCCATAAATTCTTAACTGTAGTGACAGTAGCAGTAGAGTTAACAATATCTCCGGAGAAGGCAGACACAGCTTCCCAATGTCCCACGCCAAGTGTAGGAGAATTAGCCTGCAGCTGAGCAGAATCAGCACATACTTCAAAGGAATCAGGTTGGGCTACCACTGCTGTAGTAGGAATCCTTACTCTCACAGTCACAGAATCCGAAGCTTTACAGGTTGTTCCGTTGACAGTGCTGGAGACTACCCAACTGAATATATTATCACCGTTCTCCAGACCGCTGACACCCGTAGTAGGCGAAGTGGAATTATTAATAGTGGGTGTACCTGATCCTGAAACAAAGTACCAGCGTCCGGTCAGCGGGCTTGGGTCAGTTGCATTAAGCAAAGCATAAGCTCCTGTATCCTGTGTACCACAGATAACTCCAGGTATATCACCTGCAACAGCTGTAACAGCGTTATTAAATATATCAACGGTATCAGTCAAGGTACACTGTTGAGTGACACCTTTAAGATTATCGGTAAAAGTAAGGACTTTATTCCAAACAATATGATTTGTCTGCTGTGGGTTAAGGCCATGGACCCAGGTAGATGGGTCATTAGAATCATTGAATGTAGCAACACCACCTACCGAAGACCAATAATTAGAAGTAACAGCAGTTGCGATAACTGTACTACCGTCATAATAAGAGGAATTACGCACATCTGAATTAGCAGTGAGATATGCTGAATCTGTACATACCACCTGGTCAGCCCCTGCATCCGGATCTGGCGGCAAGTTATCCCAGATAATAAGATTATCAGCATCCGAGCAGGTAACACCATTAATGGTACGGGAGAGAGTCCAGGTAAGAGTATTTTTACCACGTACCAGACCACGGATAGTATCCAGAGGATTATTAGAAGTGTTAGTACTGGTAGTAGCAAAAGTACCAGCACCAGAAGTTATTGACCACTGACCTACATAAGGAGGATTAGCTGTAGGCAGATTAGCTCTCAGGTGGGCGGTGTCAGCACATTGATACATTGTATCGCCAGCATCTGCAATCACCTGATTATAAATCACATAAGCAGTATCCTGCAGAGCACATACAAGTGAATCTGCAACGCCTCTGCCTTTATAAACATTTTCTACTATCCATACAAAAGTATTAAGGCCTGGTTGTAAATCCTGAGCATAAGCTCCACATGCCCAATTCTGACAGGTAGAATTAGTTATAGTTGCAGTACCTCCATATACTTCCCAATGCCCCTCTCCTCGGACAGGACGGTTAGCTACCAGGTTAGCTTCATTATCACAAACAACCGTATCTTTACTAAATACCTGAGCATTAGAAGGTAAAGCATTTGTGAGGTATAAATCGTCTGTAGCTACACAACCATGCGTCTCGTTAACAACAGTCCAGCGCAAAACATTAGTTGTGTATCCCAGATTATGAACTTTGGTGTTATATAATGAGGAATCTTCAAAATTACCGGAACCATAAATTACTGTCCAGAATCCACGCACAACATCGCTACCATTACTAAATACATTAGAAGGAGGAGTAGCATTTAAAGTATAAGTAGTATCACAGACAGCATCATCAGGTCCTGCGTCAATATCAGCAGTCAGGTTCAGAGAAGTAATTTGTACAGTATCAACCAGTTCACAAGTTATTCCATTAATAACATTACGTTTGTGCCAATAGAATGAAGTAATACCTGCCTGCAAGCCTTCTACATGAGTATTAAAGGCAGTATTATCCTCAGCACCGGTATAAGGATTATAGAAAGTTAATGTTGAAGAGGGGTCAGCAGTCCACCAGTGCTCTTGCGCACAGCTACCAAGGTCTTTAGCATACAGATTGACTTTTGTATCACATACAGTTGTATCATCCCCGGCATCTACAATACCAGGTTTACCATTAATTATCCTTACAGTATCCCGTGCAATACAGCCATTATAGGTAACAGTCCACTCAAGGATATTTACAGCATTAACAGTTGTCCACCACTCAGGTGTGGTATCACGGCAATAATATTCAAGATTTACTACATGAGAGGTTGGATTAGTAGGATCTACAACTGTTCCGCCACCACCAAGGACATACCAACGACCAGTTCCACGGGCAGGAGGATTGGCTTTCAAATCATATTCTGTGGAACATATAACAGTATCATCACCGGCAAAAACTTGTCCAGGATTATTGTTTATAATTGTGAGAGTATCAACATCCGAACAATAGCCATTAGACATTGTCCAAGTCACAAGATTCGTGTCAAGAGAGAGATTTCGTGCCACAGTACGGCGGCGATGTATTCGGTCAAAAGTAACAGTTCCGCTCAAGGAAGTCCATGTACCAATAGCACGTGCATAAGGGTTACTAATATTTTGCAACCAGGGAGCATTACCTATAACTATTGCAGTATCTTCACAAGTAATAACAGGGTCAGCAGGGAAATATGCATCTACCGACATATTATATATACTAACGGTGTCGGTAGTAAAACATGATGGATTGGAAGTATTGTAAATTCTCCATTGTAAAATGTTTTGTCCTCTCTGCAAGTTTCTAACAATAGTATTAGGGCTTGTAGGATCATCAAAATTAGCGCCACCGCTGATAAGCGTCCACTGCCCTGAACCCAGGGTAGGAGTATTAGCAGCAAGGACAGCGGTATCTGTACATATATATTGATATGTTCCTGCATCAGCAACCGAAACACTATCATTATATATTATAACGGTGTCGCTGGTAGAACAGCTTCCATTGGTAACAGTCCATACAAAAGAATTTCCTCCCGGGTCCAGATTATAAACGACCGTAATATTACTGGTACTATTAGCAATGACAGCAGAAGTGGACGTAGTCCATACGCCCTGGCCATTAGTAACAGCATTAGCAGCAAGAGTAGCCTGGTTAGAACATACGTGCTGGTCAAGTCCAGCCACAGCAGGGTCTGCGGCATCGTTATATACTGTGATAGTATCCCAGACAGAACATCCATTTTTGGAAACTGTCCATGTAAGAGTATTAGCACCAAAACTCAAATTAGATACAGTAGCATTGGGGTCATGTACATCACTAAAAGTCACTCCAGCACCAGACCATGTACCAGTAGCCCCAGGAGTAAGACTTGCTGAAAGATTAATAGAACCATTACAAGTATGGCTGTAAGGGCCACCAGCATCAGCATAAAGATTATCATATATGACATAAACAGTATCAGTATTCTCGGGACAAGAAGAACTGTTTTTTACATGCCATACCAAGATATTAGTTCCCGTAGATAAATTGGTAGCAGTAATATTGTTATCAGTAGAAGAAGGGGAAATTGTCACACCTGACGTAGCTGTCCAATAAGCTGTACCATAAGAGGGAGTATTAGCAGAAATAGCCATACTCCCGTCGCAGGAATAAAGGGTATCGTCAGCAATAATAGCAGCATCCGCACCTCCATATGTAACTTCCACGGTATCGGCATCAGAGCAAGTACCATTGGAAACAGTCCATACAAATTTATTAACTACAGTAGGACTAAGCCCTGTAACAAAAGTGCTATAACTATTTGCATTATCAAAAGTTCCTGAGCCCTGGATAACTGACCAGGAACCTGTTCCGCCAAAAGCTGATGGGTCATTACCTGTCAGATAAACGGTATCAACACATACTGCTGAAGCCGAAGCAGATGCAGAAGCTGTAACTTTATTATAGGTAATCTTAACTGTATCAGTGCTTTCGGGACAAACACCAGTAGTAACATGCCATATCAGCTCATTAAGTCCGTTATTAAGCTTAGAGGCATATAATGATGTTTGGGAATTATCAGGGTTAAACACTACTCCACTTGGGCCTGTCCAGTAGCCAGTACCATGAGCAGGAGCAATAGCCCCAAGGTTAACAGTATCAGTACAAACTCCATGGTCGGGCGTAGAAATAACAGCCTGGTCAGGGGCCATATAGCTAACTTCCACGGTATCTTTATCAGTACACCCAAGGGCATCAGTAACTGTCCATACAAAAGCATTATAAGTTTTAGTCAGACCAGTAGCATAAGTACTATTGGAAGCCGTATTATTAATAGTGCCACTACCAGCCATAACCGACCACTGTCCACTACCTCCGGAAGGTGGAGTATTACCAGTAAGTATAACTGTATCGTTACAAATTATATTGGAATTGGCGGAAGCAGTAGCCGAAACAGTAGAAGCATTGACCGTAACTTCTATGCTATCGGCACATCCATGATAATCGGAAACAACAAATTTAAAAGTATTTACTCCGGGATTAAGATTATAAACACTTGTAGATAAAGCAGTGGAGTTATCAATAGTAGCTGTTGAAGCAACAACATACCAGGCACCAGTAATATCCGAAGGATCAACTAATACAGCTATGTTGCCACTCTCGCGGCATGTAGTAGCCGAAGGCGTGTTATCAGTAAGATGCACAGTATAATTATAAATATAAACGGTGTCGGCATCAGAGCATGTTGCATTACTAACAACCCACCGTAAAGTATTTTTTCCTGAATTTAAATTAGTGACCCATGTATCATAAGCAGTGGAATTTTTAATATCTCCTCCTCCCTGTAAAAATTCCCAATATCCAGAACATCCAGAAGGAGGAGGGGTGGCTGCCAGCTGTATACTATCACCGGTACAAGTAGTATCATCCACTCCTGCATCTACCGGCACAGGTGTGGCATTAGTAACAGCTACAGTATCCTCATCAGAACAAGCAGTATTACCGTCATCATAAGTAACACTCCAATAGAATTCCCATTTTCCAACGGGTATATTGCTGGCTGTGGCTGTGGGGTCATTTACATTGGAGAAAGTAACGCCCGAGGCATTTGTAGTCCATGTACCAGTACCTGGTGAAACATTATTAGCACTAAGGGTAACCGAAGAACAAGCAACTGTATCTTTGCCTGCAAAAGCTGCAATATAATTACTATAAATAACGAGAGTATCGGCACAACCTTTACTATCATCATACCATCTAACCGTATCGGCAGGATAGTGCAAACCATAAACAATGGCATCAGTTGCATTAGAATTATCAAAAGTTAAACCAGGAGTTATAGCCTCCCAATATCCATTAGGCCCAGACCATGATCCATCTGAAACATGTATCTGGTCTGCTTTTGAACAAACCACTCCATCATTAGCACCATCATTATCATCATAACTTAAAGTATATCCACAATTTTGAGCCCAAAGGCCTGTCGCCCAGAAGGAAAGAAGCAAAACTAAAAGAAATTTGAATTTATTACCCACAGCCATAGCGTATTTATTTTTTGGTTAAAAAAAGAAAATAAAAAGAAATCCGTTTCTGCATAGAAACGAAATAGTGTTTATTTTTATGATAGAGACTTATCAAAAAAGTTTTAGGTTGCATTCTCTGCTCAAAAATAATAAAAGAAAATTAAAAGTCTTTAATAAAAAAATGCAAAAGAAAATTTTCTGTCAAAATATCAATAATTACCATATAAAATCTTGAAAATATACCAATTAAAATTTAACTTTGATATTCCTATCAAAAATAAAATCTTTAATAATATTTTATAATGAAAAGATTTGGCAAGCCCAAATATAAAGGACAGTTAACTATTGAGTATCAGGAAGATTTATTCAGATATTTATTAAGCAATCTAAATTTAAATTTAGATGACAATCAAATTTTAATATTACGGAAAGCATATAACACTGCGTTTGAGGCACATCGCGACCAATTCAGGAAAGTAAGCAAAGAACCTTATATTATTCATCCGGTAGAAGTAGCATTAATTGTTGCTAATGAAATGGGGCTGGACTTTATAGCTGTAATAGCTGCCCTGCTCCACGACGTTTTGGAAGATTCCGATTTATACGATTATGAATATATAAAAAAAGAATTTGGCGAAGCTGTCGCTCTTACAGTGGAAGGGGTAACCAAGATGACCAGGGTAGGCGGCAAAGCCCGGCCTGATGTAAATGATAAAAAAATAAACGAAAAATTAGCTACTTTTAAAAAATTAATACTCTCAATTTCAAAAGAATACAGGGTAATATTGATAAAAATAGCCGACCGTCTGCATAATATGCGCACCATGGCCGGTATGCCAGTGGAAAAACAAAAAGCGAAATCGGCTGAAAATCTTTATATCTATGCCAAATTTGCCGAAGCCATTGGTATGTTTGATATAAAAAACGAAATGGAAGATTTAAGTTTCCAGTATCTTTTTCCTGAGGAATATCAGCGCATAAAAAAAGAAGTAGAAGCCATAGAGCCTTACCGCGACCAATTTCTGGAAAAACTAAAAACAGATATATTCAGCATTTTATCCTCTGAGACTAATTATATTTTTTCCATAAAAAGGATAAAAAATTCATATTACAGCCTATGGGAAAAGCTCAATGCGAATCCTGGCCTCTCTGTTGCACAGATATACAACCATGAATCTTTGAGGATTATAGTTAACACCGAAGACCGTAACTTAAGGGAAGTGGTATTCAATATTTTTGTAAAAATCACTGACCATTTTCCCATGCGTGCCAATAGTTTACGGGACTGGATACGTAACCCCAAATCCAATGGTTTCCGTGCTCTTGTACTTGACATTATTTACCGTCACGAAGATACAGCCAAAGTTCTGCCACAACTGGCAGAAATACAAATAATGTCTAAAGAAGATGACATCATTGCTCACAAAGGAGCTAATTTTGAACGGTTAAAGCAATCTATCGGTACAATATCCGAAGACGAGAGCATCACAGAGTTTATTAACAGAATACTGAACCAGCTCAACACAGACTTTATATATGTTTTTACTCCTGCCGGCGAAATTCATAAATTACCCAAAAATGCCACTGTAATAGATTTTGCCTTCAAAATACACACCGATTTAGGCCTACATTGTTTAGGAGCTAAGATACAGGGAGTTGGCGCCAAACCACCTACCTATAAACTCAATTCCGGAGATATGGTGGAAGTACTCCATTCGGAGAATAAAGAACCGGAATACCAGTGGCTAAAAGTAGTAGTTACAGACAAAGCACGTCGGGAACTTATTAATTATTTCAAACGAAAGCAATTAGACATCAAAGAGACAGAAACAAGCCTCACTGAAGAAAAAGATGTTAATAAATTAAAAATCAATCCTAATCTTCCGTTTGTAGTTAAACCTGGCGTGGATTTTAAAATAGCCAATTGCTGTAAGCCTATTCCAGGAGACGAAGCAGTTGCCGTGGAAGATGAAAACGGAAAAATAATCATTCACCGTGCTGACTGCAAGGATCTGGCTTTTCATGCCAATATCTCTCCCAGCGGAATAGCACAAGTAGAATGGCGGATAAAAGAAATTTACTATGACATAAGCATCTCAGCAATGGATCGTCGCGGTCTGCTAAAAGATATGGTGAATATTATTGATTCTATGAAACTCAATCTCACTCAAGTGCAAATGAATATAGACAACAAAGAAGAACTAGTCTCTGGTACTCTAACAGTAAAAATAGATTATAACGGAAAAGGTAAAGGAAAAAAATCCTCTCTTTGTAAGGCGGATAATCCAGAAGACGAAAAAAACTGCGAGAATAAAGAATTACATAATCTTATAAATAAATTACAAAAGGTACAGGGTATATTATCAGTGAGCGTAAGCGTACATCATGAGCAATAAAAACATTACTTTTTCAAAAATGCTGGAGAAAAAATAATAAATACAGTAAATAGCTCAAGCCTTCCGATAAGCATAA
>CAZYSM010000025.1:9931-20479 GCA_964649975.1 uncultured Bacteroidales bacterium | reverse complement strand
AATAATAAGTTTCTGGTTAATCATACCACTAGTTTTAGCCTTTGAAAAATTTGGCTACCTTTTCTATTACTTCGGGCAAAGCAAAGACCACAACCTTATCTCCGGGCTGAATAATAGTATCCCCCACGGCGATAAAAGCCTGTCCGTTGCGGACACCTCCGCCAATGATAGCCCCAGGCGGGAAATTTATCTCCTTCAGTGGTTTGCGAGTAATTTTTGCTTTAGGTCCTACCACGAATTCAAGCACCTCAGCCTGTGTCTCGGTAAAAGTCTGGACAGCAATAACATTTGAAGCTATTGTATGAGTAAAGATATGACTTGCAGCAATAAGCTTTTTGTTAATAAGATAATCAATATCCATTTTTCTGGCCAGCTGGAGATAATCGTTATTTTCCACCTCAGCAATGGTAAGGCGCACACCGAGCTGTTTGGCCAGCAAGCTTGTAAGGATATTGATTTCGGAATTACCTGTGACAGAAATAAAAGCATCCACACGTTCAATACCCTCATCCACAAGGAAGTCGGCAGTACGAGCTTCGGCCTGAATAACCAGGGTGTTGTGTAAAATATCCGCCAGATAAACAGCTTTGTCCCTGTCTTTTTCAAAGAGTTTTACGTAATAGTCATTTTCCAGAGCCTGGGCAGTTTTTATGCCTATACGGCTTCCGCCCAAAATCATAATATTTTTAATGTCAAAATCCTTTTCCTTAAAAATCCGCTTGACCTTATCCCTGTCCCTTGCCTCCACAACAAGGAAAATAATATCATGATCCTTTATAATATCCTTACCTCGTGGAATAATAGTTTCTTTTCCCCGGCTAATAGCAACTACCCTGGCATTAAAATCCGAATACTCCCTGGTAATCTCTATCAGCGACTTACCAACAATAGACAAGTTCTTCCGCACCCGTATGGACATAAGAGTAAGCTTACCTTCGGCAAAATCTATGCTTTTCAGTATCCCTGGATTTTTAATTATTTTTACTATCTGATCACTGGCCAGAATTTCAGGATAAACCAAAGAGTCTATTCCAAGCTCAGTAATAATCTCCCTATGCTCAGACTTGACATATTCGTTATTATCAATACGTGCAATGGTACGTTTAGTACCTAATTTCTTAGCCAGAATAGAAGAAATGATATTTGATTCCTGGGTTCGTGTGACAGCAATAAACAAATCAGCGTTGCTGACCTCTGCTTCCTGGAGGGTTTCAAGCGAAGTAGCAGATCCGTGAACTGTCATTAAATCAAAATAATTGGAAACTTCATTAAGTTTTTCCTTAACCGGGTCAATTATGATAATATCATGGTTACTTTTGTTAAGCATCTCGGCAAGATACATACCTACTTCGCCAACACCGGCAATTACTATACGCATTGTTCGTGATTTTTAATTAATTACAATGTACCAAAAAGTCTATCTCCACAGTCGCCAAGGCCTGGGACAATATAACCATTTTCATTCAAAGTTTCGTCCAGAGCAGCAGAATAGGCCTGTACATCTGGATGATGCTTTTGCAGATTCTCAACCCCCTGTGGTGCAGCCACAATAGAAACAAACTTTATTTTCTTTACACCCTTACTTTTCAACAGATCAATAGCATAAACAGTAGAATTGCCTGTAGCCAGCATTGGATCAAGCAATATTACAAGCCTATCTGCAATATCCACAGGCAATTTGGAATAATATTCCTTGGGCTCCAGGGTTTGTTCGTCCCTGAATAATCCTATATGCCCAACCTTTGCCGTAGGAATGAGGTCATGTATTCCGTCCACCATTCCCAGACCTGCTCTGAGGATAGGCACAAGCGCAATATGCTCAGCCACTTCGTAGGCAATAGTTTTTGTAAGAGGTGTTTCAATCTCAACCGGTTTTATAGGCAAATCACGTGTGATTTCAAAAGCCATCAGATAAGAAATCTCAGACAAAAGTTTTTTAAATTCCCGGCTGGGGGTATTTTTATCTCTTAAATATCTGAGCTTTTGCTCTATTAGAGGATGCGTAACAACTTCAAAATTTGCCATGACAAAAAAATTTTCATATTATCCCTGCAAAGGTAAGATAAAATTTAAACCTCCTAAAAAGGAAAATAATTTTTGTCAATCAATTTGGAAAATTTCAAATTTTAGGATTCCTTTAAAAGCAAAAATCATCAAATATGGAAAAATACGATATCGCAATAATAGGAGCTGGTCCTGCTGGCTTTGCTGCAGCAATGCGAGCAATAGACTTTAACAAACATGTATGTTTGATAGAAAAAAATGCAGTAGGAGGTGCAGGTGTCCTTTTTGGTGCTTTGACCTCAAAAACAATGTGGCACCTTTCATTGGACTACTCTATAGCAGCACGCACCGACAGAGGTTTCCGTGCTTCAGGCCTCTCTATCAATTTCAAAGAAGTAATCAAAACTGTTAGATCTGCTGCCAAACAAAAAATTTTCCAGATAAAATCCCAGCTGGAAACCCTGGCTCCAGGCAAATTTACGGACAAAAGCATCACTCTAAAACACGGACATGCACGTTTTCTGGATAACTACACCCTGGAAATAGAAAATGCAGGAAAAACAGAAAAAATACAGGCCGAATTTTTCATCATTGCCACAGGATCCCGGCCCCGACTGTACCCAGGAATAGAAATTGACCACGAACATATTATCACCTCGGATGACATCCTGCGCCTGAAAGATTTTCCGGAAAAAATGATAATCATCGGGTCAGGTATTATTGGTACAGAATATGCCACTATATTTTCCAACTTCCGCCAGACAGAAGTACATCTGTTAGACCGTCAACACCGCGTTATTCCTTTTGAGGATGAAGACGTAAGTGATTTTGTATCACGCAACCTGGAAGAAAACGGCGTTATCATACATCACACGGCCAACCTTAGGGAGCTGAAAAAGAATTCAGATGGACTTCTGGAAGTAATACTGGATTATCAGGATGGACACAGCCAGGTTCTGGAAGTGGACACAGCACTTATCTCCATAGGACGTGTGCCCAATACTGATGACCTTGGGCTGGAAAATGTTGGCATCATACCCAACCAAAGAGGCTATCTGGAAGTAGATGATACCCTGATGGTACAATCCCGTAAAGGCTACGAAAATATTTTTGCTGCCGGGGATGTAACAGGTGCTTCGCAATTATACAGTATTGCAGAACATCAAGGACGTTTTGCTGTAAGAGCTATTTACAAAAAAATATCCTATCCTTTCAGCATATACAATCTGCCTACATTGATGTTTTTCAAACCCGAGCTCGCAGCTGTGGGCCTCAATGAAAAGCAACTCCGCGAGAAAAAAATACCTTACAAAATGGTATTTTACTCCAACGAACTAATTAACCGTGCTATTACTATGCGCAACACCAATGGCTTCATCAAAATCCTGGCCAGTGACGACGGCGAAGAAAGAATCCTGGGCATGCGTGCAGCTGGTCCACAGGCATCGGCATTTATAGTATCTATTGCCCACATGATGAACCAAAAAAACAGTCTGGACCAGATATTACGGACTATCCATCCGCACCCGAGCATTACCGAAGGTATCCAGGATTGTTTGCGGGTTCTAAAAGGTAAATCCCTGTATAAACCTTATGCCTTTCCACATCTGATACATACCCGCACATGGCATCCACAAGAAGAGGCCAACTAACCACGCCGTAAGACATAAAGCACAAAGAAAATCAAAAACAAGCCAAAAGAAAAGATATCAAAATACAAGAAAACCTTAAAAGCTCCGCGATGCAGCAGCCACAGTAAACCCGAGATTATCAAAAGTACAAATGTTAAACCCAAAAATAACAAAGTGGCATTGCGGAGCTTTTTCCTTTTCATAAATCCAGAAAATTATTTTTCGCTAAGATACAAAAAATCTTTTGATCAGCAAGACTTATTTCTCTCTCATTATCAATAGATTAAAGGTTTCGTTATGAAAATCAGATTTTCCATCCTCTGCTATACCAATTTCGCCATAAGTAAATAATCCAGCCATAGGTTTGTTCCAATAACTATAAACTTGCGATATTTCATCGTTCATGTGTTCACCAAAAGCAAGATGTCTTGCCTTACACGAAAACATAATACCTGCATCTATTTCTGGATATTTATCCTTTACCTGCTTCATTCTGTCGGCTGTTTCCTTGAGTATCTCGCGTGTGGCTGATACTCCAAAAGCTATTTCAGACATTTGAGGAATAAATGCAGAATAAATCAAAGCCCCACTATCCAGATCAGCTTTAATAGGATGACGCATCACAGAAGGACGCGAATAACGGTAAATTAACGAAGGATATTTAGGCCCAAAATTATTAATTAAATCAACAATATGATCAGGACTGATATTATAAACTTCCATAAATACCTCTATTGCAGGCCGTTCATTAATTTTATAAACAATATTATTTTCTGCTTCAGTAACAATATAACGCATAGGTAAAGTAGTCCAGCCATTTATAGCTCTACCGTCAATTAAAATTTTATCAGCATCAAGAATTACTGCTAATAAACCTTTATCCGTTTTTTTATAATTAGAATAAATTCTAGCTTTTGAAAAACTAAGGTCATCACCTGCAAATCCTCCTATAACCTTAACATCTCCACCTATCTGAAAGTTCAAACCTTTCAAAATAAAATCCCCTCCTGCAAAACCCGGGGCTGTAAGTATAACACTTGGATTAGTAAAACTATTTTTAGCTGCATTGCCTAAGGAAATACCGAGAGCTGTCCACTGATCCAAACCGGTTTCTATGTGTATTTTATACCAATCTTTAGGAATATCTACAACCAAAGTACTAATAGTCTGCTCATAAAACCTGTCATTAACAATTTCACCTGCCGAGGTAGCACCAAATAAATCAATATTCTTTGAATTAAAAATCTCCTGTATCTCACTTATCGGGAAACTAACATCACTAAAAACAAAAGCTAAAGTAGGCTGGAAATCCAAAGAAGCAAGCTTGTTCTTCAATTCATTTAAATCCTTTGAAATAAAAGATAAAGCTTTCATAATCGGTATTTTAATGGGTATTTTTTTAAAGATAATAATTTTCAAAAAAACAAAAAAGCCTCCCCCCAAAAAGCCAGAAAATAATATTAAGAAAGAATTTTCTGTGGTTGAAAGATAAATAAGGTAGAAAACTATAAGATAATAAAAAAGCGGACAAACCTTTTTTTCAGGCTGTCCGCTGTATCCTGTACCGGGGATGGGGATCGAACCCATGACCTCCAGATCCACAGTCTGGCGCTCTAACCAGTCTGAGCTACCCCGGCTCAATTTTGCTGTGCAAAAATAATGCATTTTACAAAATATCCAAAAGCCATAAGCCAAAAAAATCAAAACAAGAGCTATTACCTACATATTACATTGTGGTTCAGTTTATTAAATTATCAAATTTTGAAAATACCTATAAATTAGATAATTTCACCACGTTTTTACAGTAAAAAATTCAAAATCACATCTCATGAAACGGACAATTATAAATTTATTACGCCAAGCAGCCAAGGAATACGGAGATGCTCCATATTCCCATAACAAAACTGATAAAGGATGGGTAGCCGTTAGCTTCAAACAGGCGGACGAATTTTCCTCACACCTGGCAGTAGCCCTACTGGAAAATGGCTTTGGTCCGGGAGATAACATTGCAATTCTTTCGGAAGGCCGTAATGCATGGCCTCTGGCTGAATTTGCCATCCTGAAAATAAAAGGTAGCTCTGTACCACTATCAGTTAAATTATTACCCGAAGAACTTATTTTCCGCCTTAATCACTCGGAATCAAAAGCCATATTTATTTCCTTCAACAATCTGGAAAAAGCGCTCAATATATTTAACCGCCTGGATAACAAGGAATTTAAAATAATAGTTTTTGACGACCTGGACGAAGACAAAAATAAAATTATATCACTGGTAGATAAATACGGCTTTCCTCACGAAAGGATCCTTTTCTACACAGATTTACTAAACCTTGGCAAAGAAAAATATACGGAGAGAAGCGAGGAATTGAAAAAAATCATAGAAAGCATAGAGGAAGACGACACAGCTACACTCTCTTACACTTCCGGAACAACCGGAGACCCCAAAGGCATTATGCTTACTCATAAAAATTACTTCCATAATACCTATCAATGTGTGGTACATTACCGTGAGGACGTGCCACATCTGGCCAAAAACTTTGTTATTTTACCAGTTGACCATTCCTTTGCCCACACAGCAGGCATATACGGTGCCCTGGGCTTTCCGCTGAGTCTCTATTTCCTGGATGCCCGCGGTGGCGCTATGCAAGCTCTCAAGAACATTCCTCTCAATATGCAGGAAGTACAGCCATATTTTCTTTATACGGTTCCGGCCCTGACAGGAAATTTCATGAAAAAAATCCAGGAGAGTATCCGCAAGCAAGGTAAATTTGTGCAATGGCTATTCAACTGGGGACTTAATGCCGGAATAAAAAAGATTGGAGACGGTGTCAACCGTCCGGGCCTGATAAGCCGTTTCTTCTTATCCATTCCGCACGGAATTGCTGACCTATTAATTTTCAGAAAAGTACGTAAGACTTTCGGAAGTTATAAATTTTCAATTGGTGGAGGTGCGCTGCTGGATATTGCACAGCAAAAATTCTTCGCTGCTATAGGCATGCCTATTATGCAAGGCTATGGACTGAGCGAAGCCACCCCGGTTATATCTGCCAACCGTCCTTCGGATTACCGCCTGGGCACCTCCGGAAAACCTCTGCCAGAGCTGGAAATAAAAATAGTTAAAGACGGCAAAATTATGCCTCGGGGCGAAAAAGGCGAGATTATGGTCAAAGGTGATAATGTCATGAAAGGATACTTCAAAAATCCAGAGGCTACCGCCAAAACACTGGAAAACGGATGGTTGCATACTGGTGATATGGGCTATATTGACGAATACGGATATCTGGTAGTCACAGGACGTGAAAAAGCCCTGCTCATAGGCGAAGACGGAGAAAAATATTCACCAGAAGAAATTGAAGAAACTATCCAGAGCACCTCGCCTTTTGTGTATCAAATTATGCTCTACAACGACCATTCAAAATTTACATCTGCTATTATAACTCTTGACGAAAATTATATAAAGGAATATATTAAACAAAACAACATTTCCTCAGCAGAGGAATTACTCAAAGAGATAGAAAAATCCCTGCTTTTCTTCAAGCAAGACAAAAGCCTCAAGGATAAATTTCCACAGCGGTGGCTGCCTAAGGTGTTCCGCATAGCTCCCGAACCATTTACCGAACAAAACAAAATGTTAAACTCCACTCTTAAAATTGTACGTTTTAGAATTATAGAAACATATAAGGACTTGATAGACAGTATGTACAAAGAAGCTAACAACTTTAGCGATCACAATATTAAAGTTCTGGAAGACAAATTTTTCAACAAATAATATCCGTAAAAATACGTATAGCTTCAATAATATGGTATTTCGTAGAATATGACAAATAAAGTTGGAAAAGAGGAATAAAATTCTAACTTTAAGTCGGAATAAGAAAAAGCTAAATTTATGAAAGACACACCAATAAATTATGCAATCGTTAGCAGTGTGCTGGAAAAATCTGGATTAAAAGGAGAACTGGATAAAGCAACTATCCGCGAAATCGTCCGTCTGGTCAATGAAATAGAAAAGGCCTCGGGAGAAAAATTCATCCGTATGGAAATGGGGATTCCGGGGCTGGAACCTCCGTCTATACTCAAACAAGCTGAAATAGAAGCCATAAACGCTGGCGTAATTTCGCAATATCCAATGATAGAAGGCGTGGCAGCGCTGAAAGAGGAAGCCTCACGTTTTGCCCGGCTTTTTATGAACATGGATATTCCGTCGGAATATATTGTGCCATCAGTAGGTTCTATGCAGGCCGGATTTGCAATATTCATGGTAAGCCAGCGTCTGGATGAGAAAAAGAATAAAGTTTTGTTCATTGATCCAGGCTTCCCGGTGCAAAAACAACAATGCGAAGTATTGGGGATTAAATACGAAAACTTTGATATTTATGAATACCGTGGAGAAAAACTCCGTGATAAACTGGAAGAATACCTGAGCACAGGTGAATTTGCTTCTATGATATATTCTTCGCCCAACAATCCCACGTGGATTGTTCTAACTGACGAGGAATTGCGCATCATAGGTGAGCTGGCTAACAAATATAATGTAATAGCTATTGAGGACCAGGCATATTTTGCTATGGACTTCCGCCAGGATTATTCCGTGCCGGGCAAGCCGCCATATCCGCCTACTGTAGCCAATTACACAGATAATTACGTACTGCTTTTCTCCAGCTCCAAGCTGTTCTCCTTTGCTGGTGAGCGTATTGGTCTGATTTATGTTTCTCCGCAACTGTTTGACAAGAGTTTTCCTTATCTTAAAAATTACTATAAAACCGATAAGTTTGGATATTCTCTCATCTACGGAGCGCTGTATGCCCTCTCGGCAGGAGTTAACCATTCTGCACAGGTGGCATTTGCCCGTATGCTCAAAGCAGTAAACGACGGAGAATATCCGCTGACTGCTGGCGTCAAAGAATATGCCACCAGAGCAGCCACTATGAAAAGATTATTCACGGAAAACGGATTTTATATTGTCTATGACAAAGATGTTGACCGTCCTATAGCCGATGGCTTCTATTTCACTTTGCATTATCCTGGTATGAATACCAATGAACTCCTGGAAGAATTATTGTACTATGGCATCAGTGCTATTTCCTTAAAAATCACTGGCAGCACACGCGAAGGATTACGGGCATGTGTTTCTTTGGTTTTACCAGAACAATTTCCTATATTAGAGGAAAGACTGAAAAAATTCCACAAAGATCATCCTATAACTTAAACATAAAAACGACCTATTATGGCTAAAATTGCTGGTGCAGTAGTTGTTGACATAGAGCGTTGCAAGGGCTGTGAGTTATGCGTTTACGAATGCCCTTTTGACGTTCTGGCAATGAACGAAGAAGTAAATAGCAAGGGTTATCATTACAGTTATATGAAAAACCCTTCGGCATGCACAGGATGTATGAACTGTGCCCTTGTTTGTCCTGATACTGTTATCACTGTTTATCGTGTAAAAGTACCTGAAACCTCTGAAGCTTAAAACTAAAAAAGTAAAATTATTATGGGCGAAATATTATTAATGAAAGGCAATGAAGCTCTTGCCGAAGCAATTATCCGTGCAGGGGCAGATGCCTATTTCGGTTATCCTATCACTCCGCAATCCGAAGTTGTTGAATACTTGGCAGCAGCCAAACCCGAGGAACGTACCGGAATGGTACTATTACAGGCTGAGAGTGAGCTGGCATCAATAAACATGCTCTATGGGGCTGCCGGTACAGGTAAAAAAGTAATTACCTCTTCTTCCAGTCCTGGTATCAGTTTGATGCTGGAAGGCATATCTTATATTGCAGGTGCAGAGTTGCCATGCGTTATAGTTAATGTACAACGCGGTGGACCTGGTCTGGGAACCATTCAACCGGCACAAGCTGACTATTTCCAGGCAGTAAAAGGTGGTGGCCACGGTGATTACCGTCTGTTAGTACTGGCTCCTAACTCTGTTCAGGAAATGGCTGACTTCGTTCCACTGGCTTTTGATCTGGCCTTCAAATACCGCAACCCGGTTATGATATTATCCGACGGTCTTATTGGCCAGATGATGGAAAAAGTAGAATTATTTGACCCTATCCCACGTTGGACAGATGAATACATCCGTGAGCATTTTGGCGACTGGGCTACTATAGGAAAAACCCCTGACCGCGAGCGTAATATTATTACCTCTCTTGACCTGGTTCCTGAGAGAATGGAAAAACACAACCTCCATCTGAAAGAGAAATACGAACGCATGAAACGCGAGGATGTGCGCTGGGAAGAAATAGAGACCGAAGATGCCGAATATCTCTTTGTTGCCTTTGGTTCCAGCTCACGTATCGCCATGAAAGCAGTAAAACTGGCACGCGAAGAAGGCATCAAAGTAGGATTGCTGCGTCCTATTACCCTGTTCCCATTCCCTGAAAAACGTTTGTTTGAACTCAAAGACCAGGTTAAAGGCATCCTGACCGTTGAGCTCAACCTGGGTCAGATGATAGAGGATGTTAAACTGGCTGTTCAATGCCGGGTACCTGTTGAACACTTTGGCCGCTACGGCGGTGTTATCCCCACACCCGAGGAGGTTGTGGAAGCTTTGAAAGAAAAAATCATAAATCGTTAAAACCATGGCTAAATCAAAAGTTATACCTCATCACGACGTACCGCTGGAACAAATTATAAAGCCCGAAAATATTGTTTTCAAAAAGACCAAGCTCTTCACCGAGAACGTTCTGAGCTATTGTCCGGGCTGTGGACACGGTGTAGCCCACCGTCTCATCCTTGAAGTCATTGAAGAAATGGGCATTGCCGACAAAACTATCGGTATTGCTCCTGTTGGATGCTCTGTTCTGGCATACGAATTTATGGATATTGACATGCAGGAAGCTGCCCACGGACGCGCACCTGCCCTTGCTACAGCTATTAAACGTACTAATCCGGATAAGTTTGTATTTGCTTATCA
>CAZYSM010000025.1:0-9831 GCA_964649975.1 uncultured Bacteroidales bacterium | reverse complement strand
ACGGCTACTAATGTACGTAAGGCTAAGAAAGCTATCCGCCGTGCCTTTGAATATCAGAAAGCTAAGAAAGGATTGGCTTTTGTAGAGATTGTTTCCAACTGTAACTCAGGCTGGAAAATGACTCCTGTACAGGCCAATAAGTGGCTGGAAGAAAACATGCTACCTTATTATCCGCTGGGTGATCTCAAAGACATCGGTCTGGACTAATTTCTTTTTACTAAACTAAAAAAACAGAAAAATCATGAATGAAGAAATCATAATAGCCGGTTTTGGTGGCCAGGGCGTACTGAGCCTGGGAAAAATCCTTGCTTATTCCGGCATCATGCAAGACCTTGAAGTAAGCTGGTTTCCGTCCTATGGACCAGAAATGCGCGGTGGTACCGCTAATGTAACAGTAATCCTCAGTGACGACCGTATCAGCTCACCTGTCCTGCGCGTGTTTGACACTGCTATTATTTTCAACCAGCAGTCAATGGACAAATTTGAACCACGAGTTAAACCAGGGGGTATACTCCTCTATGACCCTAATGGTATCACCAGACACCCAGAACGTACCGACATCAACATTTATCAGATAGAAGCTACCCGCGAAGCTGTCAACCTGGGTAGTACCAAAGTTATGAACATGATAGCCCTGGGTGCTTATATCAAAATCAAACCAATCGTGGAATTTGAAAACGTCATCAAAGGGCTGAAAAAATCCTTGCCAGAACGTTATCACCATCTTTTGCCTCTTAACGAACAAGCAATAAAAATCGGAATGGAAAAAGTTAAGCTCATACGTGAGGCTGACAAGGTTGATGCATAAGTAAAAGGCGCCATCAGGCGCCTTTTACTTTTTTACTTCATTCTCAAAAAAATTACAACTTTAAAAATTTCCGGGTAATAATTCCACTGTGAGTTTCCACCTTAAGGGTATATAAGCCAGATTTCAATCCATCTAAAGAAATTCCAGAAACAGGATAATAATCCATTATCTTAACCAAACGTCCTTGAAGGGAATAAATTTCTATCTTCGTAATATCTCCGCCATCCATATTAACAAAAAGATTAGAAAAAGCAGGGTTAGGATAAATTTTCAACCTGTTCTCATTATAAGTAGCCACCAGTGATGCGCCTGATGTTTTATTGGTATAAACCCGCGTATCCCCGTAAAAACGCCCTAATACGACATCCGACTTACCATCACGGTCAATATCACACACGCCTATTCCGGTGTTCAGTGAGCCTATGGGAATATCAGTAAATCCTTGATTAGGATTGGAAAAATTACCATTTCCGTCATTAAGCCATATAGCCAACCTATCCACTGTACCATCAGCATAGACAAAGACCAGATCTGGATTATTGTCATTGTTCATATCTCCAAGTGTGATAACCGGACGGTAGCCAATATAATCAATTCCGACAACGCTATCCAGCTGTGATCCATCAAAATTATATACAGCCAGATTTCCTGTAATTTTATTACTAACAAGCAGCTGAGGGGTACCATCACCATTAATATCCCCGGCAACAATGGTCACTGTTGTGTCAAACTTAGTGACAATACCATGGTCAGTAAAATCAGTTCCAGAATTTTGCGAATAATAATGCAGACTACCGTCAGTCGTTGCTAACAACAGGTCAGGTTTTCCATCCCGGTTGAAATCAGCCATAGCAGGCGAAGCCTTATCTCCAAGATATAAAGGCTGTCCGTTAACAGTAATAGTATCGGGCAGGGTAAAATAAGCCTTTGCACCACTCAAATTATAGGAAAACAACACATAACCGTTTTTATCCGTAAGGAATAGGTCTTTTAGTCCATCATTATTAAAATCATAGAAACACATCTGTGTATTACCCGAAGTGGAAATAAAATAATCACGAGCCTTAATGACATTCCGGAAGACAAATCCGGAGTCGTAAGTCAAATTATACTGATAATGCAAAATAACGGAATTAGCCTGGGCAAAAAGCAAGTCCAGCAGAGGTTTTCCGCTGCTGCTATCCACTACTACCTCCGGAAAATTACCTGTAAAAATCTGGTCATTGGGGTAATGTGTCAAATACCCACCACCATCAAATTTGTTATAATCGGTCTGCTTAAATAAATAAACTCCACTGCTTTGTGTGGCCACAACAAGACGGATAGTATCATTATACAAATAAAAATCCGCTCTGGTAGGCAGTGAAGCAAAAGAAAAGTTCCCATTATTCAGATAAACGGTCTGTGGCGTTTCAAAACGACCATGTTTATTATTCCTTGCAACATAAAAAGCAGCATTCTTGAAAAAATAAATATCTCTGGCAGTATCTCTGTCATAATCAAGGAATAAAGGCGGACGGTTAAGGTCAAGAATGTTTCCGTTGACGTCCTTAAGGGTATCAGTCAAAGTAAATCCATTGGAAGTATATTTATAAACAAAATACTTATCCGAATTAAATGCATAATCCTTGATAAACAGTTCGGGCACGTTATCAAAGTCTATATCCTCCAGTGTAGGCTCATAACCCATGATAATCTGTCCGTTACTATCGCGCAAAGTGTCCTGAAAAACATATTCCCCTGAAGCAGGCACATATAAAAAGACCAAGGAATAAAGCGAGGAATAATACTGATTATACCTTCCGCTCACAATTAAGTCCGGATAATTGTCACCATTGAGGTCAGCAGTAGTAATAGAGGGATAGCCAGGATAAAAGATATATCCGCTACCAGGCAGGGGATTAGATCGTGAGAACTCAAAATTGCTTTGAGCCAGCAACAAAGAACTCAGGAATAAAAAAATAGAAAAGATAAAAAAACGCATTATCAAGTAAATTTAAGGTTTGCCAATAAACAAGAACAAGCCGCCCACAGGGACGGCTCGTTCTTCTAATCTTCCCGCAACTTCATCACGACGAAAACAATCACAGAAAGAACTAAAGAGGCTAATCCTCCCCAGAAAAAATAAATAGAACCAGCAGCATGCATAATACGGATGATAGCGCCGGCACCAATCAAAAACAATCCCAGAGCCATAAGAATAAACGGGAATAAATACCTGTGAGACATAAGCTTAATAATTTTTATTTGTTTAAGAGTTTGATAATAATGTTAATGACCAACGAAAGCAGCACA
Organism: uncultured Bacteroidales bacterium; assembly: GCA_964649975.1. Lineage (GTDB taxonomy): Bacteria > Bacteroidota > Bacteroidia > Bacteroidales > S143-33 > S143-33. The sequence continues at coordinate 6,728 of CAZYSM010000025.1, read as the reverse complement.
CTAAGCAAAATCATGCTTGTAAAAGGTATAAAAACCTTAATATTCTCTTTGTCTATCCGTATATCGCCGGGCAGACGTCCGAACCATGCAAAAATATTTCCAAAAATTAAAATCAGTCCACCAATTATGACCAACAGCAAACCAATAGCGATAAGGATTTTCCCAATATCCGACATAACAAATTGTTTTACAATATATTTAATGGATCAAATAATACTTTGACTAATGGATGAGTTTCCATTTTCTCGTCCCATGGTTTTTCGGTAAGAACAGGATATTTTACAGTTTGCAAAATATCCTTGGCAATACTTCCGATGAGAAAATCATTAACACGTGTCTCGTCCCTGACCATAATCACTGTAAAAATAGGCTTCAATTTTTCCGATCTGTCATTAATAAGATCCACTACCTGGGATTTCTTGCCTTCAATTATCTCAGTCTCACACTCTATTCCAGCCTTTTCCACAGCTTTCTTGACCTGGTGCATACCCGTTAACAGCTTAGTCTCATAAGCAATATCATCACTCACATCCACTGAAAAAGCATAAATCCTGGCATTGAAAATTTTTGCAAACTCTATTGCTGTGCTAATCTGCTCCTTTACTGGTTTGGACAAATCCATAGGGACAAACACTGTATCAGTCAAATCATCCACAGGATTTTGTCCAATAACCGATACTACAGGATAAACAGTCTCCTGTATCACATGCATAGTATTAGATCCGAGAAATTTTTTCTTCAAAGTCAATTCTTCTGTTTTGCCCATAACAATCATCAGAGGCTTATGCTCATCAGCCACAGCTTCTATCATTTCATAAGGTTTACCAACCCTGATACATATCTTATGATTTATTCCTTGCAGTCGCTCAGCAGCCAGCTGTTTAAGGGCCATCTCAGCCTGATTAGCCATTTTTTCCTCCAGGTCAGGGGTTAGGATTTTTTGAAATATTCCACTCTCTTCCAGAACGTTAAGCAAAATTATTTCCGCATCAATACGTGAGGCATAAAATCTGGCATAATCCAGGGCAACCAGGGATTGAGAACCAAAATCTATAGGTACTAAAATCTTATGTTTCATAAACTTTCAATTTTAATTTATTTTCTAAATTTAAAATTTTCATTAAAATTTTTAAAATCATTTTCAGAAAAATCATTATATTTTGATAAACAAAAAATCGTTAGCCATGAAAAAAATTCTGTTCTTAGTTTTAATACTAATAACGTCTGTATCCTATGGTCAAATTAATAAAACCGAAAGCCTTATCCCCCAGCTACAGTATGACCAGGACTTTATGACTTATGTCCAGATAAATATGATGGACGGTTTTACCACTGTAAAACAAGTAGTTGGAAAAATGAAATTTGTTGCTGGCCAAAAAGTTTACGCAATAGAGAAAAAACGTTTTGCAGACGAAAAAACACTTATTGACAAAATAACATTCTTTTACCTGAAAGACACTCCCATAGCCATTAGCATTGAAAAAGCCGGTAAAGTAAAAATCTTTTATCTATCCCAGGGCAAGCCCATTGCTTATAAAGAAATATCAACAAAATTATATAAACCCTGGGGTGGTAAAAAAACACTAAACCTCAAAAACATTCCTGCTGCTAAAGAAATCCCGATCCTTGATGAAAAATTACTCTCACAATCCCAGAACACCCTTAAACTAATTAAACAAAGCAGTAAGGATATATTTAATTACAGTTTCTGATTTCTGCAAATACCTAAAATTATTTTAACTTTGAGACCAAACTAATGAAACAGACAGTAATGCCATCAGAACTTTTTGCCATTTCACCAGTGGACGGACGATACTGGGACAAAGTAAAAGAATTATCCGACTTTTTCTCTGAATATGCTTTAATAAAATTCAGGGTAATAATTGAAATTGAATATTTTATATCTCTGTGCCAGATACCTTTGCCACAGCTAAAAGACCTTAATAAACAGGATTTCAGAAAGATAAGAACCATTTATAAAAAATTCTCCCAACAAGATGCAAAAAGTATAAAAGAAATTGAAAAAACTACAAACCACGACGTAAAAGCTGTGGAATACTTTATAAAAGACAAGTTTGAACAACTGGGCTACGGAAAATATAAGGAATTTGTGCATTTCGGACTAACCTCGCAGGACATCAATAACACTGCCATTCCCTATGCTTTGTATAAATTTATGTACATGATTTATTACCCTCAGCTGGACGAACTTATTAACAAACTATACGAACTGGCTGGCGATTGGTCTGACATCACCATACTGGCACATACCCACGGACAGCCTGCCTCACCTACCAAACTGGGAAAGGAAATTGAAGTTTTCATTGAACGACTGCAAAAACAACTCGGCCTGCTCAGGCTCATTCCTTACAGCGCTAAATTTGGCGGTGCAACAGGTAATTTCAATGCTCACAAAGTAGCTTATCCGGATATTGATTGGACAGAATTTGCAAACTCCTTTGTAAATCATGTGCTCTCGCTGGAACGCTCCCAGCTTACAACACAAATAGAACATTACGACAATCTGGCAGCTCTGCTGGATAACGTCCGCAGGATAAATGTCATCCTCAAGGATCTGGCTCAAGACATGTGGCTGTATATATCCATGGAATACCTCAGACAAAAACCTGTAAAAAACGAAGTAGGGTCTTCCACCATGCCCCACAAGGTCAATCCCATTGACTTTGAAAATGCAGAAGGAAACCTGGGCGTGGCCAATGCCCTGTTTGACTTTATGGCCAACAAACTGCCAGTATCACGCCTACAACGAGATCTGACCGACTCCACAGTGCTGCGGAACCTTGGTGTGCCTTTTGCCCATACCATCATTGCAATAAAATCCCTTATCAAAGGATTGAATAAAATTTATCCAGACCAGGAAAAAATACGCCAGGATCTGGAGAATAACTGGGCGGTAGTGGCTGAGGCCATTCAGACAATCCTTCGCCGCGAAGGATACCATAATCCTTATGAAAAACTTAAAGAACTAACCAGAACAGATGAAAAAATCACAAAAGAAAAAATTCACAATTTCATTAAATCCTTAGATATTCCGCAAAGAGTTAAAGATGAACTTCTTAAAATCACTCCGTTTAATTATACAGGAATTTTCTGAGTATGAAACGAAAAAGCTTTCTGGAAAAAATAAATACTATTATCTGGGACTGGAATGGAACAATCATTGACGATGCCGCCCTGTGTGTGGATATTATGAATACACTGCTAAAAAAGTATAATCTACCCCAAATAGGGCTAAAAACATACAGAACACTATTTGATTTTCCTGTGAAAAAATACTATGAAAAACTGGGTTTTGACTTTAACAAAATTCCATTTGATCAAGTAGGCCAGGAATTTATTGACATTTATAACAAACAGCGGCATCAAATCAGCCTTCAACCCGGAGCAAAAGAACTTCTGGAAAAATTACACGCTGCCGGAAAAAAACAAATCCTTATCTCTGCCCGCAAACATCATAGCCTGCTGGAAGATGTAAAACATTTAGGACTGGAAAAATACTTTGACCACGTTATCGGAATAAACGACGACCTGGCCCACGGAAAAGCAGAGCTCACAGAAAAATTCTTTAAAGAACAAAAAATTAATCCAGAAAAAACTCTATTCATCGGCGATACAGAACACGATATTGACATAGCTCAAGGACTGGGTGCTCATTTTTTCACAGTGAGCAACGGCCATAACAGTGCTGCACGCCTGATTGTGCGGACACCTTTTGTTTACGCTAATCTAATAACTCTTGCAGATTTTCTTTTTAATGCTTAAACCAAACCATAAAACCAATTCACTATGAAACGAACAATTATATGGATTATAGCTGTTATCTTGACTTTTGCAATAGCTTATTATCAACGTGTTACAGGTCCTACTTATCCGAAAAAGGATAAGATTGTACTTGATGGCAAGGAATATAAATTCCAATATCCGCGCAGCCATACCACGGGCACAGATGCAGTCATAAAAATATATATGCCCGATACCCTGGTATACGGATTTGTATATCAAAGAATTTATCCATTAAACACAGGATATACCATACTGAAACTAAGACGTTTGGGGGATACTCTAATCGGAATAATTACCACTCTGCCACCGGCAGGAAAGATGCAATACTACGTGGAACTATATAAAGGTAAGGACACAATATACACACGTGCGGATAACCCTGTCATAATCCGTTTCAAAGGTCATGTTCCGGCCTGGATACTTATTCCACATATATTCTTTATGTTCTTTGCCCTGCTCTTTGGTGTGGCTGCCGGCCTATTAGCCATTTTCAATGACCTCTCATACAGAAAAATACAATGGTGGGCATTTATCCTGCTAATTATAGGCGGATTTATCTTTGGCCCAACAGTACAACATTACGCCTTTGGCCAGTGGTGGACAGGTATTCCTTTCGGATGGGACTTGACTGACAACAAGACATTGCTAATATTCCTCGGCTGGCTCGCTGCTATCCTGGCAAACCGTAATCAGGCACGCCGGTGGTGGACTGTTGGTGCCACAGTCTTTATGCTGCTGATATACCTCATTCCACACAGCCTCTTTGGATCTACCTATGATCCTACAACCGGAAAAGTTATCAGCGGAATGATTACCTCACTGATAAGCTTGCTATAACTTATTCAGGGCAGCCTTACAGCTGCCCTGTTTCTGTAAAACTACCACCATTTAGCATTCAGAAAACTTTAAAAAATCGTTTTTCGTATATAAATTTGTAATTTTGAAAAGGCAATAAAAATCAAGCCATGAAAAAACTATCTATAACCATCCTGATTAGCTGTCTTTTTCTACAACTCATGGCCCAGGACATTGACCTGTACCATATCCGCAAAAACGATAATTACCTCCTGCCAAAGATTGACAGCCAGATGACTTTTCAGGAATTTTACCTGCTTTCGCAGACCTTCCGTATGCAGGATATGTTATTTGCAACCGTGGTACCGGGATATATCCACTTCAAGGCACAGGACAACCGGACAGCATGGGCTCTGGTAGGTATCCGATCTATTGCCACCGGAGTTTTCCTATACGAAAATCACTGGCTCAAGCAAGCTCTGCAGGATAGCACATTATTTGTACAGATAAAAAACCTCTACTCTCCTCCTCCAGAAATCAAAGGACATGTTTATGCCCTCACCGGCGCACTCATGGTCATGGCATCCACATACATGTTTGACATAATCCATGGCAAATACCGTCTGGACAAAAAACAGCAGATGATAAGGTACAAATACGCTATCAAAGCAGCAGTGAGCTATGTTCCTGGACCAGACTGGCGCACCTGGGGCTACGGACTGAGAATCCGGATGGAGTTTTAAGCTAATTATTATCCGCACACCGTAGCAATATCCAGATCGTCCAGGTGGATTTTATCCGTGCGGACGAGCCGGATGCGGAAATCCTGCAATAGTTTCGGCCCCATACTTTTTTCCGGGAAATTCCGGGATACCACACAGCGGACATGTTTGTGTTTCAGGAATTCTGCCAGTTCAATGGCTTTATGGCGTTCCAGCTCCAGGGCAGGATTTTTATAAACTTCCTTGCGCAATTCTCCGTTTTCTTTCGTGAAAATGACAATGTTTTCGCACGAACCAAAATGCTTGCAAATATAGCCCTGACCATCAGTCAGCACAGCAATCCGCATCTGTGAAAAAGCCGGCTCAAAATGGATAACCACGTCCTCAACAAATTCCACTTCATTGAGAATATGATCTTTCAGATGTTCCACAAAGGAATGAGCCGCGTCAAGTTCCTCAATGTCAATAGCAATATCCAGCTCAAGGAACTTATAACTGCCAGAGCTTCGTCCCTGCACGGAATTTATTTTTACAACTTCCGGATGATTGTTCAAAATCTGCTTGACCTGTTCAATGGTCTGGCTGTCCACCGAGGCGTCCAGCAATACTTTCACTGCGTCTTTGAGGATTTCAAATCCACTGTAAAAAATAAAGCCGATGATTATCAGCACTACGCCCTTCATCAACCAGATTAAGTGCAGATATTGAGCAACTACGCCTACCACAACTACCAGAGAGGAATAAAAATCCGTCATTACGTGCCTGGCATCCGCAACCAGACCAGGCGAGTTGATTTTCTCACCTTGCCGCTGTTCATACCGGGAGAAACTAAAAGTGGTTATCAAAGTCAACAGAATTACGCCCAGAGCCAGCGGAAGCGAGGTCATGGGCTTTACAGTGGAAAACAAAACTTCCCGTCCAATCTCATATCCGGCAAAAAAAATGGCAAAAGCGCTCAGAAGGGATACCAAATTTTCCACCTTGTACAATCCGTAAGGAAAGGCTTTGGATTTACGGTTGGACAGGATAATGCCCAGCAAAATGCTCAACGAGGCTGCCACGTCCGAAAGGGAATGCACGGCATCGGCAATCAGTGCCGACGACCCTGTGATTATTCCACCCACGATCTTTATCACTGAAAGAAATGTGTTCACAATCACCGAATAAAGAGCTATTTTCCGTTTGGTGCGGAAAACTGTTATCTTATCAATTGCCATTAGTTTTGTTTAAGGTTTTCTTAACATAAAAATATAAAAAAATCCCAGCAAAGAAATTTTTATATAACAGCTCTGGGATAATTTTTCGCAATATAATTAACTTTATCAGAAAAAATGGACAAACAACATATTTTCCGCAAATTCAAAATCCGCAAACTCCGACCCACTGCGGTGCGCGAGATGGTAATGG
>CAZYSM010000024.1:28666-42266 GCA_964649975.1 uncultured Bacteroidales bacterium | reverse complement strand
GGCTCGTTGCTTTTTTATTTTATGGAAACGTTATAGCTGTTTTTCTGATTTATTATCTCTATTTTGTTAATTTTGGACTGGAATAGTAAAATAAAATTTTGTAATCATGGAAATGATAAGTCTTAAGCTGGATTATGTAAAGGATTTTGTGGATGATACCACTCTTGATAAGTATTTGTCGTTGGCCAATGAAAAAAATAAACTCCTGGAGGCTGGCACAGGTCCAGGATCCGATTTCCTTGGATGGCTTAATTTGCCGTCTTCAATATCCCAGGATAGCCTCAATGAAATCCTGGATACTGCCGGAAAATTACGTTCCCTCTCTGATATTCTTGTAGTCATTGGGATAGGAGGATCTTATCTTGGTTCAAAAGCAACTATTGAGGCTTTAAGCGGATTTTTCTCACAGAAAAAAGTTATATATGCCGGAATAAATCTGAATGAACTTTATCTGGCTGATTTGCTGTCATATCTTGAGGACAAGGATTTTGCCCTTTGTGTTATTTCCAAGTCTGGTACTACTCTCGAGCCTTCGGTTGCTTTCCGTAGCTTGCGTGGCCTGATAGAGAGAAAATATGGAGACAAGGCAAAAGACAGGATAGTTGCCATAACTAATCCCCGTAAGGGGAATTTGCTGGAGATGTCCCGTAAAATGGGGTATAAGGTATTGCCCATTCCTGATAATGTAGGTGGACGTTATTCCTTGCTTACTCCTGCTGGCTTGCTGCCGATAGCTTATGCCGGATTTGATATTAAAGCATTGATAGATGGTGCACGTGTGATGGAAATTCATACTATTGCACAGAACGAGGGTAATCTGTCCGAGCAATATGCTGCTGCCCGTAATGCCTTGTATGCAAAAGGATTTAACCTGGAAATACTGACTACTTATTCTGCCCAGCTGGAGTATCTACAACGCTGGTGGCAGCAGCTTTTTGGCGAAAGCGAAGGTAAAGATAATAAAGGAATATTCCCGGCTGTGGCTCAGTTTACTACTGATTTGCATTCCCTGGGGCAATATATTCAGCAGGGACCACGGAATTTGTTTGAGACTGTTATTTTTAATATACACAAACCTAAGTTAATTACCGTAGATCACGACCCGCATAATTTTGACGGATTGAATTATCTTGAAGGCAAAACTATTGAGGAAATTAATCAAAAAGCTTTTGAAGGTACTTTGCAGGCACATCTTCAGGGTGGAGTGCCCAATATTATTGTGGAATTGCCTTTGATAAATGAGTTTACCCTGGGGCAGTTGTTTTATTTCTTTGAACGTGCCTGCGGTATCAGCGGATATATTCTTGGGGTAAATCCGTTTGACCAGCCCGGCGTGGAAGCTTATAAAACAAATATGTTCCGGTTATTGGGTCGCCCTGGATTTTAGAACATAACCACTTATTTATGCGTTATTTATAAAAATTGTTTTGATTTGAATGATTTTTGCTTAACTTTATAGAACAATTTCAGGTATAAATTTTTAGCAATGAAGCAAAGGGCAAGGTTAACCGTTAGCCAGAAAGCTGCATTTCTTTATATAACTTTCGTAGTTCTGGTCATCATTTTTGTATCTTATACTTATATAAGTTTTCAACGTCTGAGCAGGACAAATGAATATCTTTATCAAAATTATGTGACTTCATTGCGTCAGCTTGACCGCCTCAAACTGACTATTATCCGTTCGGACGAACTTTTGACTAATTGGTTGCTTACAGAAAAGGACACTGCGGCACAGAGCTACAAGCTTCTCAATTCCCTGATGGATAAGGATTACTATGATATTAAGGAGATTATGTGGCCTATTGTAGATTACTGGCCCAAGGAGATGCAGAATGATTACTATGAAATTCTTGACCTTACAGATACTTTGATTACTCGTCAGAAAGTTTTGCTGGCGCAATTTGATGACCCAAAGGCCTTTGAAGACGTCAATTTGACATTTTCAGCTTATGCCCAGCTGGCTAAAGGAGGAAAAATTAAAGGTCTTGAAACCCAATTGATTGATAAAATTAATAGACTCTCTGCAAAGGTATCAAGCGAAACCGATAAATTTATTAATGAGGTTACTTCCAGAGTTGTTGTGTATAGAAGATGGATGGTCTTTGGAACCTTTATTTTCCTGATTTTGTTGACTATTGGTTTCTTTGCTTTTGTCCGGGATATAATATCAAATACCCGAAAGTTAATAGATATTGCCCAGGAGATTTCCGAAGGAAAATTGGTTAATGTTCCGGTTTCCTCTGGGGATGATGAGTTCGGACACTTTTATAATGTTCTGGCAAAGATTGTTAACTATCTCAAGGATGCAAGCGAATTTGCCAGCAAGCTGGCAGAGAATAATTTTGAATATGCTTTTAAACCGGTCAGTAAATACGATACACTTGGAAATGCGCTTTTACGTTTGAGGGATAATCTGGTAAATGCTCAGAAAGAGGCAGAGCTGCGCCGTATAGAAAACCAACAGCGTCAGTGGTCATCGCAGGGTATAGCAGAATTTGCCGAAGTTATACGTGAGCATTCCAAAGATTTGGATGATTTGTCCCAGGCTGTGATTTCTAAATTGGTTAATTACACTGTTGCCAACATTGGTGGTATTTATGTAGTTAATGATGATGATCCGGAAAATATTTTTATTGAGCTTAAAGCTTTTTATGCTTACGATAGGCACCGTTTTTATAAAAGAGAGTTTAAGCCAGGCGAGGGCCTCATAGGGGAATGCTATCTTGAAGGTAAGACAATTTACATGAATGATGTTCCCAAGGATTATTTCAAGATTGTATCTGGTTTGGGATCGGATCTTCCTCGTAGTATTTTGATTGTGCCTTTGATAGTTAACGAGCAGGTAATGGGAGTTGTTGAGCTCTCTTCCTTTGAAGAGTTTGAGCCATATCAAATAGAATTTGTGGAAAAAATAGGCGAATCTATTGCTGCTGCTATTTCTACGGTTAAGATAAATATACGTACCCAGAAATTACTGGAAGAAACTGCTCGTAAGTCGCAGGAATTGGAGCAGAAGGAAGCTGAAGCCCGTGAGAATATTGCTAAAATGGAGCGTTCCATTGAGGAATTGAAAAGGACTTTGAATAAAGAGAAAAAGCAATTGCAGCGTGTGCTTGAAGAACGTTCAAAGCTGGAAAAAGAATTGAAGTCATACCAGATTGAGTGTGAAACAAAGATAAGGCAACGAGACCTGGAAATCGGCAATTTATTATTGGCTATTAATAATACTATTGGATATTATGTGCTTAGTTATAGCGGTGATTTTATTGATGCCAACTCTCTATATTTGTCCTTCCTTAAATTAACTAAGGATGAAGTCATAGGAACCAAACACCAGCGTTTTATCTCTATTGATTTTGTTAATACAGGTAATTACAAAAAAATCTGGGATGACCTGAAAACCGGAAAGGTGGTAAAGACTTCCGTCCAATATATGATTGAGGGTAAAACCAAGTATATCAATGAGGTATATACACCTGTATTGGGCGAAAACGGAAGTCTTGAAAAAGTTATTGTTTTCAGTTATGTTGAAGCATAATTGGATCTTTCTACGTTTATATACTGGAAATTTTTAGTTTGGTTTTTATGGCAAAGAAAAGTAAACGTCTGAATCAAAGGAGTTTTGAGAAACTTTTTAAAGAGCTTTTTACACCTTTGGTTTATCATGCTTATAAGGTTATCAAAGACTATGATATAGCCAAGGATATTGTCCATGAGGCTTTTATAAAATTGTGGAATAATCGCTCAAATATTGAGGTAGATCGTAATGTCAAAGCCTATCTTTATCGTACGGTTTATAATCTGAGCCTCAACTATATCAGGGATAATAAAAAAATGTCCTCTACCGAGGATTTGCTGGAGGCCGATATTAATCCGGTGGAGTTTGATTATCGCGTGGAAGCTGTTGAACTCCAGGAGGCTATTTTTAAAGCTATACAATCTATGCCTGAAAAAATGCGTCAGGCTTTTTTATATAAATACCAGGGATTAAAATACAAGGAAATAGCCGAAAAAATGAATATTTCCGTAAAAACTGTGGAAGTGCACATTTCAAAGGCTATGAAAATTTTACGTGAAAAACTTTCAGATTTTCACGATTCTGAGTAAGGTATTTTTCTGTTTTTAGTGTATTTATTAAAGAAAGAAAAAATTATACTGGATGAAGCATATTGACCCTAAATATCTGGACCTGATTATTCTTAAAATTACAGGGGAAATTTCTGAGGAACAGGAGAGACAGCTTAATGCCTGGCTGGATCAATCACCTGAGAATAGAAAATTTTTTGATGATTTTGTTGCTTCCTTCAGCGGAATGGAGGAGATGTCTTCCTCTGATTTTGAGGTGGATACTGATCAGGAATGGCAGCGCTTTAAGGATAGAGCTGGATGGAATGAAAAGCCACATACCAGGATAATTGATTTTAATTTTCGTGGTGTATGGCAGTATGCTGCTGCGGCAATTGTCCTACTTTTCTTTGCCTTTTTTATTTTTATCCGTCCCGAAAAGAAATATGTTGCACGAGGTGGAAATATTACTGTTGTATTACCTGATAGCTCTGTAGTTAAGTTACGGGAGAATAGCAAGCTTGTGCTCAAAAGAGGATTTGCTGCTAAAAACAGAATGCTTAGACTTTATGGTCAGGCCTATTTTGTGGTAAGGCATAATACTTCTTTGCCTTTTGTTGTCAAAACAGATGGTTTTTCTGTGCAGGTGGTGGGAACAGAATTTTTGGTTTCACAGAAAGATAAGAGTGTTGTTGTTAACCGTGGTATTGTCAGGGTAAATGCCAGAGGCAAGGATGCTTTATTGAGATCTGGTGAGAAAGCTATTGTCACTTCTCATTCTATACGGGTGAAGGTTGCTACTGATAAAAATATTATGGCCTGGGCTACAGGAAAGTTAGTTTTTGATAATACTCCTCTGGAAAAAGTTTTTGCTGATATTGAAAGTAATTTTGGTGTAAAGGTGGTTGTTACCAATCCGCGGATAAAAAATTACCGTCTAACTGCTGTTTTTACTAATCAATCTGTGGAACAAATACTCCAAGTAATTGCCCAAACCGAAGGTATTGAAATTGTTAAACAGGGTCCAGAAGAATATATTGCAAAATGAAGCGATATTTAGTTCTTGTTCAGCTTTTGTTTTTCTTTTTCGGTGTATTTGCTCAAAATAATCTTGAAGATAAACTTATAACTGTAGATGTCCGGCAAAAACCTCTCAAAGAGGTTTTTGCCGGGATTTCCTCTCAAAGTGGCTTTTATTTTTCTTATAATCCGCAGTTGATTGATGATAAGCGTATAGTTACCTTTATTGTCAGGAAAAAGCCTCTTATACAGGTGCTTAATGTTGTTGCTAACGAATTTTCTTTGGATTATAGTTTTTCGGGAAATAATATTATTCTTAAGCCACGTCCTCATCCTATTGCAAGCCAAAATGAAGGGCACAGGATTTTTTCTGTAAAAGGTTTTGTGCAGGATGCAGCCACAGGAGAAGTAATTATCAGCGCTGCAATTTTCCTGGATAAGAAATTTGTTGCTCTTACCAATGAATATGGCTTTTTTTCTTTTAAATGTCCTGCAGGAAAACATTTGCTGGAGGTTTCCTATGTTGGGTATGATAGACAAAGGCAAATTGTGGATATTACATCGGATATCCAGATTAATTTGCATCTGAAAGTTAATCCACAGCTGCTTGATTATGTGGTGGTTACTCCTGAGGATAATACACGTCCTATTAGTGTCAATTCTCTGGATTTCATTAATTTTCCGCAGGCTCTGGTTAAACGTAATCCTGCTCTGGGTGGCACTTATGATGCTCTGAAAAGTTTACAGGCTATCCCGGGGTTTAATTTTTACGGTGATGGTTCAATGATTTTCCACGTCAGGGGCGGAGACCAGAGCCAGAACCTTATTCTCATTGACGATGCTCCGGTTTTTAATCCTGTCCATATGCTTGGATTTTTTTCTGCAGTATCTCCCTGGGCTGTCAGTGATATTAAAGTTTACAAAAACGACTTGCCGGTCCAGTATCCCGGACGGGTTTCTTCGGTTATTGACATACGTTTGCGTGAGGGCGATTTTTTCAAGTATCATCTTAACGGAGAGATAAGCCCCATACTTTCGGCAATGACTTTTGAAGGCCCTGTGGTCAGAGGAAAATCATCTTTTATGGTTTCGGCACGAACCTCTAATATTAACTGGCTTTATGATAATAGTAACAGTTTTATGAAAGTGAATTTCTGGGATTTACAGACAAAATTTAATTTTAATCCTGATAAGAAAAATAGATTTTTTCTATCACTCTTTTATAGTAAGGATTTTATACGCCTGACCAGGGATTTTATTGCTTCCAGTATGTGGTGGAGTAATATCGCTGGCACTGTCCGCTGGAATCACGTTTTTAACAGACGACTGTTCCTTAATACTACATTTTTTACCGGGCAATATTCTTATTTCCTGAGGTTTATTCCTGATACCATAAATGTATTTAACTCTGCTATTTCGGTCAGTGGTTTGAAGGAAGATTTTTCTTATAAGCTTACTAACACAAATACCCTGCGTTTTGGAACAGGCCTGTTCTATTATTATTTTAATCCTGCCAATATTAACAATCTGGCTTATATACCCACGCAGAACGCACTTGATATATATGCATACATAGGCGACAGATGGATTATTGCAGATAAAATAAAACTGAATTTTGGGATTAATCTGCACCGTTGGGCAAATATGGGCCCCACAATTGTGTATTATTATGATGATTTTCATAGTCTTATAGCTACGGATACGATAGGATTGCAGATTTTTAATTCATACTTGCGTAGCGAACCACGTGCAAGTATTTCTTATGCTCTCTCCCCCAGGTGGATAGTGAAACTTTCTTATGGAAACTACAGCCAGTTTTTGAATCTTTTGTCCACTTCCATTAGTCCTTTTACAACTGTGGAAGCCTGGTTTCCTGTTAATAACAATATTCCGCCCCTCAATTCCCGCCAGTTATCCCTGGGAGTGTTCAAAAAAGGTGATAAAGTGGATTTTTCCCTGGAGCTTTATGCTAAACGTATAAGAAATACTGTGCATTTTTCAGGTTTTTCCACTTTGTTGTTTAATCCATATATTGAGGCAGATATACGTATGGGTACTAATTTTGCTGCTGGAGTGGAATTTTATTTGAGCAAAAGCAGAGGCAGGTTGAATTATTGGCTTAGCTATACATACGGACGTGTGTTTATGCAGGTGCCAGAACTATACGGAGATTATTGGATTTATACCTCTTACGATAAACCTCATAACTTGCTGTTTTCTTTGTCATATTCATTTGAGAGAGTACGCACAGGCTTGCTCTGGGTCTATAATTCAGGCAACAGGTTTTCCGCACCAGTAGGGTATTACAGGGCTGCAGACCGTTATATTCCTATTTACTCGTATCCCAATAATGCTACATTGCCACCTTATCATAGGTTGGATTTTTATTTAACCGTGAGGTTAAATAAAAATCCTCATAATAAATTTTCGCATTATCTCACTTTTTCACTTTTCAATGCTTACGGAAGGAAAAATCCGGTTATGGTAAACTTTAACAAGGTTCAGGCCGGAGATAATTTCTTTTATGTTCCGGGTAATTATATTTATGAATATCAGCTGACACCTGCTTATTACTATTTTATGCGTTTTGTGCCCTCGCTTTCTTATCGTTTTAAGTTTTAAAAGTTATGGAAATGAGTAAGCTGTGGATATACCTATTGCTTAGCTTTGTGCTTTTTACCTTTTCCTGCGAAGAGCCATATCCTTACAAAATTGATGATACTACAAAATATGTAATTGTAGAGGGATTATTGACCAATGAATATGGTTATCAGCGTGTAAAACTATCTTATTCTTTTGCCGATCCTGGCGATACAATTGAATATATCAATAATGCCACTGTCATTGTCCGTACCAAAGGACGGCAATATGCTTTTCATCATCCAGATAGTTTGCCAGGTATTTATATATCAAATGTGAAGTTTGCTGCTACTATTGACAGGGTTTATACACTGTTCGTTATGGTGGATAATAAAATTTACAAAGCAGCTACAGAGGTATATCCTGTTGATTTGCCTGATACACTAAGATATGAATATGTGCCTCAAGAGGGCTTGTATCGTATTTCATACGTTGGGCCTGTCTTTGACCCGTTTGAGGCTTCAATGTATATTATAGATTTGGATTGGTCTAATCTGCCGGATTATGACACTATGCCCTATGACAGTACTCACGCCCGTATGTATTTTTTCACTCTCCGGACAATGGATGTAAACGAGCTGTTCCAGCCTTATCAACAGCAGGTGTTTTTTCCTAAAGGTACCAGAATAGTGGAAAAAAAATATTCTCTTACGCCATTTTTTGAAAGCTACATACGGGCAATGTTGATAGAGACACAGTGGTCAGGTTCACTTTTTGATACCCAGCACTGGAATTTGCCTACAAATATAGAGGGCGGAGCGCTGGGCTTTTTCACTGCCAGCTCAGTGGTAAAACGTGAGTATGTTGTAGAATGAATTATTCTACAATTTTCCCAAGCTGCATAACTTCTGCCTGGAGGATTTTTCCAGTTTCCAGCTCACCAGGTGAGAAAAAGCGTCCGTCAGCCAGCAGGTCGAATTCTGTATCAAAGGCAGATTTAATGAGTATCCAGTAAAAAGAGTGACCTGTCAGACTATTTGTTTTTTCTTCAAAATCAATTACTTCTCCGGTAATGAGAGCTGTTTCTCCTTGCGCTTCTCCGAACAAGCCCAGTGGTATATAGCTCTTATCTGCCAGAGGAAATTCCGGATTTTGTGCAGCAGGATTGTAAAAATCAATGGCACGTACCAGGCCAATGATATTGACATCTACAGTAGTGGGTAGGATGATATTTTGGTGCAGGAAAAAATCTGGGCTAAGGAATAGCACAGGGAAATCACCTTCCTGTTCTCCGCGTGGATTAACCCATCCGTAAAAGTGGCCTGACATGTCGTATTTTTCAGTCAGCTTAACTTTCAGCCGGCTTTTTCCGTCATAGAATGGATGGAAAAAAGCTTCTTCCTCTCTCTGGGCAATCCATATCTGTGCCCCGCTGATGTCGCGGAACACGCGATAAGTCCATTCACCGGCTTTGATTTCTTCGGAATTGGGCAGTATGTAGTCGTGCAGAAAAGGTCCGAATTGTTCCGGTAATAAACGCAGCCCTACTGAGCTGACAAAAAAGATGTTATCGTTTTCCAGTGTGCGCATAATAAGTTTTTTATTTGTTTGTAAAAGGTATCTGGCGGATGCAAACGGTTGCATCCGCCAGGAAAAAAAATAATTAGCCAGGGATAATTTTAGTCCCAAATTTTTTATCATTAAGCTTTGATGCTTCGGTGATAACAGCTTTATTTCCACCTTTTTTGATGTAGTTGATGCAGGCTTCAATTTTGGGTGACATATTACCCTCTCCAAAAACGCCCTGTTTCATATATTCTTCTGCCTGTGATACAGTAAGCGTTTCCAGTGCTTGCTGCTGGGGTGTGTTGTAATTGAGATATACATAAGGCACGTCAGTGAGGATATAAAACTCGTCAGCTTTAATATCTGCTGCCAGCACAGATGAAGCACGGTCTTTGTCTATTACGGCTTCTATTCCGTGTATCATTCCTTTGTCATCACGGTAAACTGGAACACCGCCGCCACCTACAGCAATGACAATATTACCTTCGTTAAGCAATTGTTCTATTACGTTAACATTTACAATTTTTAATGGCTGCGGGGAAGGAACCACACGGCGCCATCCGTCCGGAACTTTTGGGCTGGGCTTGAAGATCCAGCCTTTTTCTTTGGCCAGTTTGTCAGCTTCTTCTTTTGTGTAAATCTTACCTACACGTTTAGTGGGATTTTCAAAGGCAGGGTCATTAGGGTCAACCTCCACCTGTGTTACGAGGGTAACAACGTTTTTGTCTATTCCATGCTGTTTTAGTACATTAATCATTACTTGTTCCAGCATATAACCTATACCACCTTGCGAGTCGGCCACGCAGATATCCAGAGGCATCTGAGGAATACCGTATTTTTCTTCGCCCGCATCATTACGCATAAGGATGTTTCCTACCTGAGGCCCATTTCCGTGGGTGATTACGATGTTATAGCCTTCTTTAATGAGGTTGATAACATTGTTTAATGTGTCTGTGGCGTTTTGGATTTGTTCTTCAATAGTGCCTTTTTGATTGCCTCGCAAGAGCGCATTTCCTCCAAGTGCAACAATAGCTTTTTTCATAACACTCAAGTTTTCATTTGTTTGAGAAAAGAGGTCTCTAAGATATTAATTTTTTTCTGTAGCAAAAATGTTTTTAATCCTCTTTGTTTGTATCCTCTGCTTTTTTCTGTGGCGGATTATCTTTGTATTGCAGGTTTACAGGTTGGAGGCCTTTTCCCTGCCCTATTTTCAGCATATATTCAAAGGCAGCCTTGTAGTCGTTAGGAATAATTCCGTCAAGGATAGCATCTTTAACTGCATCCTTGATGTCGCCAACCAGACGCGATGGTTTTATGCCAAAAGTCGTCATAATAATATGACCGTCAATAGGAGGTTTCCAGTTTCGCAGAGCGTCTTTTTCTTCTACCTCTTTGATTTTTTCGCGCAGCTGACGGAAATTTTTCAGGAAACGTTCTCTTTTTTCCTCAAATTTAGTTGTCATATCGGATTCTACCAGGAGCATAAGGTCGTCCAGGTCTTCTCCAGCATCCACTATCAGGCGGCGTATTCCGGAGTCGGTTACCTGGTCACCAATCAGGTGCATAGGCCGGTGATGAAGCAGTATTAATTTTTGAACGTATTTCATTTTCTGATCCAGGGGGAGTTTCATCCGCCGGAAGATGTCGGGAATCATTTTAGCCCCCACTACTTCGTGTCCGTGGAATGTCCAGGTATTTCCTTCAAAACGTTTTGTCCTGGGCTTGCCAATATCGTGGAGCAGAGCAGCCCATCTGAGCCATAGGTTATCGGTTTTTGCAGCTACGTTATCCAGCACCTGTATTGAATGGAAAAAATTATCTTTATGGCCAATACCGTTTTTGTAGTCAACCCCTTGGAGGGCATATAGTTCCGGAAAGATTATTTCCAGCAGGCCTGTTTCAAACAGGAGCCGGAAACCTTTGGAGGGCCGTTCGGCTTTCATTATTTTATTAAGTTCCTCGGTTATACGTTCCTGGGAGACAATTTTTATACGTTCTTTATTTTTCTTAATAGCTTCCAGAGATTGAGGATGTATTTCAAAATCCAGCACAGTGGCAAAGCGTATGGCACGCATCATACGCAGTGGGTCGTCACTGAAAGTTATATCCGGGTCAAGCGGCGTGCGGATGATTTTTTTCTGCAAATCTTCCAGGCCATTGAAAGGGTCAATTAATTTTCCGAAAGTATCAGGATTGAGGCTAATAGCCATAGCATTAATGGTAAAGTCGCGCCTGTTAAGGTCATCCTGTAGTGTTCCGTTTTCCACTATTGGTTTACGGGAGTTACGGCGGTAGGATTCTTTACGTGCCCCGACAAATTCAATTTCCAGTCCGTGGTATTTGAACATAGCTGTGCCAAAGTTCTTAAAAACAAAAACATTACGCACACCAAGACGCCGTGCCACTTTTTTAGCTATTTTTATTCCGCTGCCTACCACAACAAAATCTATGTCTTCCGAGGGACGGCCTAAAATCTGGTCTCTGACCCATCCGCCGATGACGTATATTTCAAGATTTTCTTCGGCAGCAACTTCAGAGATTATCCGGAAAATTTTATTGTTAAGGTCAAATATTTTTTCATTTATATTGAAAGTGATTTCCATTTTTTATTTCTTGAAAATGTTAAATATTGTTTACAAAGAAAATAAATTTTAGATTTGTAGGGAGCGTACAAAGATAAGTTAATCATTGAAATTTGGCTATAAAAAGCCCTTAAAAAAACTTTTTCGGCAAAAAAGGAAAAATTCAATTAGATTTGCACATTGAATTAAAAAAGCAGGATTTTTATGAGTGTGCAGAAATATACCGAAGATACCATACAGACACTTGAATGGCGGGAGCATATCCGCCGTCGTCCTGGGATGTACATAGGAAAACTTGGAGATGGTTCTTCTGCCGACGATGGTATTTATGTTTTGCTTAAAGAAGTGATTGACAATGCTGTAGATGAATATATGATGGGGTATGGAGATAAGATTGAAGTGGATATTAGTGAAGAAGGACGTGTGCGTGTGCGGGACTATGGCCGTGGAATACCTCTGGGTAAAGTTCTGGATGTTGCTTCCAAAATGAATACAGGCGCTAAGTATGATTCTCGGGTGTTTAAGAAATCCGTAGGTCTTAATGGTGTGGGTATTAAGGCTGTCAATGCCCTTTCCAGTACTTTTATTGTCCGTTCTTTCCGTGATGGACAGGTTAAGGAAGTTGTTTTTGAACGAGGAAATTTATTGGAAGATAAACCTTTGATGTCTACGGATGAACGCAACGGCACGGAAGTTATATTCCAGCCTGATCCGCAGATGTTTCCCGAGTATAAATATCGTTTCTCCATAGTGGAGACAATGATAAAAAATTATACTTACCTTAATACAGGATTGAAGTTTTATCTTAACGGTCAGTTATATTTCTCACAGAACGGTTTGCTGGACCTGCTTAATGAGAAAATTACTACAGATATTCTTTATCCCATCATACACCTTAAGGGTAAGGATATTGAGATAGCACTGACACACGGACGCCAGTACGGTGAGGAATATTACAGTTTTGTCAACGGACAATACACTGCCCAGGGTGGAACACACCTGATGGCATTTAAAGAGGCCCTTGTCAAGACTATCAGGGATTTTTACAAGAAGAATTTTCATTTTTCTGATATACGCACTTCTGTTATTGCTGCTATAAGTATTAAGATTGAAGATCCTGTCTTTGAATCGCAGACCAAAACCAAGCTTGGTTCCAAGGATATGTGGCCTGGAGGACCATCAGTGCGCCAGTATATTATGGATTTCCTCAAGACCGAGCTGGATAACTACCTGCATCGTCACGAGGACGTGGCTCAGGCTATTCTGAAAAAAATTCAGGAAGCAGAAAAGGAACGTAAAGCAATACAGAATATTCAGAAAATCAGTCGTTTAAAGTCGCGTAAGGTTAGTTTGCATAACAAGAAATTGCGTGACTGCGATATTCATTACAATACCAATCATCCTCGCCGTGAAGAGTCTACGATATTTATCACTGAGGGCGATTCGGCCAGCGGAAGTATAACTAAGGCACGGGATGTTGCTACTCAAGCGGTTTTTAGCTTACGCGGAAAACCGCTTAATACATACGGTTTGACCAAAAAGGTTATATATGAGAACGATGAGTTTAATCTCTTACAGGCTGCATTGAACATTGAGGAGGGGATTGAGAATCTGCGTTATAACAAAATAATTATTGCCACAGATGCAGATGTGGACGGTATGCATATCCGTTTGCTTTTGATTACTTTCTTTTTGCAGTTTTTTCCGGAACTTATCAAAAATGGACATTTATTTGTTTTGCAGACACCTTTATTCCGTGTCCGCAATAAGGAAAAGACAATTTATTG